>JAGNIU010000052.1 GCA_018000995.1 Bacteroidia bacterium
AAATCCCATGTGGGAGAAATTGAATAAATTAAAGATTAATAAAAATTAAAAAATAAGAAACCATGCCAAATCCTAAACGAAAACTATCGCGCTCACGCAGAGATTCACGTCGTGCTACATATAAAGCTCCGCACATGACTATTGCAAAAGATACTACAACCGGCGAAGCCCACTTGATGCACCGTGCTCATTGGTTTGAAGGTAAATTATATTACAAAGGAAAAGTTGTAATGGAAAAAGCAACAGCTTAAATTTTACAATTTGTTTACTTTAAAAGCATTCCGTTATTGGGATGCTTTTTTTATTTGCGGAAATAAATAACTATCATTGCCACGTACTTTATGAAGCACTTTTTCAGGCAACTTAGCAATATTGGCATTACTGATTCTCTTGGTTTTCATGATCAACGTAAGGTAAGAACACTCAACATCTTTAATTTAATTGTTATTTTTTTCTTGGTATTAGGATCGACTAATGCTGTGTTTTTAAAATCCGATTATCCATTACTTCCCGAAGTTACTTTTTTGGTCATGGCTTTTGCAAGTCTTTATTTAAACTACTTGCATAAATACAACTGGTCCGTTTTTGTATTTACTATTTACATTAATATTTCGTTGTTCTTTGTAAATGAGTATTATCCGTTTGAAGCCGGCGCTTACCTTTTTTATTTTCCGTTAACTGTAACAGTTGTTCTCTTGAATAACCCTTCAGTAAAAGATAAGTTCACCATTATTCACTTCGCAATTTCATTGATATTTTTTATTGTTTCGGTTGTGTTTGATTTTCCACAAATAAAGAACACAAACATCTCTTCCGAAGTATTGTATGTGTTGTGGTATTATGATGTTATTTTTTCAATCATCTGCACCGCTGTTTTAACGTTTATGTTAAACCGTTTAATTTATACTCAAAACTCCGAAATATTAAGTCACCTTGAGATTGAAAAAGCAGCTCAGGTAAAATTAAACCAATCGCTAAAAGAAAAGGAAGTTTTATTTGCGGAAGTACATCATCGTGTAAAAAACAACATGGCAATTATCACAGGCTTATTAAATCTGCAAGCTAATTCTACCAATAACACTGAAGCTAAAAATTTAATTAACGAAAGTAAAAACAGAATTCTTAGCATGTCGTTAGTTCACACCATGCTTTACAGTAATACTGATTTAAATAAAATTAAGCTGGATAAGTATGCTTTTTCGCTTTGTAAAGAATTATTAAATAGTTTAGACTCTACAGGGCGAATAAAATTAATTGAACAGTATAATGATGTTGAGGTGTCGATTAATAAAGCAATTCCAATTGGTTTAATATTAAACGAAGCTGTAACAAATAGTATTAAGCATGCTTTCTCAACCAATCATCCGAACCCTGAAATAACAGTAAACGTTTCAACAAAAGGTAAAGTGGTTTATATTAGTGTGAGCGATAACGGCAAAGGATTTGAAGAAAAAATTCAATCGGATCAAAAAGAAAAGACGCTTGGAATTTCTTTAATTCACTCGCTAACCGAGCAAATTGATGGTCAGGTAGAGTTTTTAAACGAAGGCGGCTCCCAAATAAAAGTAAAATTCACTTCTGAAGTAAATCCATAACGCTGCTTTAAGTGTCTGTAAATCAAACCTAACTACAGCTTTCATTTTTAAACAACCTCTTAATAACTTTAGCTGTTTATTGTTGTATTATTACTTCTAAATTTGTTTTTTTAGCCTTTCTAAAAGCAGCTGTTTGAAAATGAAAATTGGCTTCGATATTATGGGTGGAGATTTTGCTCCAAAAAATTGTTTGGATGGTGCTATCATGGCATCAAAAGAATTACCCGAAACTGCAATTATTGTTTTAATTGGCGATGAAGTTGCAGCAAAAAAATATTTAACTGAGCAAAAGGCAGACTTAACTCGTTTCGAGTTTGTACATACAACCGAAACATTAGAGATGGGCGCGCATCCTACAAAGGCATTAGCTCAAAAACCAAATAGCAGTATTGCTATCGGATTTAAATTATTGAAAGAAGAAAAAATTCAATCGTTCTCTAGTGCAGGTAACACAGGTGCAATGTTGGTGGGCTCCATGTTTTCTGTAAAAGCAGTTCCGGGTGTTATTCGTCCAAGCATTGCTAATCCATTACCAAAAGAAAACGGCGGATGGGGATTGATTTTAGATGTTGGTACAAATGCCGATTGTAAACCGGATGTGTTATATCAATTCGGAATTTTAGGTTCTATTTTAGCAAAAGAAGTTTATAAAATTGAGAATCCAAAAGTTGCTCTGTTGAATATTGGTGAAGAGCCTGAAAAAGGAAGTTTGGTTGCACAAGCCACTTATAATTTAATGAAAGACTCGAAAGATTTTAATTTTGTGGGAAACGTTGAAGGTCGCGATTTGTTTAATGATAAAGCTGATGTAATTGTTTGTGAAGGTTTCACAGGTAATGTAGTGTTAAAATTAGCAGAAGCATTTTATACTATGATGCGCAAACGCAAAATTGCTAACGAGTATTTCGATAAATTTAATTATGAAATTTACGGAGGCACTCCAATTCTCGGAATAAATTCAAACGTATTAATCGCACACGGAATCTCAACACCTTTAGCATTTAAAAACATGTTGATTTTAGCTAAAGAGATTGTGGATGTTAATCTAAGCGAAAAAATTAAACTAGCATTTCAGTAATGATTAAAGCAGCAATAACAGCAGTTGGCGGATGTGTACCGGATTACGTTTTAACCAACGAAATTCTTTCTACCATGGTTGATACCAACGATGAGTGGATTATGTCTCGCACAGGAATTAAAGAGCGCCGCATTTTAAAAGGCGAAGGAAAAGGCCTTTCAGATATGTGTATTGTTGCCACTGAAGAATTATTAAAAAAGCGAGGTATTAAAGCAGAAGAGTTAGATATGGTAATTGTTGGAACTATCACCGGCGATTACACTTTCCCTTCTACATCCAATGTTATTTGTGATAAAATTGGCGCAAAAAATGCTTGGGGTTTCGATTTGTCTGCAGCGTGTTCAGGATTTATTTACGCATTAGCAACGGGCGCACAATTTATTGAAACAGGCCGCTATAAAAAAATATTAGTAATTGGTGGCGATAAAATGTCATCAATAATTGATTATAGTGATCGCGCAACTTGTATTATTTTTGGTGATGGCGCCGGAGCAGTTTTATTAGAGCCTACTACAGAAGATTTAGGCGTTAAAGATTTTATTTTGAAAGCCGACGGTGCCGGAAGAAATTATTTATGCATGCACGCCGGTGGTTCTGTTTTACCTCCAAGTCACGAAACAGTTGATGCGCGTAAGCATTATGTTTACCAAGAAGGACAAGCTGTATTTAAATTTGCCGTTAAAGGTATGGCTGATGTAAGTGCTGAAATCCTTGAAAAAAATAATTTGAAACCTGACGATATTAAGTGGTTGGTGCCTCATCAAGCTAATAAACGCATTGTTGATGCTACAGCTGATAGAATGGGTGTAGGTCCGGAGAAGGTTATGATGAACATCGAACGTTACGGCAACACTACTGCAGGAACCATTCCTTTATTATTGTGGGATTACGAAAAGCAATTAAAGAAAGGTGATAATTTAATTATCTCTGCTTTTGGCGGCGGCTTTACCTGGGGTTCTATCTGGTTAAAGTGGGCTTACGACACAAAATAAATTCACTTACTTTCTAAAGAGCATTTCCTCTTTACTTTCAGAGTATATGAAATAAGTCATAAATCTCTGTGATAACAATCAGTGTTTATAGCCTGTCTAAATAGGCTTTATGACACTATTATGACAAAAAAAGTCAATAATTCGCGATATTTGCATTCAATTGAGCCACTTCAAAGTCATATCGTTTAATCACAAAAATTTACCTCTCGAAAAGCTGGCCTTATTACATTTAAACGAAGAGGTTCAAAGTACATTTTTAGGTGCATTAAAAATTAATTTCGGATTTGAGGAGTTAATGTTACTCAGCACTTGTAATCGTGTTGAGTTTTTTGTTTGTACAGAAGAGGAAGTAAATATAGAATCAGTAAAGAGATTATTGAGCTTTATCAATTCTCATATTGACGAAGCAACGCTCGAATTACTTTCTGCAAAAGCGGAAATTTACGAAGGCGATAAAGCAGTTGCGCACGTATTCGAAGTGGCGTCTTCTTTAAAATCACTTGTAGTTGGAGAGAGAGAAATTATTACTCAAGTAAGAAAAGCATACGAATTCTGTAATTTACTTGGTTTAACCGGAGATTTTATTCGAATGGTTGTAAAGCATACTATCGAAACAGCGAAAGATGTTTTTACCAATTCAGAAATTGCAAAGAATCCTGTTTCAATTGTGTCTCTGGCTTATCGTCAGTTGCGTGATTTAGGAATTAAAAATGACGCACGTATTCTAATGATTGGTTCAGGCGAAACCAATACAACAATGGCGAATTATCTGCAAAAACATAAGTACGCGAACTTCACAATTTTTAATCGTACAATTAGTAATGCTGAAAAATTAGCGATTAAATTGGACGCTAAATTTTACGACTTAAAGGAATTAAATAATTACACAAAAGGTTTTGATGTTTTGATTACTTGTACAGGTTCTACCGAAGCAATTATCAATTCAAAAAATTATGCTCAGCTTTTAGCCGGCGATACAAATAAAAAAGTTATTATTGATTTAGCTTTACCAGCCGATGTGGATAATGATGTATTAGAAAACAATAGTATTCATTACATAAACATTAATTCATTAAAAGCACAAGCAGAAAAAAATATTCAATTGCGCCATAATGAAATTAGTAAGTGTAGCGCAATCATAAATACAAAATTGCAAGAGTTTGAAACTTTGTATCACGAACGTAAAGTTGAATTAGCATTTGGAGAAATTCCAAAAAAAGTAAAGGCTATTAAGGATTTAGCGTTGAACGAAGTGTTTTTAAAAGAAGTGAATTCACTTGACGATAAAAGTAAAGAAGTGCTTGATAAAGTTTTGAGCTACGTTGAGAAAAAATATAACGCCGTTGCAATGAAAACAGCAAAGGATGTTTTGTTGAATAAGGAGCAGGCATGAAAGTTGTAATAGGAACGCGGGGAAGTGACTTAGCGCAATGGCAAGCTAACTATACCAAAAGTTTATTGGAGAAAAACGGATGCGAAGTAGAAATTAAAATTATTTCAACTTCAGGCGACCGTACACAAGAATGGAATACTTCCTTTGATAAATTAGAAGGAAAAGGTTTTTTTACAAAAGAATTAGAAGAAGAATTATTAGCCGGTACTATTGATCTTGCAGTACATTCTCACAAAGATTTACCAACAACAAGTCCGGAGGGATTAATTGTTGCAGGTGTTTCTCAACGCGAAGACCCATCAGAACTTTTATTAATCAGAACAGAATCAGTTGATGACAGCAAGAAATTTTCTTTGAAAGAAAATGCAATTGTTGGTACTTCATCGGCAAGACGCAAATCTCAATTATTGGCCTTTAGGCCCGATGTTGAATTAAAAGATTTACGCGGAAACGTTCCTACAAGAATTAAAAAGTTAGCTGATAAAGAATACGATGCGATTTTAATTGCAGCTGCAGGTGTCGCTCGTTTAGAAATTGATTTGGATGATTTTCACGTAGAAAGATTATCGCCCTACGAATTTATTCCTGCTCCCGCACAAGGGGTTTTAGCGTGGCAGATAAAAGAAAATAATTATAAGCTATTAGATTTGTTCGATAAAATAACCGACTTAGATGTTTTAATCAAAACAAATATCGAGCGACGCATTTTAAATTTATTTGATGGCGGATGTTCTTTACCACTTGGAGTGTATTGTGAAAACGAAATGGACCATGACGACCGTTACAAATTTAAAGTATGGATTAGCATGGCAACCGCTTGGAATGCGCAACCAAAGCAATTGTTTTTTGAAACTTATAACACGGGTGATTTACCTGAGAGAATTGTTGAACACATTCAAAACATGAAGCCTAAAAAGGTTTTCATCACTCGTGATTTGCGCGATAAGGATTATTTGCCAAGAGCATTAAAGAATTTGAATTTCGAAATCGAAGGAAAAAGTTTAATTGAATTCAAGCAAATTACTATAAAATTTTTACCAAGAACGGATTGGATTTTTTTTAGCAGTAAGCATTCTGTAAAGTATTTTTTTAATCAGAAGCCGGAAATTGGAAATGTAAAAATGGCGTGTGTTGGTAAAGCTACAGCTGATGAATTAAGAGCTTTCGGACATCGCGCAGAGTTTATTGGACAAAGTACGGATACTAAATTAGTAGGTAAGCAATTTGCTGCAAAAGTGGGTAGCGCAAAAGTTTTATTTCCGGTGGCCCGTGAAAGTATGCAAACTATTCAATGGCAATTTCCAAAAAGAGATAATGCCATCGATTTAGTGGTGTATGCTACATTGAAACACAGTTTGGAAATCCCTTCTGATACTGAAATTATAATTTTTACCAGCCCGAGTAATGTTGAAGCTTATTTCGAGAAGAATAAGCTTGCTCCCAACCAAAAAGCTGTTGCAATGGGTGAGGCAACAAAAAGTGCTTTAATGAAGAAGAAAATAAAGGAAAATGTTATTGTTACTCCGGGATCATTCGATGATTTAGGCTTGTTTCAATGCGTCCTGCATTTTTAGTATATTTGCGTTCGCAAAATGATAACTCCCGTAGTAAACCCTTTACAAAATCCCAGCATCGAACTATTTGGTTTACGTGTTGATGAACCTGTTACTACCATAACAGATATCATTGTAGCGTTGATTGGTATCTGGGGTTATTTTAAAATCGCGAAAGGTAAAAATCACAAGCACGTTACTGTTTACGCATGGTTTTTTTTAGGAACTGGTATTTCAACAATGATTGCGGGTTTGTTGGGTCACGCTTTTCTTTATAGATTCGGTTACGAAATAAAAATGGTGGGTTGGGTATTAGGAATTTTAGGAACTTGTTTTGCGCAGTTTGCTGCTGTTTATCACGCCAAAGAAACAATAGGAGAGAAAGCATTCAAAACACTTTTAACTATTTGTTATTTAGAAGTGATTGTATCCATGACCATCTTAATTTTAAAGCCAAGTTTTGTAATTGTTATTTGTCACACGGCCTTTGGATTATTATTAATGGTAACAATTTTAGAGTCTATAACATATTCAAAAACAAAATCGAAATTAAGTTTAATGATGGTTTACGGCGTTGGTTTAGCTGTACTTGCTATTGTTGCCCACACTTGTAAAATTGCTATTTCAAAATGGTTTAATCACTTAGATGTTAGTCATGTGTTTTTAGGACTATCTATTTACGTAATGATTAAAGGTGTTTTGTACGAACAAAAAAATAATCCAATAAAAGCATGATAACACATCGTCCGCGCCGCAACCGCAAAAATCAGGTAATACGTGATTTGGTTCAGGAGAACGCAGTTACAGTTAATGATTTATTGTACCCGTTATTTTTAATTGATGGAAAAAATAAAAAATCGGAAATAAATTCAATGCCGGGCATTCACCGCTTTAGTAGCGATTTGCTATTAAAAGAAATTGATGCATGTATGAAGTTGGGATTAAAAACATTTGCTTTATTTCCAAACATCAGTGATAAATTAAAAGATAAAACCGCAAGCGAAAGTTGGAATAAAAAAGGGTTGTACTTGCGAACATTAAAAGAAATAAAAAGTAAATTTCCGGAAGCTGTAATCATGACTGATGTAGCCATGGATCCTTATAGCAGTGATGGCCATGATGGCATTGTAAAAAAAGGACAAATAGTAAACGACGAAACTCTCGAGATTTTATCGCGCATGACATTAGCTCAAGCTGAGTGTGGTGCTGATATTATTGGTCCGAGTGACATGATGGATGGACGTGTTGGTTTTTTGCGTGATGCTTTAGATCAAAATGATTTCATTAACGTTTCTATAATGAGTTACACAGCAAAATATGCAAGTGCTTTTTATGGTCCGTTTAGGGATGCATTAGACAGCGCTCCAAAATTCGGAGATAAAAAAACATATCAGATGAATCCCGCCAACAGTAAAGAAGCTTTGTTAGAAGCAGAATTAGATTTTGCGGAGGGTGCTGATTTTTTAATGGTGAAACCGGCTCTATCATATTTAGATATAATAAAAACTTTGAATGATAATTTTGTTTTACCAATTGCGGCTTATAATGTAAGTGGCGAGTATGCCATGGTAAAAGCAGCAGCCCAAAAAGGTTGGATTGATGGTAAAAAAATCCGTGATGAAGTGTTGTTGAGTATTAAACGTGCCGGTGCTTCTGTAATATTAACTTACTTCGCAAAAGAGTGGGCGATTGATAATAAAAAATAATTATGCAAACAGATAAAATATTTTTGATTGGATTTATGGGTTGCGGAAAATCAACTCACGGAAAAAAATTAGCAAAAGCTTTAGATAAACCTTTTATTGATTTGGATAATTATATTGAGAAAAAGGAAGATTCTTCAATCGAAACTATTTTTGCTACAAAAGGCGAAGATTATTTTCGTGAAAAAGAAAGTGAATATTTAAAGCAAGTTATTGCGCGTTACCCAAAGTCAGTTGTTTCTTTAGGTGGAGGCGCTGCGTGTTTTAATAATAATATCACACAAATTTTGAACGGCGGAACTGTAATTTATATCGAGATGGAACCGGAATCTTTACATTTTCGTTTAACACAATCTGAAACACAAAGACCATTACTAAAAGATAAAAATCTAGAAGAGGGTTTAGAGTTCATTAAGGATTTGTTGCGTCGCCGTTTGCCATTTTATACACAAGCTCATATTACGGTTAATGGCATTAATCTTACAACTGATAAACTAAAAGAAGCATTATCTTTGTATAGTGCTAAAGACTAAAAAATATTTTCTTTTTACTATTCTACTTTGTGAGATTTCTTTTTTTTCATTTTCGCAAATTGCAAGAAACAAGCACTTTGGTTTCAATGTTGGTGCTGTTATTGCTGTAGGAAATCGATTTCATCGAATGGGAATTGTTTTACAAGGGTATTACGTTTATGATTTTGTTCAGATAAATGCGGAGGCAAGAGTTTATCATAATTTAAAAAACCTTGGCCCTAAATTTGTCTACAACGAAGCCGTTACTTCAGCCGGAGCAGTTATTGCATTTGGCGATAAGCAAAAATATTTTAATCCGTTTTTAAGTGCAGTATCTAATCAAACAAAACATAAATATGCCATTGCTTATTCTTACAACGCTTATTTTAATAAAATAAGAACCAAGCAAAGTACAGGAACAATTGCTTTGCAATTTGGTAATGTAAGTTTGATTAGCGAGAATGATTTGTATGCCCATCCAACGTTAGATAGATTCAGAACAGGTGCATTTTTAATTCAGTATCAACACAAAAATATTTTTCAAGCAGCAATTAATTGCACAATGTGGACCGGTAAAATGGGCAATCCTATTCGGGATAGTAAAGATTTTCCATCTGTTGGTTATATGGATACTGTTGGTGGCGTGTACACGAATTATTCTCACGGCTTGTTAAGCGCTCAATTTAAATTTAATATAGGGTACGGACAAAATGCGCAATTGAATTTTGGTGTAGATGCAGAACAGGTGAGAAATGCAGTTCAAAATCGTTTAATTCATGATATGATTTTTCTGCCACGTAAATGGTATAAGCCAATTAATTGCCACATTCCAATGTTGGATGAAGATGACAATCAATTTTTATATCAATCAGGACAAAAAATCAAGAAACCTAGTCTGTATTTGAACGCTTTTAGTAACCCTTCTTTGTTTTATTAATATCCTCAAAATCAAAGGGTTTTTTTAACCCCTTTTTACCCACCTTGAGTAAGATGAAGTTTACAATGAGTTAACCCGAACTCTTGCTTAGTAGAAAAAGGCGATTTTCTCCCAAATTATTATACATTTAGTACTTGACTATGTCAGTTAATTTAAATTCACATCCCATGATAAAAAGTGTAAAAATCTTTTTGATTTTTTTGATACTTGGAAGTTCGTTAAAATCTTTTTCCCAAATGCCTTCTTGCCCTAATGGATTAGTGTATATGCACACAAGTCCGATAACGGTTTATAATCCATTGTTACCGTTAAGCGCAACAAATCCAAGTAACACCGGAATTCCATTGGGAGGAACAGGATTATCTGTGGGTCCAAATATTTTTGCTGCAACGCCTGCTACAACGTATTTCACAACTATTGGTGGATTTTATGCTTATTGGAGTGGTACCGCTTGGATTACTACTACAGTTACAACCGCGAATTCTGCTGCAGTTAATATTGGTTCTGGTCCTGGTTGTGCGTATAATTTAGTTGGTGGCACAGGACAAGTATATGTTACTAATGGTTCAGGACCTTCTACATTACTTACAACAATAGCAGGTTTTTCCGGTGGAGGTCCTTATGATCTTGTAGTGGATGGTTGTTGTAATTTTTATGTTTTGAAAACGACTGCTCCACAGTCAATGACTATGTATAGTCCCGCAGGAGTTGCACAATGTACTTATAACATGACAGGTATGCCCAGTACTTCTGCCGGTGGTGGATTTGCTATTGTAGGAAATCAAGTTATCGTGAGTAATAGTGCAGGTTTATTGGTTGGAAATATTACCGGAACTACTATCTCATTTACTAATGTATCAACCAATAGTTATGGTGCTGGTGACTTTGCTTCGTGTCCTTTACCTTGCGGTCCTTTAACAGCAACTGCCGTTAATACAGCTTCAAGTTCTCCAATTGGTTGCGGTGGTGGTACTGCCAATGTAATGGTAACATCTACGCTAAGTCCTCTTTCTTATACTTGGTCTGGTCCCGGTATTGTTAGTGGTGTCAATAGCGCTACTGCTGTAATTAATCAGTGTGGGGTATATACGGCGACCGTTACGAAGGCTGGTTGTCCTCCGGCAACAACAATTGTAACCACAAACGTTCCTTGCGTTACTACATTTACTCCAACCCTTTCAATTTCTAATCCATTATCTTGTACGCAGCCTAGTGCGGTAATTACTGCATCACCTGGTCCTGCCGGACATACTTATACGTGGACTGGTCCGGGAATTGTTGGTAGTACAAATATAAATCCAATTACAGCGAACGTTGGTGGTGTTTATACCGCAACTGTTTTGAATACTGTTACTGGTTGTAGAGGAACTGTTTCTATAAATTTACCAGCTAACTTTGCAACACCGCCTCTAACGGTTACCCCAACTCCTACTTCAGTTTGTTTAGGTAGTTCTGTTAACCTTAGTGTTTCGGGCGCTAACACCTATACTTGGACTCCTGGCGCGACCCTGAATACAAATACCGGACCGAACGTTGTATCAACTCCGGTTGCTAATATCACTTATACAGTTAGAGGTACTGTCGGAATTTGTACAGTTCAAGCAACAGCTGTTGTAAACATTAACCCCCAACCTGTAGGCGTAATAAGTTTTACGAACGCTTCATGTGGTTTAAATAATGGGATCATTTACATAGCAAACACGAGTGGTCCAGGTCAAACGATCACAAGTTATAGTTTGAATAACGGCCCTATGCCAACGCAAACAGTAACGGCTCTTGGAGCGGGAACTTATACTATTACGATGGTAA
>JAGNIU010000007.1 GCA_018000995.1 Bacteroidia bacterium
AGCTTTTGGATAGGGATTTAAAACGATGCAGGTCTTGGGTTTGGAACAAAAAAAAGCTCCGAACATGAAACGGAGCTTTTTCTTTCTTAATTAAAATAAACCAACTACACGAATCTACAATCTTTATCTACTACACTTATAATACACTAAAGGTTCAAAAGGAACAATTTATTTTAAGACGTTTAAGTGCTTTTAAAAGTTACAGAACCACATTTCTTTTTTATCTCTTCTGTCCCTTAAGTCTCTTCAATCCCTTATTTCTCTCCCTTTTCGCCCTTATCTCCCTTTTCTCCCTTTTCACCTTTTGTATTAATATGAATGCCTTCATTATTTATCTTCACATGTCCGTCTTTTGAGTTTACATGAATGCCATCTTTGTTTATGTTCACGTTTGCATCTTTAGCTTCTACATTAATATCACCCGGAGGAACAGGAGGAGCAGGGTGTTCGATTGGAGGAAGATTATGTATGTTATCGTCTTCATCAATTTCTAAACCTTCACAATCAATACACTCTAAACCATTTGCACCCATTATCCAGCGACGGTTAACCATATCGCCGTCGTAAGTGTTGTGTGAATTTTCAATATCGTAAATGATATTACTTAAGCTTTTATCAAGGAATACTACTTTTCCTTTTGGAACTTTTAAGATCACTTCTATTTCCTGCACTCTGAATTTTTCATTAGCAGCCACAGTAAAAATTTCGTTAAACTGTATTGTGCTATCACCCGGAGTTATTTTGTAAGTAATTGCTTTTGCTCTTTCAATTGCAGCGCGTTTATCTACACCACGTGCTTTTTTAATTACATACAATTCAAATTTATCTCCTGAAGCTTCTAAAATATTTAAGCGGGCATAACCAACAATAAATTTGTTTGAACCTGCTTTTGCAACCACGTAATCGCTATGGCGACGGTGAACTTTGCGGTGATTGCCTTCATCATCATAATCTTCAAGGTCTTCTTCGTTTACACCTAAGTGTTCGTACATTTCTTTACCTGGCGCCATGCTCAAATAAATAGTGTCACGGTTTAAATTTAACTGTACAGGTTCTTTAACTTTTCCTACTTCATTAAAATCTTGTCCGGTTGTTATACCAACAAATAGTACAGTAATTAAACCAACTAACCACATGATTCCGGCAGAAATATTTAACCAACGATTACTATAGTGAATTTTGAATAATAATTTCACGCCACCATAAATCATCATTAAGAAAGGAATACCGAAGAATAATACAATTCCAATTAATCCTAGGGTATAATGACTTCTCTCCATAAAGAAAATATTAATCCAATCGTTCATTTCGGTATTGGCACCAACAATTGAGAAACCAAATACACTTGAAATTAATCCTAGCATAAACATCACACCAAAAATCAATAGTATTAAACCAATTATTCTAGCGAAAAATTTAGTGAAGATGATTAGGAATTCTTTTATGAAGTTTCCCAATTTATCGAAGAAGTTTTGAGAATCATTTCTGAAGTCTTTGCTATTGTTTCTGATATCGTCGCCATATTTTTTAGCGCGTTTCTTAAATTGTTCAGCTTCTTCCTTAACCGATTTACTTATATTATTGATGTCGATTTTTTCACCTTTCATAGCTAATTTATCGGCTGTAGTTTTTGCTTCCGGAATAACAATCCATAAAATGATGTACACCCAAAGAGAAACACCACCGAAGAAAATTAAAAGGAACATAGCTAAGCGAATCCAAACGATATCAACATCAAAATAATTGGAGATACCTGAACACACACCACCAACAGCTTTACGGTCTGGATCACGGAACAAACGTTTTTTAGTTGGCTCTGTGTTGTAGTCGTTTTCCGATTCTTCTTCTTGAGAAGATTCAGTGTGGCCTTCCATAAACTCTTCCGGTTTACCCATGGTTTCAATAACGGAATCCACATCGGCCATCAATACCACTTGTTTAATAGCACTGGTTTTACCTTGTAACATCTCTGCTATGCGCGCTTCAATATCGCTCATAATTTCGCTGCCACCGTCGGTTTTACTGAAATATCCTTTTATGGTATTCAGGTATTTACTAAGCTTTTCAAAAGCATCTTCTTCAATATGGAAAATGATGCCGCTTATATTTATGGTAACTGTCTTATTCATCTTGTTGTTTTTTAATATTTTTATTTATTTAATTACGAAATAGTTTTGTTTACGATATCGGTTAACTCGAACCACGATTGTTGAATTTCTTTTAAGTACTGCTCGCCAATTTCGGTGAGCTTGTAATACTTGCGGGGCGGACCCGATGTACTTTCTTCCCAACGGTAAGCAAGTAATCCGGTATTTTTTAATCGTGTTAACAGCGGGTAAAGGGTTCCTTCAACTACAACTAACTTTGTTTCTTTTAGCTTATCAATTATTTCGGTTGGATAAGCGTCGCCTTTCGACAAGATAGAAAGTATGCATAGTTCAAGAACACCTTTTCGCATTTGGGCCTTTGTGTTCTCTGAATTTACTGACATAGTTAAATAGTTTTAAAGTTTAATACTACGCTGTAAGCAACATTTGCTTTTAGCTTATTTAAAGTTAATTGCGAAAATTGTTTTTCAATTTCAGCTTTCACGTTTTTGTTATCTGTTTTTGCTAAAACAAAGTTCACACTTCCGTTTTCTGATGTTGTAAAAACAACTTCAACTTTTTGCTCTTGATGTTGAACCGGTAAAATAAGTTTTGGAAACTTTACATGTTCCTTAATTGTTTTTCCTGTTTCAATTGAAATCTCGCTTCCATTACTTGCTTGTAATAAAAACGAGCCGAGTGTTAAGGCAACAAGAGCTGTTGCTTTAATTACTTTTCCTGTGATGTTTGTTGTCTTCTTCATTTTCTTTATTTAATTTTTTATATTTTTTTTAAATCAGGTCTCTTTTTCCAATCTGAGCTTTTTAACCGTTCTGCAGGTTCAGTGTATAAGCTACTAGTTGGTGACACAAAGATAAGTGGTTAAAAAGGTATTATGCAACACATAGTACTAAAAAAGTATATAAGTAATTGAAAATCAATGAGAATAATTTTTTAGCAATCCCATAAAAAAGCGTAAATTTGTAATCTCTACAATAAAATAATGCACGATTACGGTCAAGATCTCAATCAATTACTCTCAATTCAAGGCATAATTAGCCTCTTCACCTTATCGGTTCTCGAAATAGTTTTAGGTATAGATAACATTATCTTCATTTCTATCATTGCCGATCGTCTGCCAAGAGCAAATCAACAAAAGGCCAGAAGAATTGGTTTGGTTCTAGCTTTAGTAGTACGATGTATTCTTTTATTCTCTATCGGATGGATTGCCTCCATGAAAGATCCTTTATTTCATTTAGGTATTTATGGTGTATCGGGTAGGGCTTTAATTTTATTTGTGGGCGGTGTATTCTTATTATACAAAACCTGGGGCGAGATTAAAGAAAAAATGAATGGCGTTGATCACGAAATAAATTCTAAAAAAGGAAGTGATACATTTCGCGCCATTGTATTGCAGATTGTATTAATTGACATCGTGTTCTCCTTCGATTCTATTTTAACGGCCGTGGGTTTATCCGGCAATATCATCATTATGATTTCGGCTGTTATCATATCTATGATATTAATGATATTGTTCTCAGGTTATGTGGCTGAGTTCATTAATCGTAATCCGGGAATTAAAACAATAGCACTTTCTTTTTTATTGGTGATAGGCGGAGTTCTGTTAGCAGAATCGTTAGTTGATGCGTATAATACTACGGTTTCACACGAACATCACGTTGAGGTAAATAAAAATTACGCCTACGCTGCATTAGCGTTTGCCATGATGGTTGAACTCTTCAATATGCGTGAACATAAAATTAAACGCGATAAAGATTTTAAACAGGAAAACTAGTTTACCTTATCTAATTTCTTTTTAATATCATCCACCACTTTTTTCTGAGCATCTATTTCTGATTTCTTTTTGCTCTGACTGGCTTCGTTATCTTTTATATCGCTCTCTGCTTTTGAGATTTTCTTTTTGTAATCTTCAATATCGTCCTTATACCCTTTGTTTTTTTTCTCAAGGTCTTTTTGATCACTTTCTAAACTACTAAAGATTTTTTCTGCTGCTGATACCTGATCTTTAATATTATCCTTTGTCATATCAATGGCAAATTCTTTCATCATTTTCTCAATGTAGTTGTATTTGTCTTTATCCGACGAAGTTAAATAAGCGCCGCCTAAATCTACTGCTACACTCATGGTCACCGTTTTCTTTTCCTTGTCTTCATCAAACTTCGAGTAAATATCTACAGGATTATTACCCCAATCTTTAATTAAAATATTATCGCCAAAAATCTCATCACCTTTCCACTTCACTTTTTCATCCTTAAAATCATTTAATTTACTTTTCCATTTAGTCATGGCTTTGTCTTTGTCACCCTCGTAAATTGTAGTAGTTAAACAATCGTGACTACCAGAAGAGAATTTCTCGTTCCCGCTTTTTACTTTTACTTCTTGTGCAAAAGAGAATGCTGTTAAGGCAATGAATGCTGAGGTAATAATTTTTTTCATAGTTTCTTTTTTAAAATTAATAAATCGGTGACTGAGCTTGTCGAAGTCAGAACTCTATATCCCAAACGCTTTTGCGTTTTTTGTAAAATGATGGCTTGAAATAATTTTTGTGCTCTAAAATAAAAGCCATGATAAAATAAATAATAATCGGACTGCCAAAGGTGAAAAACGAAAGGTAAATAAAGTACATGCGAATGTTGGTCGTTTTAATTCCCAACTTTTTTCCCCACCATTCACAAACCCCGAAGGCTTGTTGTTCAAACCAGGTTATAATTCGTCTTACCATATTACAAATATATAAAAAAATGCGAGTTACGAACGACGATTGACGAATGAAAAATTAAGAATGCAGAATTAAATTTAGAATCCCGAAGGGATGGTATTATTATAGCGAACAGAAAAGTTAAGACAGTAAACCCCGACGGGGTGACATATTGGAGAACACGAGCATAGCACTAATAATTTTGAGTGGAGGAATTATTTATCAATAGATCAGAAGCCACTCCGCAGTCTAAACACCGTGTATTTTTACAATAATTATCAAAAAGGGTAATTAAACCCTGACTTTCAGCCGCAGTTTTGAATTTTAAACCTGCTTTTGTAAAGTGACGCGTTTTAACATTATCCTCAAAAGGAAGATTTTCAAAACATTCAACAGCGGCTTCAATAAATTTATCCTTCCCGGTTTGTTGTCCGTAAAAAAATAAAAACGGCGCCATGGTATTAATAATAATATTTTCGACTGAGTTTTTTCCTAAGCCTTTTAAAGTTCTCACTTCGGGTCCGTCTATTTTATAATGATTACTCCAATATCCTTCGTGTGGATGTGAAATAGCTTTACTTAAAGTTTCAACCGAATTAAAATCTTCCGGATTTCTAAATAACTCAGAACATTTATGAATCAGCATCGCAAATTGCCATAAACGTACGGTTGGAAAATTAGCTGGACGTAATCTCAAAAACTTCCAAAGACTAATATCCAACTCTTTTAATTTGTATTTATTTTTCAAAAACTCAAATTCGTTTTGTAATTGCTGAATATATTTTGATTTGTAGGATTTATTTAGAAATCCTGCCGTTCCATATAGTAAAGCTTCTAATTGTAATAGGTTTGATGAATGCTTTAATAAAACAGAAAGTGGTAAATGTTTCGCCAATAGTTCAAAGGGTTCTGCATTTACTTTGAATCCAAAATTGCGTGCGAGCATTAAATATAGGGTCTGCGAAAAATCATTTCGTGTTGCCGCAAAAACATGCGCAGCGTATTCGGTTTTAGTTTCTAAACGTTCAACTAACATTCGTTGCAACCACGATTGCATTTTTAGAGCTTCAACATTTTTTATTTGTTTAGAGCAGGGTAGGGAGTTGGTAGAAGAAATTAAGGAGTTGTATTTTTTTATGACAGATGCATTCAAATAATTTTTCAATTCTAACACTTCCACATTATGTTTTGTGTTTTGAGCAATGGCTTTATCATATTTATAAACCACATGCAAAATTAAATTATTGTAAGCTTTATCATTTTCGTGTCCGTGTTTTAACCAATCGGAGGAATTCACGTGAATTTCTACATTACCAACGAGTGTAATACCATCCACTTCAATTTTGGCATTAAAAAAATCAGGTCCCGCGTCTTTATTTAATTCACCCTGATGAAAGAGTTTTAGTTTAGCGCCATTAACACTAACTAATTCCTGCGTTTTTAAAAGTTTGTAGTTCCAAATAAAATGCAACAACTCTTCTTTCATGATTTATGCGTACCCTTTTATTTTATAAGCTAAATAGCCAATCCACTCGTGAATCAACATGTTTAAATTAGACAATGCTTCGGCATTCGGAAGAAAACAATGATCCCAATCAAATCGCCTTGGACCACTCATGCGGTTCGTTAAATAAGGTGTAATGTTTGTAAATCCTGCTTTTTTAAAGGTAGCCAACGAACGTGGCATGTGAAAAGCAGAAGTCACTAAAAGAACTGAACCATTAAATTTTAAACTGTCTAATATTTTTTTTGAAAAGGAAGCATTTTCAAAAGTGTTTTTCGATTCATTTTCAATTATTAAAAGTGAATCAGGAACATGAATGGTATTTAAATATTTTTTCACATAAGCACCTTCTTTGTGTGTGGGGTAACGGATACTTCCCGAACCGCCGGTAAACATAATTTGTTTTACTCTTCCTTTATAAAAAAGGTCAAGTGTTTGAAAAAGTCTGTCGCCACCGGAACCAAAGTTTAATCGGTTTTGGCGCTCATCAATACTTCCAATACCTCCTAAAACAATAGCCATATCATATTTTTCAGAACTTAGATAATAATCAGGAGTAACAGGTTCCCAGGCGCGGGCTAATTCATCAATAAAAAACGAATTGCAGCAAATATAAATTAGAGCAAGGGCAGAGATGAGTAGTTTCTTTTTTCTTTTTTCATCTTTGGTTTTTAAGACCCAAATAAGAAGCGCAAAGAACCACACCATAGGTGAGACCAAAAAAGTTAATACCTTAGATAAAAAGAAAAACATAATATCACGAAATTAGTGATTTTTTCCTTCGTGCTGAGCTTGTCGAAGCATAAGGATGATAAAACAATGAAAAATATTTTTAAAACAACCTGGAACCTGCTATTATGGGCTTTACTATGCTTTTGTTCCATTTTTCATGAAACAACGGTTTATTTGTTTCATCAGTCTGTCGGACAAATTTCTATTCTTGTAAATACGCAAAGTATAGAGAAGTATGAGTTAGAGAATGTTTTAAGCCAAAAACAAAAGCAAAGTTTAGAACTAATTGAAAGTATAAAAAACTATTCGGTAGATAGTTTGAGTTATAAACTCACAAAGAATTTCACTACTATTTACAATCAAAATGACAAGCCAATTTTGTGGGTTATCAGCGCTTCTTCAAAGTACAAAATAGAACCATTTTATTGGAAATTCCCTGTTGTAGGAAGCGTTTCATATAAAGGTTTCTTCGATAAACAAAAAGCTATTGCAGCAAAAAACAAATTGATTTGTGAGGGATACGATGTGGATTTACGTTCGGTTTCCGCTTGGTCGACACTCGGTTGGTTTCGCGACCCTGTGTTAAGTAATATGCTGAGCAGAAGTAAAGGTCAGTTGTGTAATTTAATTTTCCATGAATTATTTCACGCCACTTATTATGCAGAAAGTTCGGTAGATTATAATGAAAATCTAGCTTCTTTTATTGCACATAAAGCCACACAACAATTTTTGCGTACCGATTCAATGGAATTAAGAAACTATCTTGAAAGTTATAACGATAATAAAATTATTGATACGCATATTACGGGTCAGTTGAAAAGCTTGAACCGTTTTTATGATAGTATTTCCGGTTTTTCTGACCAACGAAAAGGAGTGCTTAAATTGCAAAAGCTTTCTCAAATTTCAAGTTCTTTAAATAAGCTTCCGTTGGCTAACGCAGCGAGGGTAAAACCCATTCAAAATAATATTTTAGAGTTTAAAAACGCCTGGTTTGTTGATTTCGGTCAGTATAATAGCTTACAGGACTCCCTCGAAGAGGTTTTTAACAAAATTTATCAATCCGATTTGGCAAAAATGGTACAATCTTTGAAATGAAACCCTCTGTAAATAATAGCATTTAAAGTATATTTGATTTATGAAGAAATTGATCCCCTTTTTACTGGTATTTTTTGGTTTTCAAGCCGGTGCCCAGTACGCTTACGAGATAAAAATTAACGTTAAAGGCTTCCCCGATTCGGTAGCTTATCTTGCTAAATACACTTTTGGTAAGCAATATATTGTCGACACCTGCAAAACAGCATGGAAAGGAAATATTGTATTTAAAGGAAAAACTGAGTTGGATAAGGGAATGTATTTCTTAGCCAGTTTAGATAAAGAAGGAAAAGCCATTCACCGTTTCGATTTTGTTATTGATGACAGCTTTAAATTCGCGCTTACTTCTGATATGGCGGATTTACAATACAATCTTAAAAGTGTAGGTTCAAAAGAGAATGAAGAATTTTTTAACTATGCGCGTTTCTATGTAGATAAAAACAAAGAATTTACCGGTTTAGCTCCTAAAACAAAGGGTATGAATAAAGCGGATTCAGCAAAGTTCATGCAAGACAAAGCAAAAACGTTTACCGAAGAGGTTGTAAAATTTGAAGCCGATTTTATTAAGAAGAATGAAGGTACTTTTTTAGGCGCTTGGTTAAATTTAAGAACTGAAAAGGAAGCGAAAACTTACCCTGCTGGTTTAAAAAACAGAAATGACAGTACTATGTACCGCTTTAATTATTATAAAAGTCATTATTGGGATGGTGTAGATTTTAAAGATGGTAGAATTATTCGTAATCAGTTTTTTGATTCGAGGTTGAAAAAATATTTTGAGCAAATAGTTAATCAATTAGGTCCGGATACAGTAGCAAATGAAATCGATAAAATTTTATCGCAATGCGAGCCGGGCACTGAGTTATTTAATTTCTTGTTTGTTCATTTTATGGTGGAGTACGAAAATCCAAAATTGGTTGGCTTCGATAAAGTGTTTGTGATGTTGGTAGATAAATACATTCGTACCGGTAAATCAGGAAAAATTTACGATGAAAAAACAACTACAAAAATTGTTGAGAAAGCCGATATCATCAAACCTTTATTAATTGGTTCAGTGGCACCTGATTTATATATGATTGATACGGTGAATGCGAAAATTGTAAATAAAATGGGTTTTGATACTGCCTCTACAAGCGAATCGATTACGAAACTGTATTATAAAAATATGGATAAGCTAGCACCGCTTTACAAAACTCTATCATCGGTACAAGCTAAATACATTGTGTTGGTGTTTTGGGATGTAGATTGTAGTCATTGTGTGACTGAAATCCCGAAACTACTAGAAATTTATCACGATTTAAGAAAGACTGTAGACGTAAAAGTATTTTCGGTTTATACAGTGTATGAATTTGATAAATGGAGGAAATACATCATCGACAAAAAATTGGATTTCATAAATGTATATGACCCGGTTCATATAAATAATATAAAAACCAAATACGATATTTTCTCAACTCCAAAAGTGTATTTACTCGATAAAAACAAAATCATAAAGTCGAAACACATGCCGGTAGAAAAAATTACAGATTTAATAAAAGCGTTTGAAGAAGAAGAAAAGGCAAAGAAGCCAAAGTAATCGATTTTGTAAGTCTGACTGAATAATTAACTTTGTGTAGGAATTAAAATTTATGAAAAAACTAGCAGTACTATTTTGTTTATTAACCGGAACTTTAAGTTATTCTCAGGGCGGTTACGATATTAAAATTAATATTAAAGGTCTTAAAGACACAATGGTGTTTTTAGCGAAGTATAATTTTGATAAACAATATATTGTAGATACTTGTAAAAAAGTAATAAAGGGCAATGTTGTCTTCAAAGGGAAAAAGGATTTGGATAAAGGGGTTTACTTTTTGGTAAGTCAGGAAAAAATAAGATACTTCGATTTTTTTGTAAACGAGAATACCAAACTTACCATCTCGAGTGATATGGCTGATATGGTGAATAGTTTAAAAGCTCCTGGCTCGAAAGAGAACGAGGATTTTTTTGGATACATTCAATTTATCACGAATAAAAACATTGAATTTGGCAAGGCAAAAGATCAAAGTAAAGGACTGAGCAAGCCCGATTCAATTAAGTTCATGAGCGACAAAATGAAAGCGTTAAATGAAGCGGTTCTAAAATTTGACACCGATTATTTAAAGGCACACAAAGGACAATTGCTAGGGGATGTATTAAATTTAAAAACAGATAAAGAATTAAAAGATGTGCCTAAGGCAAGTAACGGTCGACCCGATAGCGTTGCTCAATACAAATACTATAAAGCACATTTTTGGGATGATGTGAATTTCAAGGATGACCGTTTATTGCGCACACCATTTTTCGCGGATAGAGTGAAGCGTTATTTTGACAGAGTAATTCTTCAAGTACCGGATACTATTTCGGTGGAGATTGATCGTATGATGAATCAGTGCGTACCGGGTAGCGACATGTACAAGTTTTTATTAGCCTATTTTATGCCAACCTACGAGCAAAGTAAAATTATGGGCTTCGATAGAGTATTCTGTAATTTGGTAGATAAATATGTGCGTACCGGTTTAGCAAAAGGCGTTTATGATGAGAAGACATCAGAAAAAATTATTGAACGCGTAGATATTTTGAAACCATTATTATTGGGTTCGCAAGCACCAGATTTATTAATGATTGATACAACTAATTCGAAAGCCGTAAATAAAATGGGTTTTGATACAGCAAAAACAAGTCAAACCGTTACGAAGCTGTATTACGATAACGCACAAAAATTAACGTCCCTGTTTACCACTTTATATGGTGTTAAAGCAAAATATACCGTATTAGTATTTTGGGATGTAGATTGTGGACATTGTAAAACCGAAATGCCGAAGTTAGTAGATGCTTATAAAGCATTGAAGAAGAAGTTCGACGTAAAAGTATTTTGTGTGTATACGCAGCACGAATACGATAAATGGCGCAAATATTTAATTGAAAATAATCTTGGCGACTTTATAAATGTTTGGGACCCTGTTCATATCAATAACATTAAAACCAAGTATGATATTTTCTCAACGCCCGTAATTTATTTATTGGATAAAGATAAAATCATAAAAGCCAAACGACTTTCGGTGGAGCAAGTGCCTGAGCTTATTAAAGCTTTAGATGCTCAGGAGAAAAAATAATTTTGACATTAGAACAAAAAAACCTCGCCTGTCATCGTGAGCTTGACGAACGGCGAGGGCTTTTTTATTAAATCCAATCCAATTTATTTTTGGTCAACTCCGATTCTGAATTATTTCCTGTATTTAATGTAGTGGCAGGTTCAAACAACATAATATGAACTTCTTTTTGGGCGGAGGGTTTGTGCTCAACGCCTTTTGGAATGATAACAAATTCGCCTTTGTTTATGTTCATCGTTTTATCGCGGAGTTCCATTTTAAAACTTCCTTCTAAAACTAAAAACATCTCGTCTTCGTTATCATGTTTATGCCAAACAAATTCTCCAACAAACTTTGCCAACTTAACATGTTGTCCGTTCAATTCACCCACAATGCGCGGATTCCAATGATCGGAGAAGAGTGCTAATTTATCTTTAATATTTATTTTATTGATTGACATTGTACATGTAAAAAAATCGGTTAAGTACGAATAACGAGGTACGATTGACGAGTAATGAAGTGCTAGTTGTCCTATTCTTCACTCGTACTTCGTCAATCGTACTTCGTACTTATTTTTTCTTCTCATCTGTCTTACCGCCATCTTCCACCATCTTTTTAGTGATGCCTTCTAATAGTTGCAAGCCAAGCAATCCGCTTATTGGTCCGTTAGCACCATCACCACCTCCGGTAATTAATACTTCAGGAATAATTTTGATGCGTTCTCTACCAATGGCTTCAGTCACTTTTAATTTCGTAAAGTTATCTCCGCCCATTGCACTAACTGATAATTTATAAGCTTCAGCATTCGATTTACCAATGGCTAAAATCTTTTCAGCTTCTGCATTACCGGTTACAGATATTTTTTCTGCTTCAGCATTTGCTAAGGCTTTTACTTTTTCAGCTTCGGCGTTTGCAGTTACTTTTGTTTTTTCTGCATCAGCATTAGCAATTATTTTTAATCTGTCAGCTTCTGCTACCGAAGCAATTTTTACACTTTGTGCCTCACCGGTTGCTTTTTTTACTGCGGCATCTGCAATACGTTCAGAAATTAATACACCTTGATCAGCTTTTACAATTTCCTTTTGCATATCTGCAACAGCCGTTTCTTTTTCTAAAGCCTGACGAGTTATCTCAGCACGTTTCTGAGTTTCGAAAGTTGTGTTTTGTTCTTCAGCAATTTTACGATCGGTTAATGTTTTCATTAAACTCTCTGGTGGAACGATATCTCCAATTAAAGTATCTACACCATTTACGTTATATTGATCTAAAACTTCACTGATTCTTTTCTTAGCAGCATCTTGTCTTTCTTTACGTGAACTTAAGAAAGCAATTACATCACTGTCTTGCGCTGAGTTTCTAAAATAGTTACCAATAGTTGGTTCTAAAACTTGTCCAACTAAATTTACCATGTTACCAAAACGTGCAATTACTTTCGGTGCCTCAGTGGTTGGTATATGAATAATCTGACTCACATCTAAATTAAAAGGGAAACCATCTTTAGAACGAACAGTGATTGTACTTAAATGTTTATCTAATTGATGCGCCTCACTGCGTGCATTGGCCCAGTTTAAAACTAAGTTAGTTGTTGGCACTAATTCAACACGCATAATGTAAGTGTTGATTGGGTATTTACCCGGACCAAGCGGTTCAGCCCAAACACCTTTTTCACCTTTGCTTACAATGTTACCGTGTTTAAAATCGGTACCGCTTAAATCTTTTCCTTCCTGACCAACATAAGAAATAACAACTCCAACAGAACCAATCGGAATCTCTGTCATTTTAATTTGTTCTACAGTAGCAAACCATGGATTTAGATAATAAGAACCCGCTAAAATAACTTGTGGCTGTAAACCTTTGTTACCGCTATTGTTTAAAAATCCATCCGTATCCTGAAAGTTGTTGTGTCCTGTAATGTTTTTACCGGCAATACTTCCTTCTTCAATTGGCATACCATCTAAAGTGGTAACAATTCCCACCATGTTTTCATTTACAGTAAACATATCTACAGTAAAAATCTCGAATAAAAAGGTATTGATACGGTAAGTTCCTGCAGTAATATGAGCACTTTGGCGACCTTTTCGTCCGCCTTTAGTCAGGAAAGCAACAGCATCCTGAAAACCATCGCATTCAACTTTGCGAGCTAAAATATGACCGGTTTCTAATTCAGCACCATCTTTTGCCACTAATAAACCAATTTTTCCTTGAGGGATAATGGTTAAAGGTTGCATAGTAATTTCGTACTGCCAAATCCATTTCCAGAAGTAAATTCCCGGTGCTAAGGTTTGAGCCTGAAAACCGGCTTCACCCTCAACGGCAACAATTCGCCCGGGAGGAAGTTCAGATTTACCAAATAAAACAAACTTCTTGGTTACTAAACCAATTTTGTCTTCAGCAATGATAATGATACCAAATAGTCTGAAAAACAGTTTGTAAAAGATCAACACGAATACGGGGATTATAGTCCACCAGTAATTCACAATAAAATTCATCATAGGTTTTAATTTTGATTAAATGTACTGGGCTTACCTATTCTGGCATAATAAACATATAAACAGATTTAGGGTGTTTTTAACACTTTTAGGTAGACAAACTATTATAAATAAATGTTAAAGTGTAACCCTTAGCATTAAATTTGCTTATATATTGTTTGTGAATATGCGCCACCTTTTACTTAGTTTATTAGTTTGTTTATGTTTCCCTCTTATTTCGCAAGATGAAGAAGAGGGGGAGAAAAAGTATTGTAAAGAAATTGATAAGAAACTCGAGAAATTATACTTAAAAGGTACCGACAAAAAAACGCCCAAACCCGAGCGCTTAAAATTCTTAAAACAATGTTTGGAAGAAGACCCTGATTTTGCAGAAGCCAATCTCCGCATGGGTTTTGAATATATTGTTCATGCCAAATTAGAGAGCAAATCCTTCATGCCTTGTGTTCCATATTTCATGAAAGCCATTGCGCAATGTCCGGATATTCATTCTGAACCTTACTATTATATTGGATTTGCTTACTATGAAGAAACCAAATTTGATTCTTCAAATAAGTATCTCAATAAGTTTATCAAGTTTAGCAGCAATGATGAAAAGAAATTCGGTAAAGATTATAATTATGAATTATTCGCGGCGAAAGAAATGGTGAAGTCGGCTAAAAAAGAAGGGGAATTAAATAAGTTAATCGTTCCTTTCGAACCTAAATTAGTAACCGGTGTTTCGTCCGAACGCGATGAATACCTAGCTTACATTTCTCCCGATGATAGAAATTGTTTGTATGTACGTTTAATGCCAATCAACAATAAAAATGTTGTTTATCAATCCGACAAAGAGCAAGAAGTTTTTATGCGCTCAAGAAAAGATAACACGAATGTATTTGATAAGGGTGAAGAAATGCCTTTCCCATTCAATGCTACAAATGATAATCAGGGCGGTTGTACCATCACCATGGATAATAAATATTTATACTTCGCGATGATGCGCGATGAAGGTGGCGCGCAAAAAAATTGTGACATTTATGTCAGCAAAAATGTAGATGACGAATGGAAACCATTTAGTAAAGCACCATTTAATCATCCGGTATATTGGGATTCGCAACCAACCGTTTCAGCTGATGGTAATACAATTATTTTCGCAAGCGACCGTCCGGGTGGATTTGGTGGTGTAGATCTTTATCAATCCACTAAAGACCGTAAAACGGGAGTATGGGGACCGGCAATTAATCTCGGACCAAATGTAAACACGGCAGGTCATGAAAAAACGCCTTTCATTCACATGGATAGTAAAACACTTTATTTCTGTAGTGGTCCTGATAAAGCTGGTAATGGTGGTCATATGGGCTTTGGAGGTTTTGATATTTTTTATGTACGCAAGAATGATAAAGGCGAATGGGGTGAAGTGAAGAATATTGGAAAACCAATTAATGGTCCGGGTGATGATACAGGATTTTTTGTAAGTACAGATGCACAAACAGGTTACTTTGTTTCTTTCGCAGGTGAAAAAGTAAGTAATTTGAAATCGGCAGGACGTTATGATTTGTATTCTTTTCCTCTCTATAAAGAGGCGCAACCTGAAGAGATGTCATTGACAGGAGGAAAAGCAGTGGATAAAGATGGTGAGCCAATTCGTGGGGCGCAAGTTGAAGTAAGAACCTTAGGAACTAACGAAAAAATAAAAACCTTAGTAGATTCTGTAAGTGGAGAATTTATGATGGCCATCAACACTAAAAAACACGAGAAGGTTGTTGTAAGTGTGAAGAAAGAAGGAATGGTTTACAATTCGGCAGTTGTAGATGTGAAGCAAGCGGTTGCAGCCTTTACGGGTTCAACTAAAACAAATACTTCTCCAACCAAAACAGTAGAAGCAAGCTCAGAGCCTGTAAAACCAATTGTGATAACAATGGATTCGGTTAGAGTGGGAAGTTCATTCGTTATCAACGATATTTATTACAATAGTAATAGTGCTGATTTGAAAGATGAATCGAAAAAGGTATTAGAAAGTTTTGCTTCCTATTTAAAAGAGAATCCGAAAATGATTATCGAAATACAAGGTCACACCGATAATGTTGGTGCTGCTGCGGCCAATCAGGCTTTATCTGCTAATCGTGCTTTTACAGTGAAGGCAACATTAGAAAGTTTTGGAATTAGCGGTGATAAAATTAAAGCAAAAGGATTTGGCGCAAGCAAACCCATAGCAGATAATTCATCCGAAAGCGGACGTGCAAAAAACAGAAGAACAGAATTTTTAATTGAAGAAAACTAAGCCAGAGCTTCGTTGATATCAGGCAATCTTCCTAATTTACGTAAAGCCACCATGTGAGCTTTCATCGCATCGTTGAAAGTTTTGTTTTCCAAATAAGGAACGCCATATTCTTCAGCAGTTGCTTTTACAATTTCAGCAACTTCAGGATAATGAACGTGACAAATAAGTGGAAACAAATGATGTTCTACCTGAAAATTTAAACCACCAACATACCACGAAATCAATTTGCTTTTTCTTGAAAAATTAACAGTGGTATTCATTTGATGAATAGCCCAGTTGTTTTCTACAGTATTGTTGGCATCCGGTAAAGGATAAGTGGTTCCATCAACGGTATGCGCTAATTGGAAAATGGTAGTTAAAACTAATCCTGCAATAAAATGCATGATTAAAAATCCGAAAATTAAAGGAAGAATAGGAACGTGAAAAACAACAACAGGCAACACTAAAATATACATGAAGTATATTATTTTTTGTAGTGTCATTTTAATAAACGTTACTCTGTTTTGAGCCGGTGTGTTCGGGTTAACGCCGCGTTTTGTGTAATTAATAAACTGAATTAAATCTTTCAATAACACCCAGTATAAAGTTAAAATGCCATAAAAAAAGAAAGCATAAACCCATTGAAATTTATGGTACCATTTTACATTGGTGTGAGGAGAAAAACGTAAAACTAATTTATCATCAATATCGTCATCCATGTGTACAATATTGGTGAATGTGTGATGTAATACGTTATGTTGAAGCTTCCAATTAAATACAGAGCCTCCCAATAAATTTAAAGTATGACCTAAAAGAGAATTTATTGTTTTGTTAGATGAATAAGCACCGTGATTAGCATCGTGCATTACGCTCATACCAATTCCTGCTAAAGCAAAGCCCATGATGGTCCACAATAGCATCGACATCCAAAACGAAGGCTGTATTAACAAAAACATTGCAAACGGAACTAAGTAAGCCGTTAACAAAATAATAGTCTTAATAACCATTGCTGCGTTAGCGTGTTTCGAAATATTTTTGTCTTTAAAATGTTTATCTACTCTTTGACGTAAGGCTGAAAAGAATTCGTTGCCTTTGCTACTGGTTGCGAACCTTATTGGTTTATGAGTTTTCATGGTAGCAAAGATACAAAATATATCTCTAATCGGCCTTCCGTCTAAAAATCAGAGCCTCAGTGTATCTGCGGTTACCTTCAGTATGATACATATCATAGCCTGCCTTAATCCACACGTTTTTGAACTGAGGATTTACATAAATAACGAAGATTTCGGAATTGGTTTTAGCTTGATAGGCTGTGATATTTTTCTCTACAAGTTCCATTACTTTATCAGAGAAGGGATTGAAGAAAAAGAAGACCGCTGAGTTTTCCGGAATAGAATAGGTGGTTGCGTTTTCACAAACAAACTTAAAATTACTTTCTTTTCGTTTTAGTAAATAGAGTTTAACGTTTTCGTTGGCGATGTCCACCAATTCTTTATCAAGTTCAACACCAATTAAATTATTGAAGCCTGCATGTTCTGCACAAAATAAAGGGCGGCCTTTACCGCTACCAATATCAATGAAGTTTTTATTTTTTAAGTATTCCGGCAGTTTTTTAAACAGTTCTGATAATACAAGGTAACTGGCACCTTGATAATGAAAATTATGGGTATCGTCCGATTTTTTTATCTGCATGGTTTTAATACCAAAAAGACGTTCATAACGGCCTTCATAACGGAGCATCTTAAAGGTTTTAAACAATCCTCTATAGTAAACTGATCGAAAAAAGTAAAATATGTATAAGAAAATGGTTTTCAGTTTTTGTATATTTGGAATTGGTTGTAAATTTAATCATTCAAACGTAGTTCTCCTATGCAAATCGATCTTGAAGCTGAACGTAAAGAAATCCTAAACCGCTACAAAGCCCTTATTCAAGCCTGTAAGCGCCGCCTCGAAAAAGGCGATAAGGAAATGATACGTAAAGCTTTTGAAGTAGCTGTTGAATCTCACAAAGAAATGCGCCGCAAATCGGGCGAGCCTTACATTTATCACCCCATTGCTGTTGCTCATATTTGTGCTGAAGAAATTGGTTTAGGAGCCACTGCTATAGTCTGCGCTTTATTACACGATACAGTTGAGGATACAGATTTAACTTTAGAAGACATTAAAGGATTGTTCGGACCGAAAGTAGCGGCTATCATTGATGGTTTGACTAAAATTTCGGGTGTTATTGATCAATCTTCTTCTATACAAGCAGAAAATTTCAGGAAGGTTTTATTAACGATGGCTGAGGATATACGGGTTATCCTTATAAAGTTAGCTGATCGTTTGCATAACATGCGCACGCTTGAACATATGAAGCGTGATAAGCAAATGAAAATTGCGAGTGAAACTTTGTATTTATATGCACCGCTTGCGCATCGTTTGGGATTGAACGCTATTAAATCTGAATTAGAAGATTTATCTTTAAAATATACCGACGAAAAAGGATTTGAGGAAATTGTAAACAAGTTAGAAGAAACAGAGCCGGAACGAAAAAAATTCATTCAAAAATTTATTGAGCCACTTAATGAAATTTTACAAGAGCAAGGTTTTAAATTTAAAATGTTCGGGCGACCAAAATCTATTTTTTCTATTTACAATAAAATAAAAAACAAAGGTGTCACCTTCGAAGAGATTTACGATTTGTTTGCGATTCGTATTGTTATTGATACACCGATCGATCAAGAGAAATCAGATTGTTGGAAGGTATATTCTATCATTACGGATTTTTATCATCCGAGTCCGGATAGATTACGTGATTGGATTTCTACTCCTAAAAGTAATGGTTACGAAAGTTTGCATACCACTGTAATGGGTCCTGAAGGTAAATGGGTAGAGGTGCAAATCCGTACTGTGAGAATGGATGAATTAGCGGAAAAAGGTTATGCTGCCCATTGGAAATACAAAGAATCAGCAGCTGAAAAAGAAAATAATTTAGAAGGTTGGTTAAGAAAAATAAGAGAGATGTTAGAAAATCCTGATGCTAACGCGTTAGAGTTTTTGGATGATTTTAAATTAAATTTATTTAGCGATGAGATTTTTGTCTTTACCCCAAAAGGTGATATGAAAACTTTACCAAGCGGCGCTACTGCTTTGGATTTTGCATTTGATATCCATACCAAAATTGGTGAGCATTGCATTGGGGCAAAAGTAAATCACAAATTGGTGCCACTGAGTTACGAAATTAAAAGTGGCGATCAGATTGAAATTCTCACCTCGAATAAGCAAACGCCAAAAGAAGATTGGATTGGTTATGTGATTACAGCACGTGCCAAATCGAAAATAAAAAATGCTTTAAAAGAGCAACGTAAGAAAGTAGCTGAAGAGGGAAAGGAAATTTTAGAGAAGAAATTTTACAAAGCTAAATTAGATTTTACTTTACAAAACGTAAACGATTTTTGTAAGTTCCTGCATCTTCCAAATTCATTAGAATTATTTTACCGTGCAGCAGTTGGAAATGTAGACGTAAAAGAGATAAAAGATTTTATTAAGCATAAAGAACATCCTGAAAAAACAGTTCGTAAAAAAACAGATTCCAAAAAAATTGAGCAATTAGTAAGCAGCGCCCGTGGTACCAGCGATATGTTGGTAATTGGCGATGACTTACAAAAACTCGATTACAAATTATCCAGTTGTTGCAATCCAATTCCGGGTGATGATGTGTTTGGTTTTATTTCGGTAGGAGAAGGTATTAAAATCCACAGGGTAAATTGTCCGAATGCTGTTAAATTATTGTCCAATTATGCTTACCGTGTAGTAAAAGCAAAATGGATGAACGAACATTTAATTTCATTCTTAGCCGGTATTAAAATTGTTGGTACCGATGAATTAGGTATCGTCAATAACATTACTAAAGTTATCTCCAACGAAAACAACATAAACATGCGTTCTATTAGTTTCGACACTGATGATGGTATTTTTGAAGGAACTATTATGATTTATGTTCACGATACTAAACATCTTAGTCACTTAATCGAGAAACTCAAAAAAGTGAAAGGTGTAAATAATGTCATCCGTATCGACGAGAAATAGAGGTTTTCTCGTATTTTTGCCCTTTAATTATGCAGGAGAAAGAAATAACCAAAGCTAAGTTCAAAGCACTTAAAACCTGCGTGCTTATTCCAACCTATAACAATGCCAAAACATTAGAGGCAGTTATATCTAAAACATTAGAATACTGTGATGAAGTAATTGTTGTGAATGATGGTTGTACAGATGAAACACCAAGTATAGTTTCAAAATTCAAATCCTTAATTGTAGTTACACATCCAAAAAATAAAGGTAAAGGAGTTGGTCTGCGTAACGGTTTTAAAAAAGCTGTTGAATTAGGCTTTGATTATGTTATTACTATTGATAGCGACGGACAACATTATCCTGAAGATTTTATTACGTTCTTAAATAAAATAGAGGAACAGCCGGGAAGTTTAATTATTGGCGCGCGTAATATGACGGTAGATAATGTTCCGGGTAAAAGTACATTCGGAAATAAGTTTAGTAATTTTTGGTTTTGGGTGGAGACGGGAATTAAATTACCTGATACGCAAAGTGGTTACCGTTTGTATCCTGTACAACGTTTAAAAAACATTTGGCTTTTTACCACAAAATTTGAATTAGAGATCGAAGTGATTGTAAAAGCAGCGTGGCGTGGAATCCCTGTTATTTCTGTTCCTGTAAAAGTATATTACGCACCGCAAGGAGAAAGAGTAACGCATTTTCGTCCGGGAAAAGATTTTACACGCATTAGTTTTTTAAATACCTATTTAGTTTTACTCACCGCTTTATTTTGGAAACCGGTAATGTTGTTCCGTAGAATGACCGTCTCAAACTTTAAGAAACTTTGGAAGGAAGAGATTGTCGCGAAACATGAAAGCCCATTTGTAAAAGCAGCTTCTGTTGGATTAGGTTTCTTTTTTGGTATTGTTCCTATTTGGGGATTTCAATTTGCAACAGCTTTAATTGTAGCGCACTTATTAAAGTGGAATAAAGTTATAGTAGGATTAACAGCACAAATAAGTGTTCCGCCAATGATTCCGTTTATTTTGTATGGCAGTGTAAAAACAGGCGAATGGGTTTTGAATGAAGAAGTACATTTGAATTTCAGTAAAATGTTAAGTATAGAAACATTAAATAATATTTATGTTTACTCTGTTGGGGCTTGTGTGTTATCAGTTGTTATGGCACTGGCGGGATTTGTTTTTACATACCTCTCCTTAAAAATATTCAGATATAAAGCTACAGGCACTGAATAATGGACTTACGTTATTTCGTCATATACAAACCTTACAAAATGGTATCTCAATTTGTGAGTTCTCATAAATTACGTTTGTTGTGTGATTTAGAATATGATTTCCCCGAAGGAACTAATGCTGTTGGTCGTTTAGATAACGACAGTGAAGGATTATTGATTTTAACTACCGATAAAAGTTTAGTAGGAAAATTAATGCATCCGGATAAAAAAAGAAGTAAGCGTTATGTGGTGCAGGTAGAGAAAGTAATCACGGAAGAGAAATTAAATATTTTGCGAAACGGAATGGATATTTTAGTGAAAGGTAAAGGAACTTATCACACCAAAGAATGCGAAGTAAACATTATTGAAAAACCAAGTTATTTACCGGAGCGCGGACATACATTTAGAGAAAACTTGCCTCAAAGTTGGTTGGAGTTTGTTTTAAAGGAAGGTAAGAACCGTCAAATTCGTAAAATGTGTTCAGGTGTTAGGCACGATTGTAAACGCTTAATAAGAACGCATATTGAAGATTTGGATATTATTGGTTTTAAAGCCGGAGAAGTAAGAGAAATGGGACAGGAAGAATTATTTAAGAAATTAAATCTCTGATAATTTATTTTTTATAAGGATAATTCCTGTTTTTAGGAATATTATTCACTATCATAGCTATCACAAATAAAATCGCCACACCTGTCATTACCGGTGAAAGGATATAAGTGAATCCTAAATTTTTAATTTTTTCAGAACCAATATTAGCAATTAAAGCGGTTGCCCCACCGGGAGGATGCATCGTTTTTGTGATTTGCATCGCAACAATAGAAAGTGAAACAGAAAGAGCAGAAGACAGCCACAACATATCAGGAATCATTTTATAAATACAAACTCCAATTATTGCCGAAATTAAATGCCCGCCAATTAAATTGCGAGGTTGTGCCAGCGGACTATTAGTCGCCCCAAATATTAAAACAGCGGTGGCGCCAAAAGAACCAATTAAGAAAATATTATCGTACTCGGTAAATTGTTTGCTTTGAATAAAACCTATGGCAGCAATTCCTAAAAAGGCACCTATAAAAGTCCAGAGATGATCTAGTGGCTCAAGAAGCGTTTCTTTGTACACAACATATTTAGCAAGGCGGTAAGTCCGCTTAATTTTTTGCTTCATGTTGTAAAGGTACAGATTTTACTTTAGTCGTTTCACTTCTATCATCCAATCCCATGGATAAGGTTTTCCTAATCCTTTTGGTGGCGATGCAAATTCAGAATCCCATCCAAATTCAATTTTCTTAATCGCCTCGATTGAGAAATTAGCGTTGTTAAATAAAGTATAAAGTTCTTGCAATAAATAATGTTTTGTGGGGTGACCATCAATTGCCACAATTCCGTTTTGTACCCAATCTAAACTAAAATGTTTTGGATTGAGTTCGTCTTTCGGAATTTTATTAATCTTAACGCCATCTTTTTTATACATTTTCAATAACTGCATAAATGCTAAAGAAGCAGATTCGTAAGAAGGAATAACAATAACAGCAGCACCGCCTTTTTTTAAACCACTTACTACAGTATTTAAAATGGCGTAATTCTTTTTGTTATCATCACAAATAGCAACATTACAACAATAGGCAAAATCTACTTTAGGAATACTTTGCGGTTTGGTCAGGTCGCCTTGTTTTAAGGTAACGTTCTTTAATTTTAATTTAGCGGCTTGGTCTAATAACTTTTGCGAGATATCAATGCCAATCACGCTTTTAAAATTAGGAGCTAAAAAGGGTAGAGCATAACCGATACCGCAACCGAAATCAACAGCCGTTTTATTTTTACCAATATGTTTAGCAATGTGTTTTTTTACGACACCTTTTTTATCGGAATGCAATACGCTAAAAATTTCTTTATCGTAATTATAACCTACGGTATCCCAAACTATTTTCTCGTTCATAAAATATTATTGTTTTACTAAGGTAATAAAGTAAATGAATTATGCAAAGGGAGAGAGGAGTTGAGTTTTAAACCTTCTGCAATCTAACCCCTCTAACATCCGCCTTTGGCGGATTAGGCTTTCTCCCCTTAAAAAAGGGGAGAAGTTTTTTTTGGAGTACGAATAAAATTCTCCCCCTTTTTTAAGGGGGAGTACCCGCAGGGGGAGGGGGTTAGTTTTTGAACTCAACCTTCTTTATCTGATAAATAAAGTTCAGATTAGAGTCCTCACCAAAATATTCTATTTCCTCTTCTGCAATTTTAACAGCACCAATTTTTTCAATAGCTCTTTGTGAACGGATATTTTTTGCGCCAATATGAAATATCACATTATCTACAAACTGAAAAGCATATTGCATCATCAAGTGCTTACAACTTGGATTATATTTACCGCCCCAATGCGAGCGGGCGTAAAATGTATAACCAATAGCCACTGTACTTTTTTCTAAATCCCAATCATAAAAACGGGAACTGCCTATTGGCTCGTTGGTTTTTGCATCGTAAATTAAAAATGCACCTTTGCTTTCTATCGCACCTTTAAAAAAGTTTTGAAATACTTCGCGTTGCCAGCGATTTTTGTTGGGATGTTGTTCCCAAATTAATGGGTCGCTTGCTACTTTGTACAAAATTTCAAAATCAGTTTCTTTTAAAGGAACCAGTTTTACAAATTCATTTTCAAGTGTAGGTTGAATATTTTCCAATCTTATTTTTTCTTAATAGGTATCCAAATCTCTTCTTCAGAATCAGGATCGTTGTTTTTGTAGTTGGGGCCTAATATTTCAAAATGCGGACGGTTATCTAAAGTGTATTCTGATTTTGGCAACCATTCTGAAAAAATATAATTAAAAATGCTTGAATCAGTATTTAAACCTTTGTAATGGAATACTGCATACAAACCTTCGGGCAAATTAAATATTTCCATACCCTCAGGAATAGAATTGGAATCACTCACTTCCAATAATGCCCATTTTTCAAATTCGTTATTGGGATTAAAAGCTTTAAAATAATTGGCATCATAAGTTTGTAAAGAAAATAGATCACTGCCAATTACATTCTTAATTTCATTTCGTCTAAGCATAAAACTTTTCCATAGCTCGCCTGTTTTGTTATTGGCTAAGCTCATGGTAATGCGGTTACCAATTAAAGTTTTTGAAGAAAGTGATTTTATTTCAGGCTGCATACATTTGATTTAAATCAATTCAAATGTAATAATTTTATTTTTTTCCCTTTGATTTGCCTTTTGTATGTCCGGGATTAGTAGTTGCAGGGTGATGAGGGTTATTCCTGTTTTTAGTCCAGCCTTTACGTTGTCCATTGTCTGTTCTAACAACTAAACAAGAGGTTTGGCTAAGCATAAGTGCTGCGGTAATGGTAATGCCTAGTATGGCTTTAAGTGCTTTCATTAAAATGTTTTAGGTAATGTAAATGTGACTTAATTAAATGTAAGCAAAAGGAAGCACAACTCGGACTAATATAGACCGGGGGCATGAAAGGCTCGATGTAATTGTGTAAGTAAATAGAGTTTTTAGAGCTTTAAGACGAATAACCTATTATCAGTTATTTCAAAAATTCGCCATCTACAATTAATAGTCTAACACCATTCTCTGAATAAGAACGATGAGAACTTAAATTATCAGATACCACATAACTTTCGCCTTTGTGGAGTTTTTGTTTCTCTCCGGTTTTTAATTCGGTAATGAAATCTCCTTCTAAACAATGCACCACGTGACCTTTCTCACACCAATGGTCGGCTAAGTAACCTGCGCCATATTCTACAATACGAATTCTTAAACCGCCTAATTGAACGGTTTGCCAAGTGGAAGTTCCTGTTTCTCCTTTGTGTTCTGTTTTTTCGATGCTTGACCAGTCGATGGTTGTGAAGGGGATAGTTTTCATTGTAAATTTATTTTAGCAATAGCGTGCGTTATAAATGAACCAGATATTTAATACAAGATAAATAATTATTAGCAGATTGGAAGCGATTTTATCAAAACGCTGCATTTCTTCCACTTTATTTTTTTTAAGGAGTGATAAAGAAAATGCAGAACAAATCACAATAGCGAGGATAAAAAGCAAGGCCAACCCGTGAAGTGTGTCCACTAAGGTAAATGTAGTTGACTCCGGCAAGGCAGAATCCACAACATACTTATTACCAATAACACCAAATAAGGAACCAATGCTTAAACCAAAACGCGATTCAATGCTATCACGGTGAATGAAGAAACACAGGAACGATAAAAGAACAGAAATAAACATTCCAATAAATAATTTAAGAAATAGCCACCAGGAATCTCTTTCGATGCCAATCTGCATTTTAAAGGCGCTGAATTTAGATTGAGGTTTTGCTAAGTCTTCATCTCCAAAACCGGTTTCATATTTTTTTTCGTAAGTAGTAATATTAAAGCTATCCGTAATAACACGCCAACCGGAAAGTGTCCATTTAGAATAATGTTGACCAACAGTATCTTCAACAAAAACTAAAGCATCTGAATCGTATTGGGAATTCTCTATAGTAAATCTTAGTTTCTGTTTATCGAATGGGAAGTTGTCGATTTTCCAGGAGTCGCGCATAACACATTGCAGTTTCATCATCATGTAAATTCTGCCATCATCTAAAGTATCAATGGTGTAAAAAGATTTATCCACTTCTTTCGCCATTGGCACTTCCAAAAATTTAGAGAAATCAAATTCAACATTCCTGTATTTTAACCAAAGCCAAAGGTTAATAGTGTATTGTTTCTCTCTGAAATCAATATCGTGAATGCTATTGATATAAACACCAACAGTAACGGTATCCGGATGTTTAGCTTCTTTAGAGAAAGAGGATTGAAAAACGAATAGGAGTAAAAGAGAAAGTAATTTCTTCATTTTTCGGGAACGCGATTATTTTGTTTTTATATAAATGTGTTTGATGTTTCTATTGCCGGTTTCACGTTGATCAATTTCGAAACGGTTTGTGCTTTTTATAAGGGGTAATAGTTTTGTAAAACCATAATTCCTCGGATCAAAATCAGTTTTCTTTTTCAAGATAAAACTTCCTAATTCTCCTAAAAAGGTCCAGCCGCTTTCGTCTGCTAAATCTATTACGCTTTCTGTTAATAATCGTATCAAAGCTTCATCAACTCTGTTTAAAGGAGCGCTTTCTGTTTTTACTTTATTTGGTTTGCCCGATTCTTTTGTCGCAGATTTAGCAGATTTCAGAATTTCTATATAAACAAATTTATCACAAGCTTTAATAAATGGTGAAGGTGTTTTTTTCTCACCAATGCCAATCACTTTCATGCCGGCTTCTCTTAATCGTGTAGCGAGCCTTGTAAAATCACTGTCGCTCGACACTATACAAAAACCATCAACTTTTTCTGAATATAAAATATCCATCGCGTCAATTATCAGTGCACTATCGCTTGAGTTCTTTCCTGTGGTGTAGCTGTATTGTTGAATAGGAGTGATGGCGTTTTCAAGCAACACATTTTTCCATCCTGAAAGAGTAGGGCGGGTCCAATCGGCGTAAATTCTTTTTATAGTGGGGGTTCCGCTTATTGCAATCTCTTCTAACATTTCTTTAATGTGAGAATAGGGTACATTATCAGCGTCAATTAAAACAGCAAGGCGTAGGTCGGTCATTTTCTTTAAATTTATTTCAGTTTCTAATAAGATTTAGAAGGTGAAGTTTAAAGATACGTCTTAAAGAGGCGGATTGCAAATGGGTGACAATAGTAATATTCTTTAAAATTTACCCGCCATGTCGGCCACAGCGACCCGTGGTTGTCATAGCTCTGCATTGTTCTGAGTCTCTGGATGTGTGTGATCTTGCATGCGGAGGAATATAATCGTAAGCAGAACAACGTCTTTTTGGTTTGCCTGCATCTAATGAGTCTTGTATATGCTTTAACCAACGCATCCGTATTTCAGCACGTTTAGCTTTCATTAAAAGGGAATCTTTATATGTATCAAATCCCACCGTGTCGCTTACCTTACCATTACACACATCCCTGAAATACGAAAACTGCCAACTAAGATTGTTGTCAGAATTAATTCTGTACGATTGAAATTTTTCTTCACACGCAGGATCTCCACTTCTGTAATTTCCATCTTCAGTTATACAATCACACATACTTGGTCCGGGTGAAGAAGTAAATACTTTCATCGGGTCGGCATTCAAAAGTTTAAATTGTTGTTCGGCGCCGGGTAGACAAAACCATTCGCTTTTTATAAATTCATCATAGCTTGTAGTAGATGGAATGTTTTTTTCTTGCTGACGATAACGATATAATGAATACAACCAATTGTCCCACAAAGAAACGGTATCAACAGCCTCTTTATTTTTAATGAGGAACAAACCTAATTCACGATTGTAGCTAATGGAGTAGGGACCGGGCGCGGAACTTAATAATAAATCATCGGCTGAGGGTTGGCTACAGGATACTAATAAAACAGAAACAAGAATTGAAAACTGTTTCAGAAATTTTGTGAAGGGGATTTTGTTCATTTAATGTTTCTGGTTTAAGGTTTCGTGTTTCTGTTTTAAGAATTTTGCCTATGAATTAGAAGTATGAATTTATACTAGTTAACGGTTTGCGGCTTGGCGTTGTGCGGGTTTTCGGAGAAGAATTTGTCGGCAAGACAAATGCTTATTTGGAAACCTGCACTTCATTTTACTTGAATACCCGCATAACGCCAAGCCGTTGTTATGCCCAGTTATTTAAATTTTACAATATCATCTGTCGTTATTCCTTGGTCTGAACTTAAAGAAACTTCAAAAGCTGGTAAAAAGTCTACAGAAGATTCAATAGTCAATTTGAAAGTGCTTTTATTCCAATCTAATGTCTTTAAAGAAAATAATTGATCAATTTTTAACTCTTGATATTTTGAAATTTTCGACAATGCCTCTGTACTTGCTGGTCTTTCCTCTAAAATAATGGATTGAATTTTGGCCAACACTTTAATAATTTCACTTCGCATAAATTTCGTATTATCAAAAGTGTCAAATATTATAGATTGAATAAAAGCTAATAGTGTGGCATATCGCTTCTCTACATCAGCTCTGTCCTCAGTTTTTAGCAATTCATATTCAATATCAAATAATTTAATTTTTTCCTTGTCATCATCAGGACTTACTGGTGTCGATTGATAAAATGTTTCTAAGGAACCTGTCGGAATAATAAAAAATCCAGCTTTAGACAATATGGATATGGAAAATGAAGTGGAATCAACAAGCAAATCAATTACGGGATCTAATTTCGAATTTTGCAGTATGGCTTTTGTTAAGGCAGGATATTTATTTATTAATTCTAAAGTTAAGCTTTTCGAATTATCTGTTTTCTTTTTAATTCTGTAAAGATGAGGATATATATTATTTCCCGAATCAGTTGTTTTAAAATGCGCATCATCTACTTTTATCAATTCTTCTAATAAATTCCCTAAATTATCTCTAATATTTTTGCTAACATAATCTTGAATATTTGTTGCTATTGCTGAAAGTTCTTTAATTACGATTGGATGATTATTAAATTTGTCTAATAATTTACTTTCAATTAAACAGTCTAAGTCGCCAATGTAAAACGAAGGTTTAGCAATTGCTTGACAGAGTAAATGTAGGGTTGAAAAGTCATCCTTTCCTCCAGTTTCTACAATACTAAAATCATTTCTACTGATGTCAATATCGCATTTTTCTAGGACTTTCTTAAAGATTACTTTGTCACGAAATCCCTCACAAAAAACTACACCTTTTGAATGAACTAATAGCCACTTTTCGGAGTCAAGTCTAAGCAAACTTTTCTCTAAGTGTATTTTTTGTCCAGGTGTTAAAGTTGTGAAATCAGGTTTTGTTCCACCTAACACTTGCGGGTCAGAAAAAAAAGTTGCTTGTTCTAATTCCTCAATCGACTCAGGGGCAAAGAATATCGGTGAATGAGTCGCCAACCAAAATTCAATATTTTTTTCTTTTATAAGTCGAAGCATTTCATTTTTTAAAAATCTTTGGGCTTCTGGATGTAACGAAAGTTCTGGTTCGTCAATAAAATATTTTTTAGATAAGCCTGAATTGATAAATGTCAAAATTATTAGCAACTCTCTAAGACCAGAGCTTTCACCTTCAAAATCGTATCGAGGAATCGACACTGTCTCAAAAAAATCATTGTCAAGTCCAGACGTTACCTTAAAATTTTGTGTTCGTTCAATAATTTCTAAGGAAAAATTACGGCCAAGCTTTCTCGATAATATTTGAAACACAGTATATCTCAGTTTTGCGTTGTCTCGCAATAACGACATTGCAACTTGGTCGGGATGGGTTTTACTATATTGTAAAAATTGCGAAGTAAATTCTTTGGTTTGAGAATCATTAAACTGTTTAACGTTGTTTGTTCTTTGTTTCGGAACATAAAACCCTCTATTGTCTTCACAAAGCTTACTAAGGGCTCTTGTCTTTCCAGTTCCATTTGGTCCAACTAAATAATGGATGTTTTTTTTCATTTTATTGTCTGTCTATATAATTGGGCATAACTAGTGGATAAGCGCCACAAACAAATATTTACAAACGGTTATAAATATTTAAAGTGCTTTCCAATAATAAATATACAAAATTTACTCCTCCTTTGGTTGTAGCTTATGGATTTTTTTAGTTCCGGCGTACATTTCGAATTTAAAGAGGCGGCATTCGAGAGAGCCGTTGAAGAGTGTTATTTTACGGGTAGGGCGGAGGCCAATATATTTTGCAGCTTCTAAATTAGACGTTATAATCCAACAGGTCCAACCACTAAAATCTTTTTTAAGTTTGTCGCCAATTTGTTTGTAGAAGGAAGCAATGTCTTCGTGTTTCATCCGCTCATCGTAAGGCGGGTTCAATAACACAGTGCCCATTGGTTTGTCAACCTTCATATCAAAAAAGGATTTGCGGCTGAATTGTATAGCGTCATCCACTTTTGCAACGGCAACATTTATTTTTGCAACGTTTAAACTTTTATCGGATAAATCGTTCGCTACAATATTCGGCATGTCTTCTTTAATGCGGCTTATTGCAGATTCGTAAATGGTATCGTATAATTTCTCGTCGTAATTTTTCCAACGCATGAAACCAAATTCTTTTCTGAAAATTCCCGCAGGAATATTTCCGGCAAACAATGCGGCTTCAATAGCTAAAGTTCCACTACCACACATACCATCAATCAAAGGTAAATGCGGTTGCCATCCTGAGATGAGTACAATTCCAGCTGCTAAAACTTCTTTAATCGGTGCTTCAATAATATCTTCACGGTAACCGCGCTTGTATAAAATATCGCCACTGCTATCTAAACTCACACTCACATCATCTTTAAAAATGTGAACATAAATACGAAGCGTCGGCGCTTTTAAATCCACACTCGGACGTAAATCACCACTTATCTCTCTGAATCTATCGCAAATCGCATCTTTGGTTTTTTGCTCAACATATAAACTATGCTGAAAAAATTCCGAATTCGGTACACCTTCAACAGCGAGTGTATCCGTCACCTTCATAAAATCATCCCAAGGAAATTTTTTAATACCGTCGTATAATTCCTGATCGCTCGTTGCTTTGAATTTGTAAATTGGAATCAAAACACGCAAAGCCACACGTGAACATAAATTCACTTTGTACATGTAACCGATATCACCCTTTACAGAAACACCACGTTTAAATGGTTCAATGTCTTTACCGCCTAAACGTAATAATTCAGCTGCCAATACTTCTTCGAGTCCGAAAAAGGTTGTCACCTTCATTTCAAAATCGCCGGTAGTATTAAAATCGAAGTTTATTTTTTTGGGAGCAAGGTTTAGGTCGGGGGTATCCATTGTTTTTGATTGAGGTGTAAAGGTAGGGAAATTTATGGAAAGTGGGGCTTCGGCTACGCTCAGCCACCACTATGTCTTACGGGCGCACCGGTGCCTGAGCGGAGTCGAAGGCACACTAGATATCTTAATTTTTCCTATATTCGATACGATGAAAAGAATGTTTTTTGTATATACGATTTTGGTGCTGGTTTTTTTATCGCTTGATGTTAAAAGTAAGACCACTCAAGCGGAAATGGATAGTGTAAAAAACGTTTACAGTAATTCTAAAGATCAATACGTGCGTGCCAGAGCAATGAACTGGATTATTACGCATTACCAGCAACAGTACGATTCAGCTTATTATTATTTACAAGTGGCGGTGCAGGGTTTTAAGCTTAGCAATTATAAGTTTGGTGAGGCCTGGGCCAAGCATTCGTTTGGTATTTCTTGTGTTGAAAATGCACATTATGAAGACGCAAAAAAATATTTAAATGAGGCTATAGCTGAGTACGCATCAATGGGAAATGATTCCATGATAGGGAAAGCAAAAATTAGAGTTGCATTCACACATTATTCTCAAGGTAATTATGAAGCTTCTATCAAAACTTATCTTGAGGCTGTTGAGTCTGCACAAAAAGCTAAAGATCTTTATACAGAAGCCTGGGCTTATAATTTGTTGGGTCTGGTATTATATAATAAACCAACTCCTGATAACAAATTAGCACTGGAATACTATAATAAGTCGCTCGATATTCATAGGAAAAAGAATAATATACAGGGTTTTGGTATGGTGATGATGCGGATGGGTTCCGCTTATTCAAGACTTGGTGATGATGCCAACGCCATTTATTATTTAAACAGGGCCATGGCACTTGGTGATAGTTTAGAACAGGGTTTTCTGGTTAAGTGGACTTTGTCTGCCTATTCAAAATATTACATGGAGCGGAAAGACTATTTAAAATCGAACGAAATTGAAAAGCGCGCAAAATATTTATCACTTGATGCCGGTGATTTTCCGGGTGTAATTATTTCTTACAAAAATATAGCTTCAAATAATTATAATTTAAAAGATTATAAGTTGGCATTAGTAAACATTGACAGCGCATTATATTATAGTACAAAACATGGCGTTTTACAAAAGATTGATGAGATATATGAGATAAAATCCGACATCCATCATAAGCTCGGACAAACCGAAGAAGCTTTGGTTTGTTATAAGAGATCGGTAGCCTTACGTGATTCATTATTTTCGATTAAGAATAATAATAACATAAACGAATTACAAACCCGCTTTGAGACCAATGAAAAGGAAAAAGCAATTGAGTTATTGAATAGTGAAAAAGAAAGCGAGAGAAAAGTAAGAAATGTTTTATTGGGAGCATTCATTGTTGCGCTTCTATTGATTGCATTAATTGTATTCGCACTAATTAAAATTAACAAGGCAAGAAAAGAAATTCAACATCAAAAAAAGATAGTCGATCAAAAACAAAAAGAAGTTATGGATTCGATTAATTACGCCACACGAATTCAAAAAGCCTTAATGCCTACTGAGAAGTATATTGAGAAAATATTAAATAAGAATAGGAAAAATTGATAGCGGCACTTCGACAAGCTCAGCGACCGCTTTGCTCGAGAGTAGTAATCCGGTGGCTGAGCTTGTCGAAGCCACTGGTTAAGGTTACTTCTCGTAAGCAGCAACCGCCTCTTTCCATGCAGATGGAATTTCAACAGTTTGTTTTATTTCGTAGTTAAAGCAAACTATGACGCTTTTTCCGTGCGCACACACCAGCTCTTCCTTACCTACTTTTTTTGTGATGAGATTGGAGATTTCGAAACTTTTTGTACCAAAAGAAGTTATTTTGGTGTAACAAAAGCATTCGTCATCCATATAGACAGGTTCTGAATAATCTATTTCAGTCTTTGCAAGAATCATACCTGTTTTGTTCCAGTCGTTTTTAATTAAGAGATCGTTGAAATACTTAACGCGCGCTGTTTCAAAATACGTAATGTGATTCGCATTGTTAACGTGACCTTGAATATCCACATCCTTGTAACGGATTTGAATTTGTAATTTGTGTTTGAAATCTTTTGGTTCCATAATTTTATTTTTTTTCTTCGAGGACATCCCCCCGTCGGCGCCTTCGGCGGACGTCCCCCTTTGAAGGGGGAATGTGTTAGCGCTTAGGCATCGTGGTTATTCCCCCTTCGAAGGGGGACGTCACGCAGTGACGGGGGGATGTCCTTTACGTTTGCCTATTCAATAAAGCATGCGCCATTTCTTCGAGGGCAATTTTCTTATCTGACTTTGCTTTTATATCGTGTAAATGTTTGATGGCTTGTTTAGTGTGTTTGTCGGCCTCTTGTTTGCAAAATGCTTTTATATTGAACTCATTATAAATTGACAAAACACCTTGTACTTTTTTTGTGGCCTCGGTTTCTTTTAAGGCAGACAATAACTTTTCTTTTTTAGAAGCGCCTGCTAATTCAAAGGCTTTTAATAATAAGAATGTTTTTTTATTGGCGATGATATCGCCGCCCACTTGCTTTCCAAAATTTTCTCCTTCAGCGTAAGCATCCAATAAATCATCCATTAATTGAAACGCAATTCCTAAATGTTTTCCGAATTCGTAAATGTGATTCGCGTCATCAGGATGCGCTTCGGCGCAAATAGCTCCCATTTTTAAACTACAGCCTAAAAGAACTGCAGTTTTATTGGTAATCATGTGAATGTAATCAGCAACAGTAACTGAATCGCTGCTTTCAAAATTCATATCCTCTTGCTGACCTTCACAAACTTCAATTGCAGTTTTAGAAAATTCAGTCAATAATAATTTTAATTTTTGCGCTTCAGTATTTTTTAAAACATCAAAAGCTTTCACCAACATCACATCACCACTTAAAATAGCAATATCAGAATTCCATTTGCTGTGAACAGTTGCTTGTCCACGGCGCAAAGGGGCTTTATCTAAAATATCGTCGTGAATGAGCGAGAAATTATGAAACAACTCTACACATAATGCAGCATCTAAAGCGTCGTCCGCTTTCTTGTCAAATAAATCACAAGCAATTAAAGCTAGAAGCGGGCGAATACGTTTTCCGCCAAGAGATAAAATATAATTTTCCGGGTCGTAAAGTTCGCGCGGTTGTTTTTTGTCCAGTCCTTTAATGTAATTATCAAGGTGCGCATTAAATAATTCTAATAAAGACTGATAATTTTTCACAGGAGAATTAATCTAATAAACCTAGTAAATAATTTCCGTAACCGCTTTTTGTCAATGGTTCTGCTACTTTGCGTAATTGTGCAGCATCGATGTATCCCATTGTGTAAGCTATCTCTTCTATACAACCAATTTTAAGGGATTGACGTTCTTCAATAATTTGCACGAATTGTCCGGCTTGCATTAAAGAGGCAAATGTTCCTGTATCTAACCAAGCAGTTCCGCGATCCATGATGGATACTTTTAATTTACCGCGTTTTAAATATTCTTTATTCACATCGGTAATTTCGTATTCACCGCGCGGAGATGGTTTTAATTCTTTCGCAATTTTCACAACTTCGTTATCGTAAAAATATAAACCCGGTACTGCGTAATTTGATTTTGGATTTTTTGGTTTTTCTTCAATCGATAAAGCTTTATTGTCTTTATCAAATTCAACTACACCATAACGCTCAGGATCGCTAACATGATAAGCAAATACAACACCGCCGTCAGGATTAGAAATAGTTTGCAGCATTCGTCCAAGACCAACACCGTAAAAAATATTATCTCCTAAAATTAAAGCGACTTTATCGTTACCAATAAATTTTTCGCCTAATACAAAAGCTTGGGCTAAACCATTCGGTACTTCTTGTACCTGGTAAGAAAATTTACAACCGATTTGTTCACCTGTTCCCAATAGTTTTTGGAAATTAGGTAAATCGTGTGGCGTTGAAATAATTAATATTTCGTTTATCCCCGACATCATCAAAACTGACAATGGATAATAAATCATTGGTTTATCGTAAACGGGCATCATTTGCTTGCTCATGGCAAGTGTAAGAGGATGTAAACGTGTACCGGATCCGCCGGCTAAAATTATACCTTTCATATGTATTTTGTTTGTTTCTTGGTAGCCATATGGAATAGCCAGTTATATTTATTTTGTTTAGATAAGGAGAACATGGCTATTTCATAGTGTGATAAAATTATTCAAATTTTTTGTCATCTTCAAATTCGGCATCTTCAAGGGCTTCGCCTAGTTCGGATTTACTTTCAATGAAGTCTTTGCCTGTTAAACGTTTCTCTAATGATAATAGGAAGGCTGGTAATAAAACTAAATTGGCGCAATAGGCCACAATGAGGGTGAAGGAAATTAAAATGCCTAAGGCCTGAGTTCCTCCAAAACCCGAAAGCGCAAACATCCCAAATCCAAAAAATAAAACGATTGCTGTATAAATCATACTCACACCGGTTTCGCTGATGGTTAATTTAACGGCATCAGAAATACTGCGTTTATTCTTTTTAATTTCGTAACGGTATTTGGTGAGGAAGTACAAAGTACCATCCGATGAAATACCAAATGCAATACTAAATACTAAAATGGTGCTTGGTTTAAGAGGAATTCCCAAATAACCCATAACACCCGCTGTAATTAATAGCGCTACCAAACTAGGAATGGTAGAAATTAAAATCATACGGAAAGACGTAAATAAAGTGAGCATTAATAGTGCAATTAAAACGATAGCAAGAACAACACTTTCAATTAAATTATTTATTAAGAAATCGTTACCTTTTAAAAACATAATGCTGTTTCCGGTAATACGGATATCATATTGTTCTTCTTTCGGCAGCCATTGTTTTGCCTCATCATCGTAATTGAAAATCGAGTCAATACGCGGTTTTAATTCTTTAGTCAATTCTTTTACACGAACCGAGCCCGCGTCTTTCATTTGCACACTTATGCGGGTGTAACGTTTGGTGCTATCAACAAAGGGACGAATCTGCGATTGTTTTTCTTTTTCTTCCTTAATGTAATCGGCTAATATTTTTAAGTCGGTTACCGATGGCATTCTGTAATCTTTTTCCTCACCACCTTTATAAGATTGATTTAAAAATTTCACAACCTCCACTAAGGAAATTGGTCGCGATAACTCAGGGTAATGCGCTAATAATTTTTGTACACGATTAATACGATACAAAGCGCGACCGGAATTTTTAATAATGCCATTTTCTTTTTTGGTGTCAATGGTAATTTCAAAAGGTAATACACCGCCAAATTTTTCTTCGAAATATTTTAAATCGGTAATGAGGACATCTGTTTTCGGAATATCATCCACCACAAAACCAAAGGCACGTATTTTTAAAGCACCAATAAAGCAAACAACAACTAGTGTAGTTACTGTAATGTAAATGGCTTTACGGTTATTTACAGTGATGGTCGCAATTTTATCTAATGATTTTCTTAAACCTTTTCCATCTAAATGTTTTAACTGACGTTTATTCGGGATTGGCAGATAACTAAAGATGATTGGAATTAATATTAACGAGAAAGCAAAAGTGGCCATCACACTAATAGAAGCTACTAATCCGAATTCAAATAAGATTTGATTTTTTGTAGCGCAAAATACTGCGAAACCAATAGAAGTGGTGATATTAGCGAAGAATAAAGAAACGGTTGAACGTTGTATGGCAATGTGAAGCGCTGCCATTTTAGAAATACCTCTTGCTATTTCGGTGTGATATTTATTTAGAATTAAAATGCAATTCGGTACGCCAATTACAATAATAAGTGGTGGTATTAATCCGGAGAGAACAGTGAGTTTATAGCCGAAGAGAACGGTTGTTCCCAATGAAGTTATTACACCCATCACCACCACAATTAACGAGAAAATCATTGGTGGCATGGAACGGAAGAAAACAATTAGGATTAATGCAGTAACTAGTAAAGCAATTAGTAAAAAGAAAATCATCTCGTGCGAAATTTTGCGCATGATGATGGTACGAATGTAAGGTAAGCCCGAATAATGCACTTCGATATTAGTGGCTTTAGAAAAACTATCAACTACCGCACGGATATTATCTACAATATCTAAACGGTTCTTAGTATTCAAATCTTTCTCGTAAAAGGTAACGAGCATCGAGGTACAATTGGTTTTGCGGTCGAACACATAGCCTTCGTAAAATTTCAGACTATTTATTTTTAACCATAAGTCTTCCAATTCACCCTGAGTTGTAGGATTGGAACCTTTCAATGGTTTGAATTCGAATTTGCCTAATGAGTCGTTTAATATAATATCGTTTAAACGTGCAACAGAGAGAACGTTTTTTATACCCGCTAAATTTTTAAGATCATCACCAGCTTTAGCCCAAGCCTGAAAATTATTAAGCGTGTTTAATTCATCTTTTTTAATTCCTATTACTAGAATTGTGCCGTCTTGTCCGAATTTCTCTTTAAAAAAATCGTAATCAATACTGGCGGTATCTGTTGATGGTAAAAGGCGGGGGTTGTTGAACGTAATTTGAACTTTTGATCCAAAATAACCCATAACAACCGTAACGGCCACTAAGGTAAATAGCAGACTTAGTCGGTACTTTAATATGAAATATGCCAGTTTTTTAAGCATTGTGGCTAAAAGGGTGAATTTAGTTAAAATACCCCACCTTAAAAAACATATTTTATCAATATAAATGCGGGTTTATTTTTTTAGTATTCAAATGCTGAGTAATTTTACATCCCATAATGGAAAACGCTACTTTACCCAATTCTAACAAAGCAATTATACGATGGCTGTTAACAGGATGTGTTCTTGTTTACATAATGGTTGTTGTTGGTTGTTTAACACGTCTTACCCATTCGGGATTATCAATTACTGATTGGAATTTTATGGGCTCAATGCCGCCTTTGAGTCAGGATGATTGGTTTGAGCGTTTTCAGAAGTATCAGACTAGCCCCGAATTTATTTACAAGAATAGCAGTATGAGTATGGAAGAATTTAAATCCATATTCTGGTGGGAATATATTCACCGTTCGATTGGAAATACCATGATGGGCGTTTTCTTAATTGGGTTCATTTGGTTTTTGATAAAGAAAAAATTTGATAAACCGATGTTATGGAAAGCTATTTTTCTTTTTGTGTTAGGAGGCTTTCAAGGCTTAATTGGTTGGTGGATGGTAAAGAGTGGATTGGTAAAAAATCCGAATGTATCGCATTATAGATTAGCCATTCATTTAATGAGTGCTTTTAGTGTTTTTGCGTTTACGTTTTGGTTTGCTTTGCAATTAATTTATCCGAAAGAAAATGTGGTTGAACATGAGGGCAAAAAACTGCGCAACGCCACTTTAATTTTATTTGCTGTTTTGATTTTACAAATTATTTATGGTGCTTTTGTTGCGGGATTAAAAGCGGGATTATTTTATCCTACTTGGCCTAAGATGGGAGCTGAATGGTTTCCTGAGGATACAATTATGATAGAGGATTCATTCATAAAAAACTTTTTAGAAGTAGGAGCGGGTGTACAATTTATGCACCGTACCATTGCGTTTTTAGTTGTGGCTTGCGTGGCTTGGTTATGGAATAAATCTTCCAAATTAAATTTAACTAAGCAACAAAACTTAGGTATTAATTTATTAATTTTTGGAGTTACTATTCAATTTATGCTGGGGATATTTACTTTATTGTATCAAGTGCCAGTTGCATTAGGAGCTTTACATCAAACAGGTGCTTTCTTTTTATTCGCCACTTGTATTTATTTGTTGTTCCATCTTAATTTGACCCCTCGGCAAGCTCAGGATGACAGAAAGTAACGAGACTAATATTTTCCCACCTAAGCCGGTATTGGCTGAAACGCAGCGTAATAATGTTACGCGTTCGATGTTCAGTTTGTTATTGTATGGCGTGTTGTTTTATTTTTTGTTTGATAGAAATATCGCTTACATCGCAGCTTTATTGGTGGTATTATTAATTCATGAGTTCGGACATTTCTTCGCCATGAAATTATATAATTATCAGAATGTAAAATTGTTTATTGTGCCCTTGTTAGGTGCTTTTGTAAGTGGAAAAAAGCAAAGCGTTTCGCAAAAGCAAATGAGCATAATTATTTTAGCCGGACCAATACCGGGAATTATTATTGGAACGGTTTTGTACATCGTTAATCATTCTCATCCAAACGAGACTGTAAAAATGTTAGCTAACTTTTTTATTATTATCAATATTTTTAATTTTTTGCCCATTTATCCTTTAGATGGCGGACGATTGTTAGAGAATTTATTCATTAATAATAATCATGGTATCCGTTTAGTATTTACTATTTTATCTATTTTGTGTTTTATAACCTATATTACTTTAAGTGGAAATATCATTATGGTAATAATTCCGGCTATTATGATTTTTGAGTTAATTAATGAAATTAAAAATCAAAAGATTCGTGATTATTTGGATGGCGAAAGAATAGAGTATCATACTGAGTATGGTGATTTACCGGATAAAAATTATTGGTTAATCCGCGATTGTATTTTATTCTCGTTTCAAAAAAAATATAATGGCGTACAACCTGGTTTGCATCAATACAGCGTGATTGAACCGATGTTGATGACGCATGTAATAAAGGTGTTACGACCAAATTTTAGCAATGATTTAAGTGTTTTTCAAAAAGTACTTTTTCTGCTGATTTACGCCTATTTTCTAATTGGTATTCCCATTACATTGTTTATAATGTATTATTAAGCCCGCTTATTGAACAAATAAACGGTAAACCCCCATTTTAAGGGAGTTCTTTTCTCGAAAATTTATTTATATTTGGTTCAAACAAATTAAAATTTAATTATGTCAGTTTGGAGAGTAAAACCTGTTTCGGCGTTTGAAGCCGACATGAAAAAGAGCGATTTAAAACGCGTTCTAACAAAATGGGGATTAACATCGTTAGGTATTGGTGCTATTATTGGTGGAGGTATTTTTACCTTAACCGGTATTGCGGCTGCCGATTATGCCGGTCCCGCTTTAGCTTTATCATTCGTTATTGCAGGTATTGGTTGTTTATTCGCGTCCTTGTGTTATGCTGAGTTTGCTTCTGTATTACCTGTTGAAGGATCAGCTTATGCTTATGCTTACGGAACAGTTGGTGAATTATTCGCATGGTTTATTGGCTGGAATTTAATTTTAGAATACATGATGGGCGCAACCACAGTGGCTGTAGCCTGGAGTGGATACTTTTGTAAACTATTGCATTTGTTTGGTATTGATGTCCCCATTCATTTAAGTAATGATATGGCCACTGCTACCGAAAAGTGTTTGGCAGCAGGCTTAGATGCCCCAAGTTTCGCATTTAACATTCCTGCTTTTATTATTACATGGATTGTGACTGCGATTTTAGTAAAAGGTATTAAAGAAGCTGCTCGTACAAACAACGTCATAGTTGTAGTTAAAATTGCCGTTGTATTATTTGTAATTATTGTTGGTGCGTTTTATATCAATACTGAAAATTGGACACCGTTCATTCCGGATAAACAAAGTATAATTGGTGAAGATGGTTCTGAAACTTTTAAATTTGGTTTTGGAGGTGTTTTAACTGCTGCTACAATTGTATTCTTTGCTTATATCGGTTTCGATGCTGTATCAACTCAAGCTGGTGAAGCTATTAATCCTAAAAAGGATGTTCCTTTCGCTATTATCGCTTCATTAGTAATTTGTACTGTGCTATACATTCTGGTATCATTAGTATTAACAGGAATGGTAAAATACGATCAGTTAGATAAAGCTGCGCCGGTTGCTTCTGCATTCTCCGGTATAGGAATTAATTGGGCTGTATTTATTATTACAATTGCTGCCACTGCAGGTTTAACATCGGTAATGTTAGTGATGATGTTAGGACAAACGCGTGTATTCTTAGGAATGGCAAAGGATGGTTTATTGCCGTTTGGTTTGTTTGGTAAATTACACGATACATTTAAAACGCCATACAGAAGTACTATCTTAATAGGTGCAATTATTTCTATTGTCGCATCTGTTACACCAATCAGTAGAATTTCGGAAATGTGTAGTATGGGAACATTATTAGCATTTGCGATGGTGTGTGTGGCTGTAATGATTTTAAGAAAGAAAAAACCTGAGTTAGAAAGACCATACAGAACTCCTGCTGTTTATGTAGTAGGATCATTAGGTGTTGCGTTCAATATCTTCTTAATGTGTTTTGTAAGAAAAGAAACTTGGATCGCCTTCATGGTTTGGGGAGCAATCGGAATTATTGTTTACTTCTTGTATAGTAAACGACATAGTAATTTGAATAACTCACACAAGGAAGGTTTATAATTAAAAGGATAAACAAAAAACCCTGAAGGACTCCTTCAGGGTTTTTTTATTATCATGATGAGCTTACCGAATCATTAAGCTTCTTCTAAATCCCGTTCGCTGGGTTCAAAAATAAATTGCTTGGCTAAAACAATAACGGTAGCGCCAATAGATTGTTCAATTATCTGCCAGAAAAAATCAGTAATTAAATAAGTGGAAGTCATGTTTTGTGTAAACGAAATATGCAACACAGTCATAATTGCAAACAAGCTTACTCCAACTATAACTGCCGAAATAAATCCGCGTAATAAAATGTTATCAAAAAACTGGAGAATTTTTGTTTCGAAAACGCGGTATAAAATGTAAGAGATAACTAAATAAGCAAAGGCTGAAAGACAAGCAAACCAAATTAAAGGAAATTGAATTTGCTTGAAATCATTTAATATAACGCCATGCCAAACGAAGAAAGCTACATACATAGCAATGGCGCCAAGTATCCAACTGAGAAAAAACCGTAATGTATAACGCATGTGTCTAAGTACTATACGGTGCAAATGTACTCAATATAAAAAAAGTGAGCAATTAAAGCTTGTATATTTTTGTTAATCAGATAGTTATGTTACTCTATATTGAAGAATAATTGCTCTTCTTTTGCTTTAGCGTGGTGGTAATAAATGATGATTTCTTTGCCGGATTTAGTCTTCGCAAATAACTCGTAGCATTTACCATTAAAGAAGCAATTTAAAACTACGACAGAAATATCCGCTTCCTTTTTTGCGCAATCGCTAAATTGGTTGGGACGTAACAAGGCCCGTTTTTTATTTTTGAAGTGAGTTGAAGTTTTTTCGAAATCTAAATGTTCAATCACATTATAGTCGCCTAATATTTTTGCAATTTTTAAATTCTTTGGTTTGTAGTAAACTTGTTCCTTACTTCCAATTTGCGCAATTTTTCCACTTACTACTACTGCAATTCTATCAGCATACTTTAAAGCTTCTTCGGCCTGATGCGTAATTAGAATTACGCCGCAATGTTTTTTTTGCGCTTCGTGAATTATGAAATCAAATAATTTATCTTTTAGTATTTTATCCAGATTACTAAATGGCTCATCTAACAATAATAATTTAGGAAAAGAAGTTAAAGCCCGAGCAATAGCAACCCGCTGTTTTTGTCCGGATGATAAATTTTTCGCTTTTAAATGTTTAATGCTCTCCAATTCCAACAACTTTAAAATTTTACGGCTACGTTTTTCTTTGTATTCATCCGTAAAGCCAATCAGCATGTCTTTAATGTTTTCTTCTACACTGTGATTATCTAAAACATAATAATCTTGACTCACCAACTTCATATCCGGATAACCGGGAATTAAATTGTAAGAGGGACCTAATACTTTTTGTTTATTGAAAATGATTTCGCCTTCGGTAATATCTTCTAAACCATAAACGCATTTCACTAGTGTAGTTTTTCCTTCTCCGCTGGGGCCAAGTAAAGCTAATACTTCGCCATCGTTAACTTCAAACGATACGTTGGTGATACCTGTAAATGCGGTTTGGTTTTTGTAATTAAAGGATATGTTTTTAACCTTAAGCAGAATTAATTACGAAACAGAGTGAGGTAGCTTTTTAATTTATAACTTTTTCCATCGAAGCCGGTAGCTTCTAAAACGTAGAAATAAGTACCTGGTTCGCAAAGCATGCCGCTGGTTGTGTAACCATCCCAAAATCCATTCACAGTTTCCCAACCATAAACAAAATTTCCGAAGCGGGTGTACACATTTACCTTCATCTCTTTAATTCCTCTTGCAATTGGTTTAAAAATATCATTAATACCATCTGCGTTAGGCGTAAAAATATTTGGTAAGGTTATCCCTGAAGAGTCTGATAAATAAAAAGCGTAACTCGAAATGGTTGAACAGCCATTCAAATTCATCGCCACTAAATTAACTGTGTAAGCGCCACTAGCTGAATAATTATGCGAAGCGTTTGCTGTTGTATAAGTTGTAGCCGTTTCACTAAAAGTCCATAAGTAACCATCAGCATTGGTAGAAAAATTAGTAAGGTCGATTTGATTAGGAAAACCAACTGAAGTTAAGCTTGCCGAAAACATAGACGATGGAGAAATACCTATAGAAACAGAACTTGCTGTAGTTACAGTTCCGGATGCGTTTGAAACGGTTAAGGATACAGAATAAATCCCTGCATTTGTAAAAGTAATTCCTGTTGATGGTTGATTTGTGCTTAATACAAAATTAACACCATTAGCCGGACTAACTGTCCACGAATAAGCAGTAGGGGTATTAGTAGTTAAAGAGTTAAAAATGAGAGACTGCTGAGTACAAAGTATACCTGTAGGCGGAACGATGGTAGCAGTTGGTGCCTGACCAAAAGCAGTAATGCCAATTAGTATGGATACACTTAAATAGAGCTTTCTTAACACATCATAAATTTACTAAAAAATTTAACGTATCAACTCCGTCGGCATACTCAGTAATAACAGGCTGTTGTGAATAACCAAAAGGCACGAAGCCAGGTCCTTTTCCAACAATACACTGGATGTTTTCCTTATTTTCTTCCAAATACTGTTTTACTTCAGTTTCCGAATCAAATTCCTGGTAATAAAGCACCGAAACAGGCGAAAACAAACCTTTATCCTCTTTAATAATCAGAAAATTATTATCTAAAAACTTATCTAAATTCAATAAGTAAATCGCCCTGTTATAATCGTAATTATTACCGTATTTTTTATTGTCCACCGCAAATTTGTAATCGAAAACAGCTTCAAAAACAGGATCGAAAACAAAGCCTTTTGGTACCAATAATTTGGAAACATTACGACACCCTAATCCAAAATAAAGAAATATATCGCGACCTAAATTCTTTAAATCTTCGAGGCTTTCTTTTCCGGTGATAACAGCGACAGAGGTTCTGTTTTTACGGATAATGTTCGGATATTTCCCGAAATAATATTGAAAATGACTTGCGGTATTATTAGTGCCTGTTGCAATAACGGCATCAAAATTAACAAGCTTTGCTTCACTGAATTTTATGTTTTCTCCAAGCGAAGGTTCGTAATGTTCAAGTAATTTAATAAAGAAAGGCATCAACACATTATCATCTGATGACAGTTTTAAAAGGACTTTATGTCCGCTTAATAACACACACAATAAATCATGAAAGCCAACCATTGGAATGTTGCCAGCCATAATAATGGCCACCGTTTTTTGTTGTTTAGGCTCAGGAATGTTTTTAGCGAAATCAGCAATTGATTTCTCATCTAACATGGCTGAAATATTAAGTAGGGCTTCCTTCACAAAATCCTTAATAAACCAGCCGTTATAAATAAGAGCGGTATCTATAAGTTGGTCAAGTCCTTGGTGCAAACCTTTCTCTTTTTCATCCCAATTGTCGTTAAAATGCTGCTTAATAAACAAACCGCATTTAACAAAAGCTGCTTTTCTCGTTTCCAAATTCATAATTACGTAGTATATTTGTGGTCTGTTTAAGAATTGCAAAACTAAGTAAAATGGCTATTATAATTACAGATGAATGCATTAATTGTGGGGCTTGCGAACCTGAATGTCCGAATAATGCAATATATGAAGGGGGAGCAGAGTGGAGATTTGCCGACGGAACCGGCGTAAAAGGGATGTTTAAAGGAAAGAATTCAGGTATTGAAGCTAATGCAGAGGATCCTCAAACACCTGTGTCAATGGATTTATATTTCATTGTTTCTGATAAATGTACGGAGTGTGTTGGTTTTCACGACGAACCTCAATGCGCGGCTGTTTGTCCGGTTGACTGTTGCATTAAAGACGACGGTAACGTAGAAAACGAAGAAGAGCTTTTAAAGAAAAAAGAATCATTGCACCTATAATATTGAATTTATGAAACTACAATTTATTACCATACTATCTGTTTTAGCAATTTTTGCTTTTTCTTGTAAATCAAAAAAAGCAGGTGGTAGCACAACTGAAGATTTATATACACCGGGGGAAGCTCAACTAAAAGCTATTCAAGTGAAATTTGCAGATGCAACTGCGGCAACTTTAAAAGAAGGTTACGATGTTTACATGGGACCATGTACTAATTGTCATGGTAAGAAAAACATGTACAAACACTCTGAAGCTGATTGGCAAAAGGATATTAACCGTATGGCACCTAAGGCAAAAATTACCGATGTACAAAAGGATGCGCTTTGGAAATACGTATTATCAATGCGTTTAGCTAAAGGAACTCCGGCCAACTAAAACCCAAAACATTATTATATTTAATTAATGGCGGGTTGTTAGCCCGCTAAGTAAAAAACTATTGTGAAAACTTTAACCAATAAACAACATATAAAAGAAACTGTTCTTTTGTCGCTACCACTTGTGGCTACACAAATTGGCTATGTGTTTACGGGTATGGCCGACAATTATTTTTTGGGTCAGATCGGTAAAACAGAATTAGCAGCCGGTGTTTCTGCCAATGGCATTTTTGTTTTGCTATTGGTGTTTTGTATTGGCATGAGTTATTCGGCCACGCCATTAGTTTCTTCGGCTCATGTAAATGGAAATTTAGAACGGAAAGCTTTGTTGTTTAAAAATTCATTGTTCTTAAATACAACAGTTGCAACTCTTGCGTTCCTGATCATGTTTTTTTTAAGTCCTTTAATGGATTATATGCAACAACCAGCAGATGTTGTCGCTTTATCGAAACCATTTTTTAATGTATTAGTGTTTTCGATGATACCTGTTTCATTATTTTTTACTTGTAAGCAATATGCCGAAGGATTAAGTAATACAAAGGCGGCGATGTACATTAGTATTATTGGTAACGTATTAAATATTATTTTAAACTATGCTTTAATATATGGTAAATGGGGTTTACCTGAGATGGGCTATATGGGTTCGGCATGGGCTTCATTTATTGCGCGTAGTTTTATGGGCATTTCTTTTTTGTGGTATGTGTTTTATAATCCACAAACCAACGACATAAAATTATTTTTCAAAAAAGTAAAAATAGGGGGTGAAGCTTTAAAATCACTTTGGAAAATTGGGATTAATTCCGGTATGCAATTTACATTTGAAGTAGCGGCTTTTGTTATTGCTTTATTTATGGCGGGAAAATTTGGGAAAGAACAAATCGACGCCCATGGCATTGCTATTACGTTGGCATCATTCACTTACATGTTCGCGAGTGGAATCAGTAGCGCTTCAACCATTCGTGTAAGTAATTTTATGGCTGAAAATAATAAAGTGGAATTAAAGAAGGCAGGGAATATGGCGGTGTTATTAGTATTAGCTTGTATGGGATTTTTCGCCATATTATTTATGGCATTTAGGAATGTACTTCCAGGTTTTTTTACTGATGATAAAGCAATTATAGATTTAACATCGAGTTTACTTTTAATTGCGGCCGTATTTCAATTATTCGATGGATTGCAAGTGACTTCTATTGGCATGTTACGCGGAATGGAAGATGTAAAATTTCCAACCTACATTACATTAATTGGGTATTGGGTTTTAGCATTACCACTCGCATACGTTTTAGGTTTTGTCTGCAAGATGGAAGTGATTGGTATTTGGTGGGCGCTGACGTTTAGTCTCGTATTTGTGGGAGTGATTCTTTATTGGAGATTTCGTTCTTTAACGAAGGGATAATTTGACAATTAGTCAATTTGACAATGGTTTTGACTTTTTACTTCTAACTTTTCACTTTACTTAAAACTCTGCATATCGCAAAGCTTTTTATAGATGCCGTTTTGAGCGATTAGTTGATTGTGATTACCACGCTCTGCGATTTCGCCGTATTGTAATACAATTATTTCATCAGCATTTGCAATCGTGCTTAAACGGTGTGCAATAACAATACTGGTTCTGTTTTGCATTAAATTACTTAACGCATCTTGCACTAATTTTTCACTTTCAGTATCCAATGCTGAGGTGGCTTCATCTAAAATTAATATCGGTGGATTTTTTAATACCGCCCGGGCGATGCTTAAACGTTGTCTTTGACCACCACTTAATTTTCCGCCACGATCGCCAATGTTGGTATCGTAACCATCGGGTAGGGCAACAATAAAATCGTGTGCGTTCGCAATTTTAGCGGCTTTAATAACATCTTCTTTCGAGGAAGTGTTAATACCAAAAGCAATATTATTAAAGACGGTATCATTGAACAAAATACTTTCTTGCGATACCATTCCAATTAAACCACGCAGTTCTTTTATTTTTAAATCTTTTAAGTTTACGGAGTCGATTAATAATTCCCCTTCATCCACATCATAAAAACGAGGCACCATATCCGCTAAAGTAGTTTTACCACTTCCGCTTTGCCCAACCAATGCAATAGTTTTTCCTTTGGGGATAACAAGATTAATCTTCCTTAAAACATAACCTGAATCGCCTTTACGATAAGCAAACGACACATTTTTAAATTCGATTTGAGAATTAAATCCTGAAACAGTTTTTGCGTTTTCTTTTTCAATGATATTAATTTCCGCATCTAATATTTTTGCAATACGTTCTTCAGAAGCAATACCTTTTTGAATGTTATTATAAGCTTGTGTGATTTGTTTAATGGGAGGAACGATTTGTGAAGCCACTGCAAAATAACCAATAAACGCAGCCGCACTTAAAACTCCCGATTCTGATAATACCATATTCCCACCAATAAAAAGTATCAGCATTAAAATGCCAACTACAACTACTTCACTAATAGGAGAAGTTAAGTCTGTTTTGCGATACACTTTTACCGATTGGTTATAAAATTCCTGATTCGTTTTATCAAATTTATTTTTAATGTAAGTTTCTCCTGTAAACGCTTTGATGATTTTTAAACCACCAAGGGTTTCTTCCATTATGTTGAACAGATTTCCTAAAATTTCTTTGCTCTTTCTGGCGTTGCGTTTTAAACTTTTTCCAATTACTGCGACAATAATTCCCGCCACCGGTAAAAATAAAAGAACGTACAATGTTAAGTAACCGCTGATGGAAATCAACATCGACAAAGAAATAATAATGGTTAAGGGTTCTCTGAAAATTAATTCTAAGGTTTGCATGATGCTCCATTCAATTTCCTGCACATCGCTGGTCATACGGCTCATGATATCACCTTTGCGTTCGTCACTATAATACGATAAAGGAAGATTCAATGTTTTTGAAAGTAATTTGTTTCTCAAATCGCGAACTACACCGTTACGGATAGGCGCTACAAAATACATGGCCAGATAACGGAACAAATTCTTGAAAAACACAAGCACAAATACCATTATGCAAATGAAAAACAGAGCTTCTGCTTTCCCTGAATTAATAATAAACGAAGCCATGGTACGGTTAAATTCAGAAACAAAGTAATCGGTACTTAACGAAAAAGCCCGTACAGGCTCTCTTAATACTTTCAGGTAATCGGCTGTGTCTTTTTTGAATAGTAAGTCCATAAAAGGCATAACCAATGCTAATGAAACTACCGAGAAAACAGAGAAGAGAATATTGAAAAAAATATTGAGGGAGGCATAGCCCCAATAACCCTTAACATATTTTAATACGGAGAATAATTTACCCATAATGACACAACGAAGATAACAACAAATTATTATAAAATTCTCACTATCTTTACCCTGTTGGATTAGAACATCAAATTGAAAAAAATCCTACGGGGCTTCCCTGTTGGATTAGAGTATTAAATTTAAAAAAATCCTACAGGGTAAACCCAATGGAAAGCGTAAGGCAGCAAAAGGTAAATAAGCTGGTTCAAAAAGAACTGGCAGAAATCTTCAGAAGCGAATCGAAAAACCTTTTTGGAGGTGCGTTTATTACTGTTACTCAAACAAGGGTTAGTCCTGATTTAGGGATTGCTAAAGTGTACATCAGTATTATGGCCACTAAGGATAGACAAGCTATTTTTAATTTGGTGCAGGAAGAAAAAGCAGCTATCCGTAAACGTTTAGGTAATTTGGTTGGGAAACAATTAAGAGTTGTTCCTGATTTGGTTTTCTTTATTGATGACTCTTTGGATTACGCAATGAAAATAGAGGAGCTCTTAAAAAAATAGCCACTAAATCACAAAGGCACAAAACCCCACAAAACTATATTTAGTGAAATTTTGAGCTTTAGAGTTTTTGTGGCAAAAAATAGATTTGAATTTATCTTTTCACATAGCTAGGCGTTATCTGGTTTCAAAAAAATCGAATAACGCCATTAATATTATTAGTTGGATAAGCATTGTGGCTATTGCTTTAACCACAGCCGCTCTTGTTATTATTTTATCGGCTATGAATGGTTTAACTGGTGTGGTAGCTAATTTATATAACGCTATTGAGCCTGATATTAAAATAATGCCCGCGACAGGTAAGTTTTTTGTAGCGGATGAAAATTTCACAGCTAAAGTCAAATCGACGGAGGGTGTTAATCAAATTTCAAGTTGTATTAGTGATAATGCTTTAATGAAGAGTGGCGATAAACAAGCTATCATCATGATTAAAGGCGTTGATGATAATTTTAAAACCGTTACGCATTTTGATTCTGTAATTAAAGAAGGAACGTTTCAATTAAAAAATGGCAAAGACCGCTTTGCTGTTTTTGGAAGAGGCGTTGCGAATAATTTAGGAATAAACATCAATAACCTTATTGAGCAAATTGCAATTTACAGTCCGAAAAGGGGACAAGAAGAAAGTTTAAATCCGGAAGATAATTTTAACCAAAAATATGTTTTTCCGTCTGGGACCTTTTCTTTGAATGATGATTTTGATTTTAAATATGTAATTGTAGATATTGATTTGGCCCGCGAATTATTGGATTGTACCAATGAGGTTTCTTCAGTGGAAATCAGTTTAAATAAAGGCGCAGATTTAGATGATGTGCAGGAGCAATTGGCTTCGACGCTCGGCGATAAATTTATCATCAAAAATCGTTACCAATTAAACGATGTCTTATTTAAAACCTTAGAGTCAGAAAAACTTTGGACGTTTATTATCCTCGCTTTCATTTTAATCATCGCCACCTTTAATATTATTGGGGCCTTAACGATGTTGATTATTGAAAAGAAGAAGGATATTAAAACCTTGTATTGCATGGGTGCCGACAATACCTTAATCAGCCGCATATTTATGGGCGAAGGTTTTTTAATTACAGCAATAGGAGCGGGGATAGGCTTAACTCTTGGTTTAATAGTTTGTCTGTTACAAATGAAATTCCATTTTGTGGAGTTTAACGACCAATACGTCATCCCATATTACCCGATTGATTTACAGGTAAAAGATTTTGTTTGGATAATCGGTCTTATAATGTTAATTGGTTTTTTCGCCGCTCTTTATCCTGTAAGAGTATTTACACGAAATGATTTTGTGCACAATAATAATTAGATTATTCATTCTTCGTATTGGTAGTAAATATACTGTACCATACGATAGTACTTGGGGGGTGTCCCGAACTTGGCAAGTAATATTATTATCTGTGCTGGTTCTACTTATTCTAAGAGTTTGGTGGGGCTGGAATCGAAAAAAGTAAATAATTTACCTACTCACCACAATCTTCGAATTCCTAATTAATTTATCGCCTTCGTAAACTCTAGCAAAATAGGTGCCGGCTGAAAGTTGTTTTAGGTCTATATCAAAATTATTTTTCCCTTCAAATTTTAAAACTTCTTTTCCTTCTACATTAATTATAGAAATACTAATTGATTTTATTTTTTCATCCTTAACACTAATTTTCAATTTATCGGAAGTAGGGTTTGGGTAAACCAAAACTGAAGGCGCATCTTCTCCGTTCAATAAAATGGGTTCTAATCCTAATCCAGTTGCAATAGAAGTTTTCGCGAAATAAATATTTAGTTTCCCTGTTCTCACATCACCCCAAGTGGCGTAGATTGTATCGTTCACTAATTCACAACTTAAAAAATCATTCCCATCTTGTGTAAGAACTGTATCGTGCGCCGCTGAAATATTAGTTAAGCGTATATTGCTTTGAAAGCTTGCGCCATTGTTTAAGGATACCGAACAATAAATATCGGATGGTTGGTAAAAACCTGTTCCTGTCCCATTACGTTTATCTCTCCATACTACCAATAATTTATTATTCTTACTGTAAGTAGCCCAAACTAAATCCTGCGCTTTTCCATTCGATAAAGCATCATCGTTTACTCTTACAGGCGCATTCCAATTTATACCTCCGTTATTGGTTGTGGTAACATAAACATCAGGGTCGCCAGCTTGATGTCCAACATAACACGCGGCAAGTTGAGAGGCGTTATTCGGATTCGCTGCTAAATTGTATCCTAGCTTATAATGATTTGGTCCGGGTACTGAAGTTGGATTTACAATTAAATCGTATCTGCTAAAGGTCCCACCTTTATTATACGACTTAGCAAAAAATATTTTCGGAAAAACAGATTGTGATGGAACATAACTTGGATACGCCATACAAACAGCTCCATCTGCAGCAACACATAGAGCAGCCATAGGCGCAGCAATTGCAGAACCAATTAAATAACCGGTTGTATCGGTGTAACGATAATTACTCCAAATGGCACCGCTATCAGATGATGATTTAAAATACGAACGATTGGGTACTGTAATCCACGGCGCAGGTTTTGTTGTCATATAAAACATTCCTTGTGTTGTAGTGGTTGAATTATCTACAGCTAACCAAGGACGGTCTAATGGTATTTTTGTTGGGTCTTCAGTATTTGCATTCCATGCTCTTGTTGGAACCGACCAATTAACGCCACCATTTATTGAATGCGTAATATATACTCCTCCTGAGTCAGGTGTTTTTCTATAATCAATATAAGATAAGTACACTGTTCCGTTTTTACGGAATGCCATGGAAGGATCGGCTGAACCCCATGTTGGAGACATATGTGGTTGATTAAACGGACTCCCCCAAGTTGCGCCGCCATCGAAACTTACTTTTGTTTTTATAGTTGCTTTCAAACCTGTTGTTAAATCAGCTGCTATCCATGCAATCACAATGTTATTGGGATTGGTAGGGTTTATGGCCATATAAGGCTCGCCACCAAAAACAGTAGTATTGGATACATTAATATTAGATATCTGCGCGTAGCAAGTAAAAGTGCTAAGAAAGATAAAAACGGAAAGTAAAGTTTTTTTCATGCAAAAGGTTTTTATTTTGACTACTACTAATAAAGATAGTTTAATGGAATGAAAATAAAAAACCCGAAATTTTTTAGGTTTCGGGTTTCGTTGTCAGTTATTTGATTTGGTTAGTTGCTAATGCTGATTTTCTTTTCTAATTCTTCGATATAAGCTTTAAAGCGTTTATCAGTATCCATTAAGTTATTTACTGTGCGACAAGCGTGTAATACTGTTGCGTGATCTTTACCACCGCAATGCATACCGATTGTAGCTAAAGATGATTTAGTCATGTTCTTAGCAAAATACATTGCTATCTGACGAGCTTGAACCACTTCACGTTTACGTGTTTTTGATTTCATGGTATCAATAGCTAAATCAAAATAATCGCAAACCACTTTCTGGATATAATCAATTGATACTTCGCGAGCAGTACTCTTCACGAATTTATCAATCATGTTCTTAGCTAATTCTAAAGTGATAGTTTTCTTGTTTAAAGAAGACTGAGCTAATAAAGAGATTAAAGCACCTTCTAATTCGCGAACGTTTGAAGTGATGCTATAAGCTAAATATTCAACAACTTCTTTTGGTAACTGAATACCTTCGTTGTAAATCTTCTTCTCTAAAATAGCAATACGGGTTTCTAAGCCCGGAGCTTGTAAGTCTGCACTAAGTCCCCATTTGAAACGGCTCAGTAAACGTTGCTCAATTCCTTGAATGTCTACCGGTGCACGATCAGCAGTTAAAATAACTTGCTTACCTAATTGGTGTAAGTGATTAAAGATATGGAAGAACACATCTTGTGTTTTATCCTTACCTGCAAAATATTGTACATCGTCAATAATCAACACATCAATCATTTGATAGAAGTGAACGAAATCGTTTTGGTTATTGTTACGGATACTCTCGATGAATTGAGTAATGAATTTTTCTGATTGAACGTAAAGAACAGTTTTGTTCGGGTGATGTTTCTTTACTTCGATACCGATTGCTTGAGCTAAGTGAGTTTTTCCTAAACCAACACCACCATAAATTAATAATGGGTTAAAAGCGTTTCCGCCTGGTTTTTGAGCAACTGCGAAACCGGCGCTGCGAGCTAAACGGTTACAATCACCTTCTACAAAATTATCAAAGCTATAGTTAGGATTTAATTGAGATTCAACCTGAACCTTTTTTAAACCCGGAATTACAAATGGATTTTTAATTGGATTTGCGCTCACATCAATTGGCATTGAAACATGAGGGTTCTTCAAATTTGTGTTAATGTTCGGTAATTTAAAAGTAATAGGTGTTTCTGTTTTGCCTGTTCCATTATCCATGATAATGTTGTACTCTAATCTTCCTTCTGCACCAAGTTCTTTACGAATAACTTTTTTAATAAGCGTGATGTAATGCTCTTCAAGCCATTCGTAAAAAAATTGTGAAGGAACCTGGATGGTTAGAATACTTTCAGCAAGCTTAACAGGTTTAATTGGATCAAACCATGTCTTGAAGTTCTGTGGACTTACATTATCTTTCACAACCTCTAAACAATTGCTCCAAATCTGTTCTGCTGTTTTCTCCTTCATAATTGTAAATAAGTTTTAATAGTTTGTATATAGTGGGATAAAATGATATTAACGTGTAATTGTTTGTAAATATACATTGTTTATTTATTTACGCAACAAATCCCGGAAAAATAAATTTTGGAAAAAATTTCGATTTTGTTTGGATATTTAAATATTTTGTTTATCCCCCTTTTGTAAGAGCTTTTCTCCTCTGTCAGAGAATAAAATATCAATACGTCCCAACCAAATTCCGGCCCAACCAACTTGTGTAATTAAAGTTTGTTTTCCAACTGAATTTGTGGTAATTACAGGTTCATTGAGGAAGGTATGCGTGTGACCACCAATTACTAAATCGATATTTTTCGTTTGAGGAACTAATGTTACATCACTTATTTTCGACGAATCATATTTGTAACCTAAGTGACTCAGGCATACAATGTAATCGCAATTCATATTATGTTTTAAATGATGGGCGGTTGAATTAGCACAATCAACCGGATGATTGTATTTCACGTTTCCATAGAGGTGTTTTGGCACAAGTCCCTCTAGCTCAACACCAATTCCAAATACGCCAATCTTCAATCCGCTCTTACTAAAGATCTTGAATGGTAAAATTTTTCCGTTAAGTTCTGTATCCGAAAAATTATAATTGCAATTGATGAATGGAAATGATGCATGAGGCATTTGTTTCAAAATATTTTCAATACCCATATCAAAATCATGATTTCCCAATGTGGCAGCATCGTAACCCATTTGGCTCATCAGCTTGAATTCCAACTCGCCATGATAATAATTGAAATAGGGTGTACCCTGAAAAATATCACCGGCATCCAATAATAAAATATTTTCTTCCTCTTTCCGAATTTGTTTTATTAGAGCCGCACGTTTTGCAAATCCGCCTTGTCCGGGATACTTTGGATCATTATCCGGAAAGGGCTCAATACGACTGTGCTGATCATTTGTATAAAGAATCGTGAGCTTTTTTATTTTTTCTTTCTTCACCAAATCATTGGCAATACCATTAAACCCCGATAGTGCAATTGTACCACCGACAAAGTATTTTAAAAAGTCGCGCCTATTTTGAAATTTTAATTCTTCCAAGTCGTGTAGGTTTAATTGTTATGTTATTTTTTGTTAATGATTCGCAATAGTTAATTATAGCATCTCTTAGTTTTACACCTGTAGTTTCATAAGAAATTGGCTTTCCAAAAAAATGACAATTGTCACCGCCCATTGCTAAATAATCGGTTGTTACAATTTTGTAAGTTTTATTTAAATCAAGGGGAGAGCCGTAAACAAGAATGTTTTCTGCTAGTTTATCTTTCACATCCATTGCTAAATTATAGCTGATTAATCTATTTTCTTTTAACATGCCATCAATACTTTCTTTTAGTTTTTGCCCGCTTAAAGTCAAAATCACAATCTCATTATCGAATGGCATTACCTCGAAGATATTACCTTTTGTGATTTCGCCTTTGGGTAAATTATTTCGTAATCCTCCACGGTTTATAAATAAAATGCAGTTTCCCGCTAGTTGAGTTTTTTTGATATTTATGAATTCTTCGGTGGATTGGAGCACAAAGTTTCCCAATGAAGATTCGAAACCGTCTCTTGTTAAACTGCTGTCGCTTTGAGCGATTACAGTTTTCATTTCCTTATCCAATCCCGATTTGTACGGAAGCACGTTTAAATTGGTTATAGAGTCGTTTTTAGCTGTTTTTAGCTCGTAATGGGATGGTTTTGTCTCCGAAACATGATAATGGCTCTTACAGGCGCTTAAAATAACCAGGAATAAACAGTATCTTAAAAGCCGTATCATTTATAAAAATTATATTTGCTAAAAATACTATTTTATGATTAAAGCTGAGGTTAAATTAAGGGTAAGATATGGTGAAACCGACCAAATGGGTTATGCCTATTATGGGGTTTACGCTCAGTATTACGAGGTAGGTAGGGTAGAAACCATGCGTGTTTTGGGTTTTAGTTATAAGGATGTGGAAGCCAAAGGAATTTTAATGCCGGTGAGTGAATACAGTGTTAATTACAAAAAACCGGCTTATTACGATGATGAAATTACCATTGTAACAACAGTTAAAGAAATGCCAGCCGGTGCGCGAATTACTTTTAATTATGAATGTTATAACGAGCAAAAAGAATTATTAAACACTGGTATTGTTGTTCTGGTTTTCATCGATAAAGCTAAAAATAAGCCATGTGCAGCTCCTGATTGGTTCGTTTCGGCAGCCCAAAAATATTTTAAATAAATAGGCTTAAAATCGTTAAATTCGCATCTCTTAATTTACAATGACAACAGCTACAAAAAAAATTCAAATGGTTGATCTCAAAGGTCAGTATTTGAAAATAAAAAATGAAGTGGATGCAGCAATTGCTCAGGTTATCGATACCACCACTTTTATTAATGGTCCTGCCGTAAAAGAATTTCAGGCAGACATGGAAAAGTACTTAAACGTAAAACATGTTATTCCATGTGCTAATGGTACAGATGCTTTACAAATAGCAATGATGGCTTTAGATTTAAAACCGGGTGATGAAGTTATTACCGCAAGTTTTACTTATGTAGCCACTGCTGAAGTTATTGGTTTATTAGGATTGAAACCTGTTTTAGTTGATGTTTATCCGGATACATTCGATATCAATATTGAAGCTGTAGAAAAAGCTATTACACCAAAAACAAAAGCAATTGTGCCTGTTCATTTATTCGGACAATGTGCCGATATGGAAAGAATAATGGCGCTTGCTAAAAAACATAATTTATTTGTGATTGAAGACGTAGCTCAAGCAATTGGAGCTGATTACACTTTCAGTGATGGAAAGAAAGTTAAAGCTGGAACTATCGGAACCATTGGTTGTACTTCGTTTTTCCCAAGTAAAAATTTAGGTTGTTACGGTGATGGTGGCGCCATGTATACCAACGATTCTGATTTAGCAGCTAAAATGAAAATGATTTCGCATCACGGACAAAGTGTACAATATGTTCACGATGTATTAGGTGTGAATTCCAGACTAGATACAATTCAGGCAGCCATTTTAAAAATTAAATTACAGCATTTAGATGAGTATGCAGCAGCAAGAAATAAAGTAGCAGCGTATTACGATAAAGCATTTGCAAATCATCCAAAATTAAAAACACCGAAGCGCGTAAAAAATTCAACACATGTTTTTCACCAATATACTTTACAACTAAATGGTGTTGACAGAACAGCGTTGAGAGAATTTTTAACTACGAAAGGAGTTCCGGCAATGATTTATTATCCAATCCCATTGCACATGCAAAAGGCGTATAAAGATGATAAATACAAAGCAGGTGATTTTCCAGTAACAGAAAAATTATGTGCTAGTGTCTTATCATTGCCAATGCACACCGAGTTAGACGAAGAAACTTTAAAATACATTACAGATTCTGTTTTAGAATTCTGCAAGTAATAATTAGACAATTCGGCAATTTGATAATTCGATAATGAAGAACAAGAATGATAACCCAATTTTAAAATTGACTTTTGAGTTTTCATTGGAGGTTATTAAGTATGTTGAGATATTAGAAGAGAAAAAGAAATATGTAATAGCAAAGCAATTATTAAAATCAGCAACCTCTGTAGGTGCTAATGTAAGGGAAGCTCAGAACGCGGAGAGTAAACCTGATTTTATTCATAAAATGAAGATTGCGTGTAAAGAAGCAGATGAAACATTGTATTGGTTAGAATTATGTAATGCAGCTGATAATTATCCAACAAGCAAAGAATTGGAAGAAAAAATATTTATAATAATAAAGGTCCTTTCAAAAATAGTTGGATCTTCAAAAACCAGAGCTAAAATTGTCGAATTGTCGAATTAATTAATTATCGAATTGAATTTATGAAAATTGCTATTGTAGGTACGGGATATGTTGGTTTAGTAACAGGAACTTGTTTTTCAGAAGTAGGTGTTGATGTTACATGTGTTGACATTGACCAAAAGAAAATTGATAATCTGAATAAAGGAATCCTTCCAATCTACGAACCGGGATTAGAAGAAATGGTTGTGCGCAATGCTCATAAACATCGTTTGCATTTTTCTACTTCCTTAAAAGATAGTATTAAAGATGCTGAGGTTGTTTTTATTGCTGTGGGAACTCCTCCGGATGAAGATGGTTCTGCAGATTTAAAATATGTATTAGGAGTGGCAAGTTCTATTGGTGAGCACATGACACATCCTTTGGTGGTTGTTACAAAGTCAACTGTTCCAGTTACAACGGCAGAGAAAGTTAGAAAGGCATTACAAACTGCTTTAGATAAACGCGGCGTGAAAATGGATTTTTATGTAGCCTCAAATCCTGAGTTCTTAAAAGAAGGTGCCGCTATAGAAGATTTCATGAAGCCTGATCGTATCGTTGTTGGTACTGATAGAGTAGAGGCAGAAGAGATTATGAAAAAATTATACAAACCATTTTTAATGAACGGACATCCTATTATTTTTATGGATATCCCTTCGGCAGAAATGACAAAATACGCAGCCAATGCAATGCTCGCTACAAAAATTAGTTTCATGAATGATGTGGCTAATTTATGTGAGATTATGGGCGCAGATGTAAATATGGTGCGTAAAGGAATTGGAAGCGATACCCGTATCGGACAAAAATTTATTTATCCCGGTGTTGGTTATGGTGGAAGTTGTTTCCCTAAGGATGTAAAAGCTTTAATCAAAACGGCGAAGGAACAAGGGTACGATATGCGTATCTTAAACGCTGTTGAAGATGTGAATGAAGCTCAAAAAGAAGTTCTCTTTAATAAAGTAAAAACACATTTTAAGGGCGATTTAAAAGGAAAGAAATTTGCATTATGGGGATTATCCTTTAAACCAAAAACGGATGATATGCGCGAAGCACCATCATTAGTTATCATAGAAAAATTACTAAAAGCAGGAGCTTCAGTTGTAGCTTATGATCCTGTCGCTATGCACGAAGCACAACGCATTTTAGGAGATACCATCAAGTACACTGAAGAATTAAATGATTCGTTGGATGGTGCAGATGCTTTATTGATTATTACAGAATGGCCTGAGTTCCGCGTTCCTGATTTTGACGAATTAGAAAAACGAATGAAAGCGAAAGTGTTGTTCGACGGAAGAAATATTTTTGACCCGGCTGAAATGAAAAAAATGGGTTACAGTTATTATTGTATTGGTGTAAAGACAAATTAATTATGCAAAAAAGAGTTTTAATTACAGGAGCAGCAGGTTTTTTAGGTTCACATTTGTGCGACCGATTTATTAAAGAAGGAATGCGTGTTGTTGCCATGGATAATTTAATTACCGGCGACTTAAAAAACATTGAACACCTTTTTAAATTGGAACAGTTTGAATTCTATCATCACGATGTAAGTAAATTCATTCACGTTCCGGGCGAAATTGATTATATCATGCACTTCGCTTCACCGGCGAGTCCAATTGATTATTTAAAAATTCCTATCCAAACTTTAAAAGTTTCTTCATTAGGAACTCATAATGTTTTAGGTTTAGCACGCGTGAAAAAAGCAAGAGTTTTAGTTGCTTCTACAAGTGAAGTTTATGGTGATCCACACGTTCATCCTCAACCGGAAGAGTATTGGGGACATGTAAACACTGTTGGTCCACGCGGTTGTTACGATGAAGCAAAACGTTTTATGGAGGCTATGACAATGGCATACCATAACGTACATAATGTTGAAACGCGTATTGTAAGAATATTTAATACTTATGGTCCAAGAATGCGACTTAATGACGGACGTGTATTGCCTGCATTTATTGGTCAAGCTTTACGTGGTGAAGATTTAACGATGTTTGGTGATGGTTCACAAACAAGAAGTTTTTGTTATGTGAGCGATTTAGTAGATGGTATTTACAAATTATTAATGAGTGATTATCATTTACCGGTAAACATTGGTAACCCAAGTGAAATTTCTATAAAGGAATTTGGTGAGGAGATTTTGAAATTAACGGGCGCGAAACAAAAATTAATTTCATTGCCATTACCTAAAGACGATCCTAAGCAACGTCAACCCGATATTACTAAAGCAAAAGCCATTTTAGGCTGGGAGCCAAAAGTAAACAGAGCAGAAGGTTTGAAAATCACCTTCGATTATTTTAAATCTTTGTCGAAGGATGAGCTTTCGAAAACTGAGCACAGACAATTTAGTTAGGTGTTGAGGTCTTTATTAGTGATATCGTTTTTTGTTGCTGTTGTTTTTTCAAACGCACAAGGGGATTCAAAATATAAATACAGCAAATCTTTATTGGAAGGGAAATGGTATGTTGTAGGAACTAATTTCCCTATGTGGCTAGATGCAAAGAATACTGACCCTAATTTCAATTACACAAATTTCAGAGAGAAAAAAGGGATTTTGGTATTTGATGATTGTGTGATGTATTCCAAAAACAAAAAGCCAAAACAAATTAAGGGTACAGATAAACAAAAAAAATCAGACGAATTGAAATTTGCCTGGAGAGGAAAAGGTTTGCTTGGCTTATTTAAAAGTAATTGGCGTGTAATTGCAAGCGACAAAGAAGGAAGATGGATTGCAATTTATTCTACCAAAACTTTAGTAAGTCCTGAAGGTGTTGATATTATGGCCCGCAAAAAGAGTTTATCAGAAAAGGAAATAAGAGAAATTATTGAGCACTTGGATAAAACTTACATTAAGAAACCAATCGAGATTTTAAAATGACACGCCACTACGATATAATTGTGAAAGGTAAAGTGCAGGGCGTGGCTTTCCGTTTTTCCACACATCATAAAGCTATTAAACTGGGTTTAGTTGGCCTTGTTAAAAATATGCCAGATAGATCTGTGTTTATTGAAGCGGAAGGCGATGAGGAAGCTATTAATAAATTGATTGAGTGGTGTTATTACGGTCCGCCTAAAGCTAAAGTTACAGAGGTAAATGCTACTGAAAGTGAAGTAAAAGGGTACAAGACCTTCGAGCTTAAACGACTTTAATTATTAAACATTGCTTGTTTAATAGTTTACTATTCCCATCTAACAAACCCTTTTAAGCCTTGTAACTTTGTTACAATGAACTTCGATTACTTTAACTGGATAATTTTACCGCTTCTTATTTTTGTGTCGCGTTTGGCGGATGTTTCTTTAGCAACGCTTCGTCATATTTTTGTTTCTAAAGGTTACAAAACTTTAGTTCCTGTTCTTGGTTTTTTTGAAGTATTGATTTGGTTAATCGCTATCCGTCAAATTTTTAATAATGTAGATAATATTGCTTGTTACCTTGCCTGGGCCGGTGGTTTTAGCGCCGGAACTTATTTAGGCATGTATCTCGAGGAAAAAATGGCATTAGGTATGCAAATCATACGCGTTATCACTAATGATGATACAGATAAATTGGTGGAAGCATTTCGTAAATGTCAACAAGGGATTACGGTGGTAAACGGACAAGGTGCAATGGGTCCGGTAAAAATAATTTTCACAGTTGTTAAACGTACTAACAAAACGGAAATTATTAAATTAATTGAAGAGCATTCTCCCAATGCTTTTTATTCTGTAGAAGAAGTAAAAAATTCGGAGCACGGGGTATTTAGAAATTCAAAAGATGTTTCTGTGCTAAAGCGGATGTTGTCTTTATCTAAATAAAGTTATTTGTCCTGTACGTGGTGTTTTCTTGCCCGTATTTTTCTCAACAGTTTCTATTCGGTAAATGTAAATATCATCAGGACATAAATTGCCTTTATATCTACCATCCCATTTTGCGTTAACGTTATTGGTGGTGAAAACTGTATTGTCCCAGCGGTCTTCAATAGTTAAACTGTAATAACTATAATCACAAGTTAATACCGGAAAAAAGTAATCATTCTTTCCGTCTTCATTTGGGGTAAAGCTGTTTGGAATTAAAATTTCGCAATCGCAGGCTTTTAGTTTTACTTTAACGCTGTCGACAGTTATGCCGCAGGTTTTACTTTCGGTTTTAACCCAATAAACGCCTTCTTTATAGGGAATAATACTGTTTGAAGTGGAGCCGTTGTTCCAAACAATTTTACTTCCTGCGGCGGGTTTAATACTTAGTACTTTGCTGTCATCGCTCATACAAAAAGTTGCTTCATGACCAAAATTAGGAGTCGAGGCTTTGTAAAAGCTTACATTAGTTGTGTTGGTGATGGCGCAACCATGGTTGTTTATTTTTACAGTGTATTTTCCGGGCGTTTCAACACGAATTCTGGAAGTGGTTTCATCAGTGCTCCAAGTGTAAGTGTAGGAAGGGTTTTTTATTCCAATAAGTGCACTGCTGCTATTACAAATTAAAGTATCGGTTAATTTAAGTTTCGGTTTTTCGTAATACTTAACAAAGCAACTATCTGTGTAAACATTATTATTGCTGTTAATGCGGAGATAATATTTTCCTTCTTCACGTGCGGGTAAAACCTTGTAATTATCTTTTATTGATGTTGGTGTGCGCCAGTGATAAGAAGCTGTTTTAGCAAACGTATTGCTTTTCCCCTCTAAAAAAGCGGTATCCCCTTTACAAATACCAATGGTATCCGGTAAAAGATTAAGTTGCGCTTTTGTTAAGAACGAGAACAGGATAAATAAATATGTAAAACCTTTTTTCAGTTTAAAGTTCTAATGTTATAGTAATGATAGTGCCGTGGTGATTTGGATTTAATACACTTTTATCTTCCATCTTCACGTGTTGTTTTTTGTTGTACATCTTTGAATTCAATTCCAAAATATTAGAAATAGTTGATGTTCCTAATGATTTATGGCTGCTCTTAGCATGTTCTTTGGCTTTTATTAAACCAATACCATCATCCTCAATAATGATTAGCAATTCGTTCTTTTTATTTTTCTTGAAACTAATTCTCAAGGTACCATGTTCGTGCTTTGGTAAAATACCGTGTATGATTGAATTTTCGGCGTGTGGCTGAATTATCATATTAGGAATAGAAATTTCATCAATATTCAACGCATCATCCACCTCAATTTTAAAGTCAAATTTATTTTTAAAACGTTCTTTCTCTAAATCCAGATAATAATTTAATCTAACAATTTCATCACGTAAGGTAATTTGGCGTTGCGCCGCTTTTTCAATAATCATTCGTATTAAGCGCGAAAACTTTGCCAAATACTCACTCGCCATTAAACTATTATTGGTATTAATATAGTTTTGTATGGAAGTTAAGGAGTTAAAAATAAAATGCGGACTCAACAAAGAGTTCATAGCCTGGTGTTTTAACAGATTAATTTGTTGTTCATCTTCAATTCGTTTCTTGGCTTTCTTTTTAACATTTTTTACCCAGAAATAACTAAGTACTATAATCAAAAATAATGCCGCAATAGTTACAAGAATATAAAGCCAGGCAGTTTCCTTAAAGGATTCCTCTTTTTCAATATCTACTATAACCGGAGCGCTCCAGTTAATGTTATCTACTGAGGTAATGATTTGGATACTGTGTTTTCCACTTTCAACAGAGGCTAAAAGCAATTCAAAATCTGTGAAAGGTGTAAAACTACCTTTGTCTTTTTTGTATTTAAAATACTGCTTGTTTGGTTTATTAAATATCGGACTCGAGAACTTAATCGTTAGGTTATCCTGAGAGGCTTTCAGTTTTAGGAGTCCTGGTGTATAAGGAATTTCCTCCCCATCAATTTGGTAATAGGTTATCTTAACACCATCCGGTTTAAATCTGTTTTCAATTAATTCTTTAGTATTGGCAACCGAAATACCTCTGTCGGTTGCTATACAGGCTGTTTGTCCGTTAAACACTATATCGTTAATAGTATTCGATAATAAGCCGCAAGATTTGCTGTATTTGGTAATAGGGTTTAAATCCATATCACACATAAATAAACCATTTAAAGTTGCGAGCCAAATATGATTATCGTAAGCTTTTATTTTTTTAACGGCACTCAGCTTAATTGAATTTGAACTAATAAGCAATTCAGTAATTAGTTTTTTGTCTTCGTAAATACTAAAACCACCTTCGTGGGCAATGTAAATTTTGTTGTTTATTAAACTTAGGTGGTTCACCGGAAAATTAAATGCCGTGTCATTTAAATTCTCGTATTTATGTGTGCTTAAATCAGCAATCGTTAAACCGTTGGAATTACCAATGAATAATAAGTTCTCCTTAATTAACATGGCGTTAATTTTTATACGGTAATCAGGGTAGGAGATAATTGTATCTAAAATTTTATCGTTAGCAATGTTTATTTTGTAAATAGTTCCTGATTCAGCAATCAATGCTTCTTTACTATTTAAAAGATGAATATATTTTGAAGTAATTGGCTGAAATTGTAAATTATTTTTTCCGCTAAGTAAACTCGCTTCTTTACTTAAGCCCGTTGTTTTTGAGTAGTAGTAATCGTTTTGATTGGATGTTAAATTGTAAATAGCTTCCCCAAAAACTTCATCAGGTACAGATAAGGTTTTAGAAGAATAGTTTTTGTAATTGAATCCGTATAAACCATTACCCGTTGCTGTTATAATGAAATCGCCATTGAGAGCTACTTCATTTATGATTAGATTTTTTTCGTTGAGTATAAATGAAAAATTATTTAGAAAAGGATTTTGAACAAAATAAACCCCATCGTTAAATGTACTCACCCATATATTTTCGTCTTTATCTTTTGAAATGCCATTAATCAAAGTGGTAGAGATATTTAAAATTTCAAATACATCGTACAAAATATTGTTTTCAAATAAATACAGATTATTGTCGGGATGTGTAGTAAACCAATAACGATTGTATTTATCAACAGTAAGTTTATTGATGTTTTTCTCTCCAAAAACCAAAAAAGTTTTAGCAGCCTTAAATTTCGGGAAGAACTCTTTTACTACAATGTAATCTTTATTCAGTACCGTTATTTTATTGTCTGATCCCACCACAATATTCCCTTGTGGATCTTCAGCTATAGAATAAATAATGCTATTCTTTAACGACTTAATTTTAATTTGTTTCTCGCCCTCAAAAACGTATAAACCATCTTGCCGACCGGCATAAACTTTATTGTCCTTACTCTTAAAAATGCAATAGGCCCGATTTAATAGATCTTTTTTGCGCAATTCATCTTCGTAAAGTTTTTTTGTTTTTAAATTAACGCAGCTTAAAGATATTTGATTAGAGAGATTGTAAACATAATCGCCATTTACAATAATTTCATCCGCTGCTTTGCCAAATTTTAAATCTTCAAGTTTTTTTACAGAGTTAGTTTTACGGTCAAATTCCAAAACATCATCCTCATTCGAAATCAATAAATTTCCATTGTTGAAATTGATGTTACGGATGAAGTTTGATTTTAAATTTCGTACCTGAAGCTTAATGAAATTGTAACCATCATAAGTATAAACACCATTTTGAGTAGCAAAATACATTAAACCATCGCCACCTTGTTTTATGGCCCAAACGTTGGTATTGTTTAAGCCTTCTTCCGGACCGTAATGCTGGTATGTAAAGGATTTATCCTGCGCCTGAAATAGGCCAGAAAATAAAATAAATAAATAGGGCAAATATGAATTAATTTTTGCCAATAAGGTCTAATCTCCAGGACTAAAGATAGCGTTTATTTAGGAGAAACAGAGCGGTTTTTAATGAAATCACCAAACTCCTGTACACGTGCTTTCGATATTTGTACATGGGTACCATCACTTAAAATTACTTCTCCACCTTCGTTATTCGAGTATTCTTTAATATAACTTACGTTAATTAAAGTAGAACGGTGTGAGCGGAAAAAATCGGTAGTCGGTAAAATAGCTTCAAATTCTTTTAAAGTTTTTGAGGCTACAATTTTTTTACCTGTGTTAAGGTATAGAGTAGTGTAATTATCATTTGCCTCTAACCAAATTATATCTTTAAAATCAACTAAATTAAATCCTTTGCTATGGTTAATGAGAACCATATTTTTATCAATTTCGGTTTTTGTACTGATACCACCTTTTGCTTCGTAATGTTGAATTACTTTACGGATGGCGCCTTGAAGTTCTCCTAAAATAAGCGGCTTCATTAAGTAATCAGTAGCTCCTGCTTTTACGGCATTAATTCCATGCTCGCTATAAGCAGTTAAAAATACCACACAAAAATCACGGTTATAAATACCTTCCAGCATTTCAAAACCATTCATGCCCGGCATATTAATATCTAAGAAAACAACATGCGGTTTTAATTCCTGAATTTTTACTTTGCCTTCCATGCCACTGCCGGCTTCACCAACAATTTCAATTTCGGGACAATAATTCTGTAGCATATTTCTGGTATTGCTACGACTGTTCTCTTCGTCATCAACTATTAAAGCGCGATATTTTTGCATAATTAAGGGTGTATTATATAATGCTAATCTAAATAAATAATTTACACAGTTATTAAAAACTTATCGAAAAATGACTTTAATTATTGAAATGGGGTAATAAGTGAGTAAAGCTCTATTTACCGTATTTTGGGTGAGGGTTTTACCACTATAAATCACTAATTTCACAGTATAAATTAATGATATTATGAAAAAAGTACTCCTGTTTATAACCCTTATCCTAACACTTAGTATAAGCTCACAAACCAAAATTACACTTGAAGACCTTTGGGTAAAATATTCGTTCAGGACAGCCAATCCTGATGGATATAATGCCATGAATAATGGCTTGCATTATACCGATCTTGAAAAGGAAGGTACTCGATTTAATTTAGTGAAATACGAAATTAAAACCGGTAAAAAAGTGGAGGTTCTGGTTAATGGAGCGGATGTAAAGTATAAGGATCTTAGTACTTCTCAAGAAGTTATTATTCCAATTGACAATTATCAATTTAGTCCTGATGAATCAAAGATTATTCTATCAAGAGAGTCTGAACATATTTATCGTCGTTCAGCTAAGGCAAATAATTATCTTTTTGATATTAAAACAAAAAAGTTAACGGAGTTAAGTTCTAATGGAAAACAAATGTTCCCTACTTTTTCTAATGATAGTAAAAAAGTAGCGTTTGTGCGCGACAATAATTTATTCTACAAAAATTTAGAAACGAATGAAGAAGTCCAAGTAACAACCGATGGCGCCAATAACAAAGTGAAAAACGGCTGGGCTGATTGGGTTTATGAAGAAGAATTTTCGAAAGCCAATTTTTTTGAGTGGAGTGCGGATGGAAAACATTTAGCTTTTATTCGCTACGACGAAACAAATGTGAAGGAATACAGTATGGATATGTATAACGGAGGCTTATATCCGGAAGATGTAACGTTTAAATATCCAAAAGCCGGTGAAGATAATTCTGTTGTATCGGTGCATTTTTATAATGTAGACTCGAAGAAAATTATTACTGCAGATATTGGAACTGAAAAAGATATTTACATCCCTCGTATTACCTGGACCACTGATGCAAATACTTTATGTATTCAACGCATGAATCGTTTGCAGAATAAAGTGGAATTACTTTTTGCTAATGCTATCGATGGAAAATCAAAAGTTATTTTAACTGAAGAAGCAAAAACATATATTGATATAACTGATAACTTAACTTTTTTAAGCGGGAACAAAGGATTTATCTGGAGTAGTGAGCAGGATGAATTCAATCATTTGTATTATTATGATATAAATGGGAAATTAGTGAATCAAATCACAAAAGGTAATTGGGATATTACTGAGTTTAAAGGTTACGATGAAAAAACAAACACCTTATATTATATCTCAACAGAGCGCGGCGCCATTAACCGCGATTTGTACAGCATTAAATTAAACGGAACAGCAAAAAAATTATTATCAGGTGCAGAAGGTACAACGGATGCTGATTTCACAACAGGTTTAAAATATTATATCAGTTCATATAGTAATGCAAACACACCTCCGGTTTATGAATTGCATACCGCAGATGGAAAATTAGTGAAAGTTTTAGAGGACAATAAAGACCTGAAAGAGAAAATGAAATCTTATTCTATTTCTCAAAAAACATTTTTCACTTTCAAAACTTCTGAAGGTGTTGAGTTAAACGGTTACATGATGAAGCCACAAAATTTTGATGCAACAAAAAAATATCCTGTTTATATGTACGCTTATAATGGTCCGGGTGCTAACGAGTGTAATAATGCATGGGACAATGATTATTGGTGGCATCAATTATTAAATCAGGAAGGCTATATGGTAGTTTGTGTGGATGGAAGAGGAACTTTTGGTCGCGGACGCCAATTTAAACACAGTACTTATTTACAATTAGGTAAATTAGAAACTATAGATCAGATTGAAACAGCAAAATATTTAGGAGGTTTACCTTACGTAGATAAAACCCGGATTGGTTTTCAAGGATGGAGTTATGGTGGTTATATGGCATCTCTCTTAATTAGTAAAGGCGCAGATTATTTTAAGGCTGCAATAGCTGTGGCGCCTGTTACCAATTGGAAATACTACGATAATATTTATACCGAGCGTTTTTTACGCAAACCGGCCGATAATAGAAGTGGTTATGAAGACAACTCACCTGTAAATTTTGTAAAGCAAATAAAAGGTAAGTTTTTATTAGTTCACGGTGCCGCCGATGATAACGTACATTATCAAAATAGTATGGAAATGGCCAAAGCCCTGGTGATGCATAACATCCCTTTTGAGTTTATGACCTATCCTAATAAGAACCATGGTATTTACGGTGGTAACACAAGGCTTCACTTATACACCAAAATCCTTAATTTTGTAAAGCAAAATTTATAAATTACCTTGTCAAGGTAAATCTTGAAAAAGAACCTTGTCATATTTAGCGGTGCCGGCATTAGTGCTGAGAGCGGACTTAAAACCTTCCGTGACTCAGGTGGATTGTGGGAGGAGTTTAACATTGAAGATGTAGCAACTCCGGAGGCATGGAAAAAAGACATGTCGCTTGTTACCCAGTTTTATAATTTGCGCCGTAAACAAGTAATGGATGCTCAACCCAATGATGCGCATCGTATTATTGCTGATTTACAAAGTAAATTCAACGTACAAATTATTACCCAAAATATTGACGACTTACACGAACGTGCAGGCAGTAAAAACGTATTGCATTTGCATGGCGAAATAATGAAAGTGAGAAGTTCTAGTCACCCCGAATTAGTTTATCCTATAAATCACTGGGAAATTAAAATAGGGGATAGATGTGATAAAGGTTCTCAGTTACGTCCACATATAGTTTGGTTTGGTGAAATGGTTCCTGAAATGGATAATGCGATTGCCATTGCAGAAAAGGCGGATTTATTTTTGGTAATAGGAACTTCTTTAAATGTTTATCCTGCAGCAGGCATTTTAAATTATATACCGGCTAAATCTCCAAAATGGTTGGTAGATCCGGGTGATTTCAGTTTAGATTACGTGAACAATCTAAAGCATATAAAAAAGGTAGCTTCAGAAGGAATGAAGGAATTTAGCAGAGAAACACTTAATTTAAAATTGTAGTTTTCAGAATGGCAGTTTTAAAGCAAATAGCTCTATCAGTATATAAAAAACCATCTCTATACCTTTTTATCTTCTTTATAATTTTTAGTTTCGATAGGTATAATCGTTGGGTTGATTTCAAGACCAACAAATTTCCTTTAGTTGATGATGTGGATCAGTTTTATTCTTATTTACCTGCAGTTTTCATACAGGGGGATTTAACTTTTAAATTTCCAAATAATTATTGGACTGTTCCGGGTAAGGATGGAAATAAAATTGCGCGCACTACTTATGGTATGGCTTTAATGTATAGTCCGTTTTTTTTTATTGGTCATGCTATTGCGAAGGCGGGAGATTATGTGGTCGATGGATATTCCTTACCTTACAAGTGGAGCTTACATTTCGGAACTTTTTTTTATGTACTAATTGCCTTGTGGTTGTGTAGAATAAATTTACTTCGTTTTTTTAACGAGTTCATTACATTTATTACTTTAATTGCAATTTTTTTAGGAACTAATTTATTTTATTACACATTTGGTTGGGGCGAAATGTGTCATTCTTATTTGTTTTTCATTTTATCACTTTTTATTTTTTATGTTTTAAAATGGTTTGACACAAAAAAATTGAAGCATCTTTTAATTTTTTCTTTTCTGGCAGGTTTTGCAACATTAATTAGGCCAACTGACATAGTTGTTTTATTATTCCCATTACTTTTCGGCATCACAAACTTGTCTGATATACAGGAGCGTATTAAAATGATAGTAGGTTTGAAATGGAAGTTAATTCTGGCCATTTTAATTTTTGTCTTGCCGATTTTCGTTCAAATGTTGTACTGGAAGGTTTATTCCGGAAATTGGCTTTTGTTTACCTATGGGGCTCGGGAGCGTTTCTTTTTTAACGATCCGCAAATCGCTAATTTATTATTTAGTTTTCGTAAGGGTTGGTTTATTTACACACCAATCATGGCGTTTATTTTAATCGGAATACCATATTTGAAAAAAAGTGCCAATAGTTTATTCTGGTTTTTAATATTATTCTTTAGCTTGAATGTTTACATCTTAAGCTCGTGGTGGGATTGGGGTTTCGGAGGTTCTTTTGGTTGCAGAGCAATCATTCAGCATTATGCTTTTTTTGTTTTTGGCTTAGCTTCATTTGTGAGTTTAGTTTTTAGTTTATTTAAAAATAGAATAATACTAAATTCAGTAATTAGAATCAGCATTTGTGGTTTATTTACCTATCTGATTGTTCTTAATTATAACTTGTCGTGGAAATATAAGTACTCGATTGTACACTTTAATGGTATGACAAAAGAAGCTTTTATGTACATTCTAACTAAGGGTGAATTATCACCCCAAGAAAGAATAGAATTAAATAAACTATATAAAACTCCAAATCTGGAGGAGATGTTGAATGGTAAGCGTGACTAATTTCTTACTCAGACTTCTTAAATATCCCCAGGGCTTCTAATTCCTCCAAGTAAACACGTCTTCCGTTGTAGATAGCAGTTACAAAGGCATCGGTTTGTCCGGCTTTAATAACCTTTTTATTATGTTCGAAGGCCTCGCCTAATTTTAGAAAAGCTCCGCCTATTGTTATTCTGGTAATGCCGTCTTCTAAAAGTAATTGATCAACTTTGCCATAAGGTTTTAAGTGTGGATACTTATAGTTTTTCGGATACTTGTAAGCAGCTACCTGAACCCTGAATTCTAGTCCTGATGAAACAATATCTCCATACATTGCAGCATACTTTTGAACTTTAGCCTGCATTGGAGTTTTTGCAACAAAATCATCTTTCTTAGGAGCAACAGTTGGTGTAACTACTGCAATTGGTTTCACAGTATCTTTTACAAGTGGTTTTGCTGTATCCGGTGTTGTGTTGAATTCAATATTAAATTCCTTCTCGGTAAAATCTGTAATGGCACTTGCGTCAATATCTAGAGTTCGTGCAGGAAAATCTTTATAAGTATAAGTTAATTTAAAAATGGAGCCTGCGGGTAAAGTCACTAAATAATTTCCTGTTGCGCTATTCGATTTTGCTTCAGTGAATTTTTTATTATTTTTAGAAGTCACCACCACGTCAATTTTAGCTTCAACCGGTTGGTTATTTAAAGTGATTTTACCTTTAACTAAATAGGTTAATGGTTTTTTTCCGATATACCCCGGATCCACTAAATAAATATCTTTTAAACCTGAACCACCTTTTTTTCCACTGGCATAATAACCGGTTTTTCCATTGGCGGATAATACATAATAAATATCATCATCAGGAGTGTTAATCGGGTAACCAACATTCACTGCATTTTTAAATGTAGAATCAACAGGATTCATTATAGCCTGGAAAATATCATATCCTCCCATACTATTTTTATTCTTAGAACTATAAAATAAAGTTATTCCATCAGGGTGAATAAAAGGTGCATCGTCATCTAAGTTTGTATTAATTGAATCGCCAAGATTTATAACATTACCCCAAGTACTGTCGGCCGATAAAGAGGCGCGGTAAATATCACGACCACCATAACCACCGGCGCGCTCACTCGAAAAATAAAGAGTTTTTCCGTCAGAAGTTAATGAACAACTTCCTTCCCATGAATATGAATTTACTTGACCTTTTAACTTTTGAGGCACTGTCCAAGTTGTATCGTGTAAAAAACTCACATAAATATCACCATGGTCATCACCATTATCACGGTAAACAAAAAGTTGTTGTCCGTCCGGACTAATTGCAATAGCCGCATCGTGAACTTTTGTGTTGATAGTAGAAATACCACGTGGCTTTGTCCATTGATCGTTAACTTTTACCGATTGAAACACATCTTCGTAAAAATCGCCATAAGCAAATGGTTGTTGCATTTTATCCATGCGTCCGCCTGTACTTTCTTTACCAACATAAGTAAAAATCATTACAGATTCGTCGGCTGAAACAACAGGTACATATTCTTCATACTCTGTATTTAAAACACTTCCTGCATTGGTAATGGTTGCGTTAGTAGGTTTTGAATATAAGTCTTTAGCGTTAATGATGTATTTTCTTAATTGTTGAGCTGCAATTTTTTCATCAGGAAAAGTACGTTTGTTAGCTAAACACTGGTCAACCATCGTTAAAGCTTCATCAAATTTATAGTTGTAGTGATAGGCACGAGCCATATCATATTCAATACTTTCCGCTTTTTTGTTTTTGGTATAGATTTCGGTAAGGTAAGTTAGAGCGTCTTCGTGTTTATCACTTCTCGATAAGCAACATCTTCCATAAACGAATTTTAAAAAATCTTCTTTAGGGTGCGACTTAAATAAATTTTCATAAATGGGTAAAGCCGCTTTATAATCTTTTTCATCATACATGATTAAAGCTTTCTGCATGGAGTCTTGTTCAGTTTTTCTCCATTTTTTTGTATTTGTTACCTGCGAAAACGCAACGGAACAGAAAACTAAAAGGTAAACAAGTAATTTATTTTTCATAAAGGTTTATTTTTTTGAGAAGAGATATTTTAACCCCTTTTACAATATTTGTGGATGTGAAAATGTAGTTATTTTGTTTAAATATATTAAATTTTTTTAGAATAAAAAGCGATTTTAAAAAACTAAGGGGTCTAAATGGACTTATTCGGTTTTGATAATTTTAAAAGTACCGATTCGTGATGAATTCCTGATGGTTATGAAGTAAATACCCGAATGGAGACCCTCTAAACTAAGCTGAATTTTATCTGTTTTTATTGCCGTTTCTGATAACAATTGCCCAAAAGAATTGGAAATCAATATTGTGGAATTTTTGTAGTCACCCTCAATCTCAATATTAACTATTGAGCTGGTTAAGGTGGGGTAAACCTTATGATTAATATTTGTTTTAGAAACCGACTCGTTAATTCCGATAGCACTCGATGCCCCGCTTAAATTTAAGCTATCAACTTTAATTAAATACACATCCGATAAATTAGACAAAAACCCTTTGGTGTAACCAACAAAAACAAAACCTTTATCGCGTGTTTTTGCAACCGCAAATAATTCATCGTCTTCAACCGAACCGTATGCTGAAGCATTTACATAATTATTGTTATTGAAAAGCAAAACCATTGGTTCTAGCTTTCTGTTTCCGCTGGCGTGATAAGCGTTTTTTCTTACATATACAAAATCGTTATTCTTAAAATGGGCAAGGGCAACATATTGTTCATCGGCTAATTTGTGATAAGTAAAAAAGTCTTCAAATAAAAAAGTTCCGGTTTCGCTAAGACCTAATAAATAAACACTTGTCGAGTCTAAACCAACTTGATCGTGACCCCCACACAAATAAAAATTTTTGCTAACAGGATTTTCTTTAATATCATTTAAAAATTGTTTGTTGTTGTTGCCGTACTTAATAGAGAGAACAGAATCACCTGCTAATCCCGTTTTAACTAACCAGCAATCACCTTTTACATCCCCCATACTTTTAGTTGTGCCTGCAAAAGCATATTGGTTATTGTAAGTAAGCACAAAGGATTTAAATTCATCGTCTTCAGAACCTCCATAGGTTTTTTGCCATTGAAAATTTCCGTTCAAATCGGTTTTTACAATGTAAGCATCCATTTTACCGTAGCCGAAACTATAAGTGCTGCCGCCAATAATTAAACTATCTCCACCCGCAGTTGTTTTTACTGCATAAGCAAAATCCCAATCCAAGCCGCCATATGTTTTTTGCCAAATTAAATTACCAACTTTGTCAGTTCTTACCACCAGCATATCATAACCACCCGCCCCAAAAGAATTGGTATAACCTGCAATTACAAAACCTGAATCAGCTAATTGAATAATTGACTTACCAATATCATTATTAAACCCACCATACGATTTTTCCCAACGAACCCATCCCATGCTATCCACAAATGCTAAATAAACATCGCTGTTTCCATTGCCAAAACTTCCAGTCGATCCTGTAACTGCATACTGACCGTTTAAAGTTTGTAGTACGGCATAACCAATATCATGACCATAACCACCAAAGCGTGTGTAAAATTTTTGTGGTGCTTGTGCGTTTACACAAACAGTAACGAAAAATAATATGAAGAATAAATACTTTTTCATCTTATTTAAATTTTTTGGCAATGCTAAAGTAAGCGCCTTGTCCGTAAGTTTGTTTTGGTAAAATATAACCTTGTAAACTATTACTACCTAATTTTACAAACCAATTTCTATTATTGTAAACTAAACCAATACCGGTATTTAAACGAGCATAACCACCGTAACCAACATGTAAGCTAATTGTAAATCTGTTTGCAATTTTATATTCAGGTTCAATAAAAACATAAGGTTTGTAATTAGCATGAAATATATATCTGAATCCGGTATTTAAAGCGAATTGCCTGCTAAAATAAATTTTATTGATCATAATCAAATTAGTAGGAATATTGGTATTGAATTCTTCCTGACGTGCATTCGTTGCTTTGCGGATAACGCTGTCGGTATTTACTTTTTGTAATGTTGAATCTTTTAAATCCAAAATATTATTAATGTGATAGCCATCAAACTTTAGAACGGAATCACTACTGTATTGTACACTTTTTTCCGACCAATGTATAAATCCAATATTGTTAGCGTTTACCGTTAAAACACTTTGTCGGCCAATTCTGCTTTTATAAGGGGTTTCAAAAAATATGTCGGCACTGGCACCTATACCGTTAAACGTCCATATATTTTTTTTTGTTGAAGTATCACTTATTGCCATATTAAAATTGGAATTGAAAATTAACTCTGTACCATCGGCATTAGTGTACAAAGATGAATTCTCATTCGCTTTAATATAAAATAACTGTTCGCCTTTTAGAAATGAAACAGAGATGCCAATTTTAGCTGTTGAATCTACCTGATGCATAATAACGCCAAATTTTATTTCCTGAAAACGTAAGGCGTTAATGTTGGTGCCGCTGAAATTGGCCGTTTTATCTAAGAAAGGTTTGTTTCCATAAAGTACCAATTGATAAAAATCTTTTGTGTAAGTGGCATTTAATATTTCCTGATTCTTTATACCAATTAAAAAATCGAATTTCGATGTTCCTGCAACAAATAAACTGATGTCGTAATTAAGATTAATGCCCAATTGATTATACCCACGCATTTTATTCAGGGCATTATCTTTCATTTTTTTGTCTATATGTCCGCCAAACAAAAATTTATTCATCATGGCGTTTTGAATGCCATTAGAACCCACTTCGTAATCTGCATTTAAAGAAACACTTCTTCCGGTACTTTCGTAATTAAGAAATTCGCTATTGTACTGTGACTTTGCCACAGTAGCAAATAAACCAAGCCATAGAAGTATAAGATGATATTGCTTTAGCATGATTATTTTTTTCCGGCTTTGTAATTAACATCCAGACTTAAAATTAAGTCGAGATTATAAGAATCTAATAATTTAATATCAGGTGGCTGAGGAGGTAAATTAAATTGTGACACAAATTTTATGAATTTGCATTGCTTAAGGTTTTGAAGTTTCGGTTGAGTTAAATTAATTTTTAGCTCGGTGTAATTAGCTTGTATCACAATGTTATTAATATCAACTGTACCTTCTTTTATAATGTTACCCGGAACGTTAAACAACGAATCAATAATTTGTTCCTGTTCGTTTAAAATATAACCTTGTAATACGGCATTAAACGGAAAGCCGTTGGTGCATTGTAAAACAATATCGCCATAATTAATATTATCAATTTGTTTAATGCTTGTTAAATCGATAGCGCTTTTTGAAACGAGTTTAAAATAATCGGCGCGTATTTGAAGGGGCATATCCACATCGGCATAAATATCAATTCCTGTATTTAAAAAAGCAAAATCATTGGAAGCGGAAATATTTCCAAAAGGGTTAACGATTATTTTACCTTGATAAGTTAAAAAATCAGGCAGGTTTTCTAAAAATGGTTCAAGATTTGAATTTAAAGTATTAACAGAAACCGTTTTTATAGAAGGGAAAACAGGATTAGAGAAATTAGTTGTTTTTCCTGCTTTGTTGATATTGATGTTAGATAAACCGGATGCGTTAAGTGTTACCGCTGTGCTGCTTAAAGTGTTTACAGATTTAATATTGCTTAACTGAGCATTAATATCAACACCAAATTCATTAACAATTTTAAAATTGATATAGGCTGAGTTGATTTGAAAATTACTAATCTGTAAATTATTACTGATGTTTAAAGCCACAGAATCATAAGGCAAATCAATATTCTGCTGACCAAAATAACCCTCTACGTAATAAGGAACTAAATCTTTGTAAGAAATTTCTGTTTTTACACCTTGTCCGCCTCTGATAGTATCTGCTTGGGCTGTAGCCGGTACTTTAACATCAATAACCTGTACTAACGAATTAACTTTATTAAGAGGAATACCGTTTAACTTTACCGAATAACCACTAAGATCGTAATACTTTACGCTATTATTAGTTCCGGGATTAACAGTTTCGTTAATCGTAAATGGTAATCCGTATTTGGTAGTGTAAGGTAGTACTAAAGTAAAAGCTAATGGTTGTGTATAGGTATTGCTATAGACCATTTTTAGCTGACCATTATTAATGATTGCAGTTTTTAATTCAACACCATTATTAATAGCAAAATTAATTTCCTGAGTTTGTGGGAAAGAAGGAATACTGTTGCCCGGGGGTAAAAACAATTTTGAACCTACAGGCATTGTAAACTCATAATTCAAAATAGTATCCGGTATTTGAACTAATGAATCTAATTGAAAACCTGCAATTTTTTTCGAGAAAGCTAAATGTAATAATCCTGTTGGGTCGGTTTGAAATAAAGTATCGCTAAAAAAATTCTTAATGTTTAGTTTACTCCGAGCAATAGGTGCTTCAATATCTACATCCCAATCGGTTTCAAAAGATTTGCGGCATGATGGTATAGCCACAAGAATGAGAAGAAAGAGGCTTATTTTGAGAATGAAGCGCATTATACAAATATAACGATTTTTTCAGGCTAAAGGTTGGGTAAAGTCTTCATTAAAAGGTCATAAAACCTCACTTATATTAAATTATCCTCATTTTATCCAATACCTGTAAAGAAGCCCTTTAATTTCTTAAATTTATGTGATGAAATTTTTACTCTCTATTCTCGTTTTTCTTGGTTTTTCAGTTACGGTTAATTCACAAACCTTAAATTATTACTACGGTAACTTACATGCGCATACCGGTTATTCGGATGGAAATAAGGATGCATCTACAACGGGAGTATCTACACCATCGGCAAGTTATGCTTATGCAAAGCTTTCTCAGAATTTCGATTTTTTAGGAATTTCAGAGCATAATCATTTTTCATCTACCAATAATCCCGGCATGCTTTTAGCTTTATATTCACAAGGTTTGGCTCAAGCTGCTGCTGCAACAACTCCCACTTTTTTATGTATGTTCGGAATGGAGTGGGGTGTAAGTACCCAAAGTTTTAGCGGACATTTATTAATTTATGGCTTTAATCAATTAATTGGTTGGGAAACGGTAAGCTCAGCACCTAATTATGATATTTATAATGATAAATTAGATTACGACGGATTATTTAATAAGATAAAAAACAATCCAAATGCATTCAGTACGCTGGCTCATCCCGGAAGTACAGATTTTGGTAATCTTTCAAACACTTCTTATAGCCCGGCTAAAGATTCTGCTATAGTAGGAACTGTTTTTAGAAGTGGATTAGCATTAGATAATACAACAACTTATGATGCTTATCCCGCAACAGATTATTCTTGGTATTACAGAAAGCTTTTGGCATTAGGTTATCATCTTGGTGCTTCTTACGATCACGATAATCACTACACCAATTTTGGAAGAGGAAATGCCGGTCGTTTAGTAATTATGGCACCTTCTTTAACTGAAGCTAATTTAACTGCAGCCATGAAAGGCATGCATTTTTACGCGAGTGAAGATTGGAATTGCCAAATGGATTTTAAGATTAACACTAGTATTATGGGTGATTCTACTTCCGGACTTGTACGCCCCACCATTAATTTTGTGCATACTGATTTAGACGGGGAAACTGCTGATAGTATTAAAGTTTGGTCGGGAATAGAAGGAAGTGGTATTTACAGTACAGTGTCGAATGTTGTAAAATCATCAAACACTTTATCGTTTACTGATAATGCCATGATTCCGGGAACTAATAAATATTATTTTATTGAGGTAGTGCAAAATGATGGTGATAGAATTATTTCTTCTCCAATTTGGTATCGCTTAAGTAATTTTGCCGGTATTGAAGAACATAAAAATGATTTTACTTTTTTATTAGCACCAAATCCTGTAAACGGAATGCTGTATTTAAGCACCAGTTTAAAAGACGAATACACAGTTGAAATAATTGATATTAGCGGAAAAATTATTCACTCCGAAAAATTCAATAATGAAAACGCGAAATTATCTACCACAAACTTTGCAAGTGGTTTTTACACTGTGAAAATTAGCAACGGTAAAGTAATGCAGACCAAAAAATTGGTTATTGAATAGATTTCAGAACTTTTTCTAAGCGACCTAACATTTCATCTGTAAAATCTAAGTGCGTTACAAAACGAACGGTTTGTTTTCCGAAAGCTGCCATTTTAATATCGTTTTCCGCCAGTTTCTTTTCAAAATCCAGACTACTAATTTTAGGATTGATGTCAAAAATTAAAATGTTTGTATCTACAGGTAAAATAGAATCTACGTAAGGTAATTGCTTTAATATTTTTTCGATTTCCTTAGCACGTTTGTGGTCTTCTTTTAATCGCGATACATTGTTATCTAAAGCATAAATTCCAGCCGCAGCTAGAAAACCAGCTTGTCTCATTCCTCCGCCAAATACTTTTCTAATCTTTCTTCCTCTCTTAATAAATTCTTTTGTCCCCAATAAAACAGAACCCGCAGGCGTTCCTAATCCTTTGGATAAACAAATAGAGATGCTATCAAATAATTCTCCGGTTTGTTGTGTGCTTTCTTTTGTCTCGGCTAATGCATTAAAAATACGCGCGCCATCTAAATGCAAAGCCAGTTTTTTGTCTTTACACAATTTCTGAATTGGCTTTACTTGTTCAATGTTATAATAAGAACCACCGGCTCTGTTCACTGTATTTTCTAAACTTACCAATGAAGTTCTTGTTAACCAATCAAAATCTCCGTTGATACTGTTTTCAATTTGTGTTGCAGAAATTCTTCCTCTGTCACCCTGCATTAATTTAGCTTGTACACCTGAGTTAAAAGAAATACCACCACCTTCATAATTATAAATGTGAGAGTTTACATCGCAAATTAATTCATCTCCCGGTTGTGTGTGCGCTTTAATAGCAATTTGGTTGGTCATAGTGCCGCTCGGACAAAACAATCCGGCTTCTTTTCCAAATAGTGCGGCTGATTTTTGTTCTAATTCAATTACAGTCGGGTCTTCACCAAAAACATCATCACCAACTTTAGCGTTCATCATGGCGTCCATCATGGCCTTTGTCGGCTTCGTAACGGTGTCGCTTCTTAAGTCTATTATCATAGGGTTATAAGGTTATTGGTTATAAAGTTATTGGTTAAAAAGCTCAAAATATTGGTTTATAAACTATTTGTATAAAAAAATCCAATAACTGATAACTCATAACCCTATAACTTTTTTACTTCTTCATCATCAACATCAATCCATCTCTTACAGGCAACAATAAATTTGTTACGCGCTTATCTCCATTTACTTTTTTATTAAAATCGTGAATGGCTTTTGTATCTACATCCATTTCGTTTTCGGGCATCACCACTTTCCCGCTCCATAAAACATTATCTGTAATAATTAACCCGCCCTTTTTTACTTTGTCAATTATTAAGTCAAAATACAAAGCGTAATTACGTTTATCAGCATCAATAAAAACAATATCAAAGGTTTGTGTTAGAGTAGGGATTAGTTTGGTAGCATCACCTGCTTTTAATTCAATTTGCTTTGCATAAGCAGAGCGCTGAAAGTATTTTGAAGCCATGATATTGGTTTCTTCGTTCGGGTCAATAGTAATTAATTTCCCTTCAGGTTGCAATCCTTCAGCTAAGCAAAGTGCCGAATAACCGGTATAAGTTCCAATTTCAAGAATGTTTTTTGGGGAAGCGAGTTTGGAGATAAAACTTAATACACGTCCTTGTAAATGGCCGCTAAGCATTCGGGGCGATAAAGCCTTTAAATGTGTTTCGCGGTTTAATTCGTTTAATAAAGGGGATTCTGCTTCGCTGTGTTGTTCGCTGTAATTACTTATGGCTTCACTTATAAATTCCATAATCAAACCTACATTTTTTATTTATAAATCTCAAGTTAAACCCAAACAAAAACCCCGACTTTCGGTCGGGGTTCTGATATTTTAAAATTTGATTATTGAGCTACTTGTTGTTCGTCAGGAATAATTGTTCCGTCAACTAAAACACGTCCGCAATGTTCGCAAACAATAATTTTTTTGTTTGTACGGATGTCTAACTGACGCTGAGGTGGGATTTTGTTATAACAACCACCGCAAGCATCACGATCAACAGTAACAACTGCTAAACCGTTACGGGTGTTAGAGCGGATACGTTTGTATGCATTTAATAAACGGTCTTCAATTTTTGCAGCAGCAGCTTCTGATTCTTTTAATAAATCAACTTCTTCTTTTTCAGTTTCTGCAATAATTTCATCAAGCTCACCTTTTTTTACTTTAAGGTCTTTAGTACGCTCTTCAAATTCAGTTTTAGATTTCTCTAATAAATCTGATTTTAAAGCAACGCCAGCTTTAGCTTCTTTAGTACGTTTTTCAGCTAACTGAATTTCCAAATTTTGGAATTCAATTTCTTTAGTGATAGCATCGTACTCACGGTTGTTACGTACTTTACCTTGCTGTGCTTCGTATTTTTTAATGTTAGCCTGAAAATCTTTAATGGCTTGTTTCTTCTCGTTAATTTGATTTTCTAACTCCTCTACCTCTGTAGTAACATTGTTTAAACGGGTTTCTAAACCTGTAACAATATCTTCAAGATCACTAACTTCTAAAGGTAACTCACCACGTATAGTACGAAGACGGTCGATTTTAGAGTCAATAAGTTGTAATTCGTAAAGAGAACGCAATTTTCCTTCAATGGAAGCGTCGATTTTTTCTTTAATTTTTGCGCACATAGTTAAAAATAGTTTACCGGGTTGGTGATCACTTTCGATAAATAGGGTGCAAATGTAGTAAATTTTTTCTGAAGTAACTCATAAAAAATCTCTGGCGTAAACTGCTCATTCTCAAAGTGTCCCGTATCGGCAATTAATATTTTGGATTCAGCGTCAAAAAATTCGTGGTACTTAATATCAGCACTAATGTAAGCATCTGAACCTGAATTAATTGAGTTTTTTATTAAAAAAGCACCGCTTCCGCCACAAAAGGCAACTTTTTTTATCGACTTATTTAAAAGAGGCGTATGCTTCAAAACTTTTAGATGAAATGCCTTTTTTACAAGGGTTAAAAACTCAGTTTCTGATAGGGCTTTTTCAAACTCGCCAGTCATGCCGCTACCCACATTTTGGTAAGTGTTTTCCAAGGGATATACATCAAAAGCAACCTCTTCGTATGGATGATTAGCCAGTAAATTTTTTAAAATGCGACTTTCGTTAACGGCTTCATAAATCACTTCAATACGGGTTTCGGTTTCGTTACTGATTTTTCCTTTTTCGCCAATAAATGGATTCGAGTTTTCGTTCCCTCTAAAAGTTCCTGTTCCTGAAATATTAAAACTGCAATTATCGTAATTACCAATGTTTCCGGCACCTGCTTCAAATAAACTTTCTCTCACTTTCTCGAGATGTGTTGCCGGTACGTAAGTCACTAATTTTTTAAGTAATTGTTTTTTGGGAGATAAAATTTTAAGATTTGTGAGACCCAATTTCTCTGCAATCTTAGCATTTACACCATTCTTTACATTATCTAAATTAGTGTGTGCAGCATAAATGGCAATATTATTTTGAATGGCTTTAATAACAGTTCGCTCAACGTAATTCGCCCCTGTTAATCGTTTTAAGCCTCCGAAAATGATAGGGTGGTGTGCAATAATTAAATTGCATTTTAGTTTTATGGCTTCATCAATTACTTCTTCAACACAATCCAAACTCAACAAAACCCCGGTAATTTTTTCGTCTTTGTTTCCCACCAATAAACCGCTGTTATCGTAACTTTCCTGATAAGCGGGAGGGGCAAATTTTTCTATTTCTGAAATAACATCTTTAATAAACATGAAACAAATATAGTGAAGTAAATTCATGCAAAGCATATTTTGAATACATGAATTACTTCACTACGTAGCAAAAAAAAACGGGCTGAAAATTCAACCCGTTTAAATGATTTATGTTTTAAGATTTATTCTTTCCAGCTTTTGAAGGTGCCGCTTCCTAATTCTTTAATTATTGCTTTTATAGCCCCGGCCCAATAGTTACGGATGCCAACGCCTCTTGCAGTGCCACTTACTTTTCCGCACAGTAAAATTTTCTTGGTGGCGATATCAAAAAACGTAACGTAAACATCAGCAATTTGTGTGCCTTTATTAAAATTCTCAACAATAAAAACTAATCCCACGCCATCTTTTTTATCAGCTGAAGAATATTTTTTTACCATTTCTGCTAATGTTGATTTTTCAATTTTTGTTGGATTTACATCCATACAACCATCCGGATCCAATTTACTGTTGATAGTATTTACAGAGGCAATATCATAATAAACACTTTCCTTTTTAAGTGCTTTTTTTAGGTCGAAATTTTGTTGCTCGTTTTGAATTAATGCATTCCATTGTGGTACCCATTTATTACGCATGTCGCCCCCGGTTGCAGGCATAGCACCCATGCCTTGATCGAATTGACCAACAAATTTCGCCTTCGTAAAATCCATCCCAAACCAAACAATTTCAGTAGCTGAAAACACTTTTGCCGCGTCCTGAGCTTTAAAAGCAATTCCGCTTAATAATAACACACCTAATACTAATTTTTTCATTTCAATACGTTTTAGTGAATATGAATCAAAATTATCTAATCAGAAACAAACAGCAAAATATTTAACGGAATGTTTACCATTATTTTTGATTTGATTATCTCAGAAAAAAACTTCATATTTAAAAAGTTTGAAGGAGTTAAGTAAAATACCACTTTTGCCTTTAGCCCTATTGTTTGGGCTTGTGACATTTATACGTAATCGTTTATATGATTTAGGGTTTATTAAATCTCACCATCCTTTAAAACATACTATTTGTGTAGGTAATTTATCGGTAGGAGGAAGTGGTAAAACTCCGCATGTAGAATATTTGATTAACCTTTTGAAATCTGAATACGCCTTAGCAACTTTAAGCAGAGGGTACAAGCGCAAAACATCGGGTTACATTATTGCTGATGATAAAAGTACAGCAGAAGATATTGGCGATGAACCCTTATTATACAAAACAAAACATCCCAATTTAACGGTTTGTGTTGAAGTGAACCGAGTGAAGGGCGTGAAAAAATTAGCAGAGCATGAACCTTCGCCACATGTTATTATTTTAGATGACGCCTTTCAACATCGCCCTATAAAATGCGGTTTAAATATTGTAGTGAGCGAATACGAAAATTTGTATTACAACGATTTTTTAATGCCGGTTGGAAGATTACGGGAAAGTAAATCAGGTATGCATCGCGCTGATATTATTGTGATAAGTAAAACTCCCGAAAAAACCACGCCGGTTGAAATACGAAATGTATTAAAGGATATAAAACCCTTACCACATCAGCATGTGTTTTTTAGCTATTTAAAATATGGCGATTTGTATTCGATAAGTAATCCAAACGAAAGCATAAATACTTTGCAGGATTTGTTCCGTTACCGTTTAATTGTGTTTACAGGAATTGCAAATCCTTCGCCAATGATTACGTATTTAAAAGAATACTCAGCAGGGGTTAGTCATTTGCCGTTTGATGATCATCATGATTACAATATTGCGGATATTGCCAATATTCAGAAGTATTATGAGTCGTTTGAAGGCGGGAATAAATTAATTGTGACTACCGAAAAAGATTTAATGCGATTGAAATTGCCGGAAATTTGGGCAATTGCCGAAAGAATGAATATTTTTGTACTTCCTGTTGAAGTTACATTTAAAGATAAAGCAGAAGAGTTTAACGAGATTATTTTAAAATATGTTAGAACAAATAGAATTTACCACCAAAAGTATACGTGAGAAAACAAATTATTTTGTTCCGGAAGTGGGAATAATTTTAGGTACAGGTTTGGGTGGCTTAGTAAAAGAAATTACCGTTGAACATGTTTTACCTTACGAAAGCATTCCTAATTTTCCTGTTTCTACAGTTGAAGGTCATAGCGGAAAATTAATTTTTGGAAGCTTAGGCGGAAAAAATGTAGTTGCTATGCAAGGTCGTTTTCATTTTTATGAAGGCTACAACATGCAACAAGTTACTTTCCCGGTAAGGGTAATGAAAGCACTTGGTGTAAAAACGTTATGTGTGAGTAATGCCGCCGGTGGAATGAATCCTGCCTTTGAAGTGGGTGAGATTATGATTATCACCGATCACATCAATTTATTTCCAACTAATCCATTAATCGGAAAAAATATAAATGAATTAGGTCCGCGTTTTCCGGATATGAGCGAAGCTTACAATAAAAAATATGTAGAACTCGCTCTTAAAATTGCTAAAGAAAAAAATATTAAAGTCAGTACAGGAGTTTACGCAGGTTTAACCGGACCATGTTTTGAAACACCTGCAGAGTATCGTTACTTATGGCGTATTGGTGCCGATGTTGTTGGAATGAGCACAGTACCTGAAGTTATTGTGGCCGTACACGGCGGTATGAGTGTATTTGGAATTAGTATAGTTACTGATTTAGGTGTTGAAGGAAAAGTATTTAATGTGAGTCACGAAGAAGTACAACAAGTAGCCAATCAACAAGAGCCTAAAATGAGTTTGTTGGTAACGGAATTGGTATCCAGACTTTAAGCCTCTTTATTTTTTGCTTGCTTGAAATAATACACACTAACGGAGATCATCCCTAGTACAAACGGAATTCCTGCAAAATTTTTATATTCTACAAAGCCGAAAAACTCTGAGCACATCCAGTAAGAGTTGGCTGTAATCCAAAAACAAATAGCGAGGTTGATGTAAAATTCGTTGTAGCCTTTTGATTTGAATAAAATGTAAAGGGCCATTAAAACAGTTGGTATAACCATTATTATCCCTAGCCATCGCCACTCCAACATCCAACACGTATCTTTTAAAAGCCAAAGCGGGATGTGCATGTTTTCCCAAAACCTGGTTTCAGGTAAACCCTGCCATTTATTTTCAGGTATTTGTTTTTTAGCCGACATTTTGTTTACAAATGAATACATTTTTTACGTTTTAAAAAAGCTTACCTTTAAACTTCTAGACAAAATCGGAGTCTAATCGTTAGTGGGACACTTTTCAGATGAGGAAATATTAAAAATGTACAAGGAGGAAAGCTCCCGCAACATGGCCTTGCACCACCTTATTGAAAAGTATCAGCAAAAATTATATTGGCAAATCCGCAAAATCGTTATCGATCATGATGATGCGGATGATGTAATGCAAAATACCTTTATTAAGGTGTGGAAAGGTTTAGAGAATTTTAAAGCCGAGTCGCAATTATTTACCTGGTTATATAGAATAGCCACTAACGAATCACTTACCTTTTTAAGACAGAAGCAAAAGCAGAATACAACTTCCTTGCATCCTATTGAATATCAATTAAGTGCATCCTTAGAAAGTGATGTTTATTTTGTTGGGGATGATATTCAGAAAAAGCTCCAAAAAGCCATATTAACATTGCCTGAAAAACAGCGGATTGTATTCAATATGCGATATTATGATGAAATGCCTTACGAAGAGATGAGCGAAGTGCTTGAAACCTCGGTAGGTGCCTTAAAAGCCTCTTACCATATAGCCGCAAAAAAAATAGAAGAATTTTTAACGGCCGATTAAACCTAAAACGAATTATAGCGTCAAACCTAAGAAATGAGCAAGAACGAAGAAAATAACAATAAGAGCAACCAAGAGAATAATCCATTCTCGTTGCCGGAAGGTTATTTTAACTCGTTTGGTAAAAAGATGATGTTGAAGATTGAGTTGGCTGAGGAATTGAAGGAGTTTAAAATTTTATCTTCATTAGATAAGTCGTTACCATTTACTACACCGGATAATTATTTTGAGAAGTTGGAAGTGAAATCGGAATTATCGGCGTATCCAAAATTATCAGCAACAAAAAAGCAAAATGGTTTTGTTACACCTGAATTATATTTTGAAACTTCTGCGGAAGCGATTAAATCAAAAATTGAAATTGCTGAAGAATTAAAAGCATATCCAACATTAAATTCAATTACCAAAGAAAATGCTTTTGTTACACCACAAAATTATTTTGAAGGATTAAGTCATAAAGTACGTGAAGAGATATTTGCTAAAAAGGAAGAAAGTGGATTTGGAAAAGTTTTACAATTAGTATTCAGCAAACAAACAGCTTATGCCATTGCTGCTACTTTAGTAATTAGTTTCGGATTATATTTTTATAACAGCGGAGAAGAAACCGTTTCCGGTAATTGCGGCACTTTAGCTTGTTTAGATAAAAGTGAAATTTTTAAAGGGAATCAGTTGTTGAATTTAGATGAAGATGCTTTAATGGAAATGGTAAACGCCGAAAAATTATCAAAAAACTTAAAAGAGAATTTAGAGAAAACCGCCACCGAAAGCAACTCGCAAAACCAAGAAGATTACGCTTTAGAGAATATAGATGTTAACGATATTGCAGATGAAATCTAGTTTTAAATACATACTTGCTTTTGTGATTGCTGTATTTGCAACTACTACTTCTTATGCCCAGCCCGGTAAGCATAACAAGGTGGAGGCATTGAGAGTTTCGTTTATTACTGAAAAAATAAACTTAACACCCGTTGAAGCGCAAGGGTTTTGGCCTTTGTATAACGAGTACAACGATAAAATTAAATTCGCACGGAAAAATTTCCGTCAGCAATACGCTAACATAAGCGATTTTAAAACTGATAAAGAAGCGGATGATTTTTTAACAGCCGAATTAAAACTTCAACAAACGGAAGTGGATTTGCAGAGAGAGTATTTCGATAAATTCAAAAAAATATTGGGCGCTAAAAAAACAGGTTTATTAAAAAAGGCTGAAGAAGAATTTAAGAAAGAGATTATCAAAACTATTAAAGGTAACGGCAACGATTCGTGAGCAATCATCAAAAAGTGATATTCCGTTTTGTAATGCTGGGCTTTTATATAGGGCTCAGTTATTCGTTTTATGCCCAAAAGGATTCATCTGCAAATTTTGCCACAAAAAAAACGACAAAGTTTAAAGAGCCTAAACACTTCTTTAATCATACTATTTTTCTAGACTCCTACCACAAACCTTCGGTTGATTTAAGAGATACTTCGCGTATTGGAAAACAATTAGGCTCGTATGGTATCAATCAAAATTGCATTAGTTTTTATTCGCCGTTGGTTACCATTAATAATTATAACCGCGATAGTACTGTAAATTCCAACTTCCATTTATTATTGGCAGGTACAGCTTATTATTTGCAACCGGTTTTCTCAGGCATTTCGCAACACACTTTGGCAAAATATGGTTTAGGAATCCGCGCCATTTATAACACTGGAAAAAAATCTATTTTCTTTATTGAGTCAACGCCCTTTTTAACTCAAGATATTACAGCTGGAAGCAGTGATAAAGGAACTTGGCGTATGTCGGGAACATTATTGTGGAGTTATTCGCCCGGTACCCATTTTAATTTCCGGTTAGGCGCTACCAAATCTTTTTTATGGGGTAACCGTTTTTATTTGCCTTTTGTGGGTTTACGTTTCGGAAAAGTTGATGGATTTAATTTCAGTATTCAGTTCCCGAAAAATATTAGTTTGAATTTACCAATTGCAAATGTATTCCGTCTTTCACTCTATTCAAAACCACAAGGCGGCGTGTTTAACTTCTCGAATCGCGATACAGTGTATGACAATAAGTATTATAAAAACACAAATATTTCTAACGACAGAGTTATTCATTTCGGTCGCTACGAATTATTAACCGGTATGAGAATGGATGTAGTGCCTTGTCGTTGGATGAGTTTCTATATATCTACAGGTTTTAGTACCAGAAATGGCATTGCATTTTATTCAAACAACTTTAACAAAAACAATAAGAACAAAAGTTACGGCGATTTTTATGCACGTGCTCCAAAAAATTCTGTGTTTATTAATTTAGGTTTAGTTTTCAGAATCGGAAGAACCAAATCGTATTACAATAATAAAAACATGTATGAGGCAATCGATTTAAATAATTCAATAGATCCTGGCGATAATAACGTAAATCCCGGTAACGGCAGCATTGTAATTCCTAAAAAGAAAATCCCTAAGAGTTTAAAGCCTTCTGAGATTCAGGATTTGATTGACGCGAATGATTTTTAATGATTGTCAGTTCGAGCGGAGTCGAGAACTGGTTGCATTATATTCTTAGTAAATTAAATATATGTCTCGACTTCGCTCGACAAGACATCTACTTTTTTCATTAAAATCTTACTCCCATTCCAAATTCTATTACCTGATAAAATAAACGAACACGTGATTCTTTTATGGGTACCGAATTAAACTCGGCCCCATAAATTATATTCGCAAAAAAATTATCGCCATTATAACCAAATTGCGCACGGGCATTTGCATAGGTTGGAATATTTAGTCGCCATAAATTTCTGCCGGGTTGTTGGTAGTTTTGAATTTGAATGCCACTTCCAATTAATACAACAGGCGTTAAATGAAATTTTCCCATCACAAATTGATAGCCTGCTCCTAAACTTATAATGGTAGTTAAAAAATCACCGGCAGTTAATCTATCAAGGTTTGAGTAATTTAAAGCTTGTGTGGCTGGAACAATATTACTATCAGTTTCAATTCGCTGATAACGTTCAGAAACCGTCATTAAAAAAGAACCCGCACTTTTCTTTTGTCTCTCAGATTGTGCAAAGGCAGCATTTAACGAAAAGTTTTTATTGAAATTAAATCCAAGATTCATACCACCTTCAATAATGTGTAAGTTTTTTGATTTTGGAAAGCCTAAAGAATCTTCGCGCCAATTCGGATAGAACTTTTTATAATCATCTAAATAAAATCCTCTGTAATCTCTGTAAAAAATGGTCCACGCCACAATTCGTCCCTGAAAATTGATAAAATAATCCTGATAAGTTGTTTTCCCGAATTTCTTTTCATGTTCAGCAGTTCCCGGTAAACGGAAACCCATAGAGATATAAAATTTCTTTATCCGTAAGGCACCACCAACCACACCGGGAATGGAAGGTTTCCAATTAAAACTTTCGCCGCTTTTATCGCGGTTACTCACATTAAAAATAATGCCGGGAAAAACATATTTAGGTTTTAATAAAAAGTTTTTTGGGAACACAGTAATGTTTTCAGGCACACCATTACGCGCTTTTTTTACAGCACGCAAACTATCTTTAACAGTTTTCTTGCGTTGCTTTTCGTATTCGATACGCTTTTTTTCAGCTAGTTTTTTATCCTTTCGAGATTGCGAAAAGGAAGAAGTAGAATAGGTGAGTAGGACAATAAGAAAAGCGAAAAAATACTTCCCCATAAAGTTTAAAAAATATGTTTCTCGGCGTGATAAGATGAACGAACCAAAGGACCGCTTTCTACAAAACGGAAACCTTTTTCTAAGGCAATCTCTTTATACTTTTTAAATTCATCCGGATGAACAAATCTTGCAACCGGTAAATGTTTTGGAGTAGGTTGTAAATACTGACCAATAGTCATAACATCACAATTTACATTCCGTAAATCATTGATGGTTTCTAAAACTTCTTCTTCAGTTTCGCCTAAGCCCAACATTAAACCACTTTTTGTTTTAACGCCTGCATCATGTAAACGTTTAATCACTTCTAAACTTCTATCGTATTTTGCTTGTATGCGAACTTGTGCGGTTAATCTTCTAACAGTTTCAATATTATGCGAAACAATATCCGGCTTCACATCAATAATACGTTGCAAATTATCCCAGTTACCGGCGAAATCAGGAATTAAACATTCAAATTTTGTTTCCGGACTAATTGCTCTAATTTCTTTAATAGTTTCCGCCCAAATGATAGAACCACCATCTTTTAAATCATCACGATCCACTGAAGTAATAACACAATGTTTAACGCCCATTAATTTTACGGAGTTAGCAACACGTTTTGGTTCATCCCAATCTGCCGCTTTAGGTTTACCTGTTGCAACTGCACAGAAGCCACAAGAGCGCGTGCAGATGTTACCTAATATCATAAACGTTGCGGTGCCTGCGCCCCAGCATTCGCCCATATTCGGACAATTACCGCTTTCGCAAATAGTGTGTAATTTGTGTTTGCTAACGATGCCTCGAACTTTAAGGTAATCTTCACCTATTGGTAATTTTACTCTTAACCAATCCGGTTTTTTTATTCGGGGTTCTTGTAGATTTTCAGTTTCCATTTTGCTTGTCCTGACCTTGTCGAAGGATTAAAACCATTTCTTGCCAAATACAAATCCAACGTACAATGTTATTACAACATTTTCACCAGGATTTCTTGCCATAATGGGAAGTGCTTTTGGATAATAATCGCAAGATACACCGGTTTCAATAGCACGAACCCAATGAGAGTAAGGCGCGTATTCAAAACTCATATTTACTTTTCCGTGTATAGCGGGATATAATTTTATTTCATCTAATCCATTTATAAAAGGACCTTTACCAACAACACTGTCTTGCGTAAAATTTTCTTCATCATACTTTACCGATTCAGGACCTCTTGTTGGTCCGCTACCGCGATAAACTAAAACGTAATATGGTTTTGCAATGGCAAGTGTACCGCCAATTACATACGAGCAACGGATTTCAATTGCTTTTCTGTCGGATCGTTTAAAAATTACATTTTGTAAACCTGTACCAACACGGATTAAAGCCACGTTATTAATTTTCCCGTACACAAAACGTTTTGCGTTCTCTTCTGTACTTTTTACTTTAATTTCTTTGGGATGTTTTAAGGTTAAACCTTCAAACTCTAATAAAGATTTTGTTTTAGCACTTAGGTGTTTTCCGCGACGGTAACCAACACCAAATCCGCGGGTGTGTGCGAAAATTTTAAAGGTCGCTTCGTGACGGAATAAAACATTAACCTCCTGACCTTTTTCAATAGCCTCTAAAGTACTTTGCGAAAAAATTTTTTGCGACAAAAATAAGGCTGAAATGAAAGCTATCCGTTTAAAAGTCATTGTACTGATAAGGCTTAGTTTCAGAGTGGGTTTAAATATAAAGAATGAAGTATCTTTCATGTATATTTGAAATAATTAAGCCTTTACAGCACGAGTAACAAAATTACATAATTTTGACCTTTAAACCTACTTTTGATGAAGAGCTAAAACCTTAAAAAATGATAACAAGTACAGTAAAATATCCAGGTGAATTAAGAACTGAAGCCGTTCACGTTAAGAGTGGAAACGTAATAATAACCGACGCCCCAACCGATAACCATGGTAAAGGTGAAGCCTTCTCGCCAACTGATTTAGTGGCTACGGCTTTAGCCAGTTGTATGATATCTGTAATGGGAATAGTATCAATGAAAGAAGGAATAACAACAACGGATGGCGCCACCGCTGAGGTTACCAAGGTAATGTATGCTGAACCTCGACGAATAGGGGAAATACATGTAAAACTTATAATGCCTAAAAAGAACTTTACGGAGAAGGAGAAGAAAATGTACGAACACGCTGCTCATACTTGTCCTGTTGCAAAGAGTTTGCATCCTGATTTAAAGCAGGTAATAAGCTTTGTTTGGTAAGAATTGAATAAGGTGAAACACAAAAGCCCTGACGATATCGTCAGGGCTTTTTTTATTATGATGATAACAGGTTAAGCTGAGCTTAAGCTATTTTAGTATGTTGATTTTGAGTATTAACTTTAGAATAAGCAGGACACTTTTCGTGCGATTTGCAAGAAGAGAAAGTAACCGCTACAAAAGCGAAAACAGAAGCAAGGATGATAACTTTTTTCATAATTAAGAATGTTTATTTTAACAAATATAAGATATTATCAAAAATAATGAAAAAAATGTTTTTCACAATGTTAAAATCGAGGGTATCTTCGGCGCATGGTTAATCCGAAAATAGAGGCAGGTTGGTTAAATGCTATTAATGAAGAGTTTACTAAGGATTACTTCACCAATTTGAAGTGCTTTTTAGTGGAGGAACGTAAACAATTTGTTACTTATCCACCAGCTAATAGAATTTTCGCCGCCTTTGATTTTACGCCTTTTGATAAGGTAAAAGTGGTGATTTTAGGACAAGATCCTTACCATGGCGACGGACAAGCCAACGGTTTATGCTTTTCGGTGGCAGATGGAATTCGTAAGCCACCATCGTTAGTAAATATTTTTAAGGAGTTGAAAGAGGATGAAGGATGTGATATACCGGAAAGCGGAAATTTGGAACAATGGGCTCATCAAGGTGTGTTTTTGTTAAATGCTACTTTAACTGTGCGGGCTAATACAGCAGGAAGTCATCAAAATAAAGGATGGGAATTATTTACTGATGCTGTTATTAAAACATTAAGTGATAAAAAAGAGAACCTTGTTTTTTTATTGTGGGGAAATTACGCCAAAGCAAAAACAGTTTTAATTGATGCCAATAAACATTTGGTATTAACCGCAGCTCATCCATCACCTTTAGCCCGCGGCGCATTTTTTGGCAGCAAACATTTTAGTCAGACGAATAAGTTTTTGAAAAGTAAAGGGATTGAGGAAGTGAATTGGTGTTTGAAATAAATTACTGTTTAGAGATTTTCTTTGTCGAGATTAATTTATTGTTACGATAGATCTCGAGAAAATATATTCCATTCTGTAATTCCGAAATATTAATTACTTCACCTGACCTCAAGATTTTTGTTTTTATTTCCTGACCCAAAATATTCTTTATTCTGACCTCATCGATGTTATTTACTTGCGCGCCTGATAAAAAGATATTTTCCGAGGCCGGATTTGGATAAATAACAATTGTCAGATTATTATTATTTTCTTCAACATCTGTAACAAAATAATTACAAGCAACCGTTACTCTTTTATAGCCGCTTATTTGATTGTCATCATAACATCTTAATGGACCGCCCTTATCTGAATCAGTTTGGGTTGGACAAACATCTTGCGGATTGTAAAAATAATATTGAACACATCCAAGACGTTCAAAAATTGTATCAGTAAAAAAGAAAGGGGTGGGCATATTGAAGGCGTATCTGCCAACACTAACCTTTAACCACTTTAGGTACTGAGATTGTATAAATACGTGTCCTGTATCCGTAACAGTAACTTTTGATTTCGCACAATTAGTGAATGATTTTGGTGTCAAATGCCATGAATCTCCAATATTTGCACCATAATTAAATAAAGTATCAAAGTTGGTTGTTGTTCCTGTTACATCTTGTATATAAACCACATTTCCGTTCACATGGGTATAAATGTAGGGTCCGTAAAAGGCAAATGGAATGGAAAAATTATGTCCTTGAGTATAGTAACTTATTTTGTTACAATTCTTACTCGATATTAAAGTATCCTTAATGTAATTTAGTCTGGTATATGCAGAAGATGAAGGCGCTGTATTGTGTGTATAGTGCCAGGTAGCACCAGGACGACACCAAATTTGAGAATTGGAATTAAAAAATGAGAAGATAAAAATTAAAGAAAAGAATATGTTTCGTACTTGAAGCATATACTAAAGTAATAATAAAAGGAATAGAAAGCAATTAATCCTTTTTCTTCTTCAAAAACTCATCCGTAAAATGTTTTTGCGATTTTGGTTCGCTGAATTTTCCGGAGTTGTATTCTTTGGATTTGTTTCTTGGAATAGAAAGACTTTCCCAACTTGAACTCTTAATTATTTTAGCAACGTAAACTATTTGTCCAACATGATAAGGATAATGTGCTAATTGTCGGTTAATGGCTTCCATCACCGTATGCCCTTCGTTTCGGATGTAAATTATTTTTTCTAAATCATCAGGTTTTAATTCGTTCAAGGTTGTAAATAATCTGTCCCAACCTTTATCCCATAAAGCAATGACTTCCGCTCTTGTTTTAATATCATTCTCAAATTCACCATCACGGTTACGTGATTCTTTCTCACCATCAGTAGTCAAAAAATCAGTCCAGCGGGAGACCATGTTGCCACTCAAATGTTTTACAATGGTGGCAATGCTGTTGCTATCTTCGTTTAGTTGCCAGAATAATTTCTCCTCGTCAACCTGAGCCATTGCTTTTTCACCAAGACTTTTGTAATAAGAGAATTGGCGGTTCATGCTTTTGAGATAATTTTCTTGTATCATTTTAATATTTTGTCTTCAATTAATGTTCGACCCCTCCGGGGTCGTGAATGTATAAGGCGTTTCTTTCTAGAAACATTTGACTCCTCCGGAGTCAGGAAAAATTTTGTTATATGTCGCCGTTTAATCAAAATAATCAAACTTTGTCCCTTTAATCCCTTTAGTCTCTCAAGTCCCTTCAGTCTCTTCAATCCCTTCAGTCTCTCAAGTCCCTTATCTATACTTATCAATCAAATAAATTAAACTTCCAATAGCAGCGGCACCTAATTCTAATTCGCGTTTATTTACTTTATCAAAAGTATCATCAGCAGTGTGGTGAATATCAAAATAACGCTGACCATCCGGTTCGAAACCAATACAAGGCACACCCATTTTTTCAAGCGGACCAATATCTGCACCACCACCACCCGGATGAATTTTAGAAATTAGATACGGTTCAAATAATGGTTTCCAGGTTGCTGCTAATTTGTACATGCCTCCAACAGTATCAACACCAAAACCTCTTGGAGTAAAACCACCGGCATCCGTTTCAATAGCGGCAATGTGTTTCCATTTCTTTTTTTCTGATTCTTTTCCGTAAGCTTTTCCACCACCTAAACCATTTTCTTCATTCATAAAAGCAATTGCACGAATACTATGTCTTGGTTTCGCTCCAATTTTTTTATACATCCCTAACACATCAATACATTGAACAACGCCTGCACCATCATCATGTGCACCTTCGCCATTATCCCAGCTATCTAAATGTCCGCCTGCAATAATATATTCGTTTGGTTTTTCTTTCCCTTTTAATTCGCCAATCACATTATATGAAAGCGTATCCTTAAATGTTTTGCACGTTGATTTTAATTGAACCAAAAGTTTCGCATCATTTTTAATAGCTGCAGAAAGATCATCAGCCGCTTTATAACTTAAGGCGAAAGAAGGAATTTTTACATCAGCGCTATCGTAAGTCATGACCCCTGTGTGTGGTGAATCGTTATTTAAAGAACTCATACTTCTTACTAGTGTTGCAACAGCACCATATTTACTTGCTTTAACAGCACCTAAATAACGATAAGGAACAGTTTCGCCATAAGATTTTCCTGTAGAAATATTTTTAGGATTGAAAGCAACATTATAAAAAACAATTTTTCCTTTTAAGAGATTTTTTTCACCAAGTGATTTTAATTCTTCCCAACTTTTCACTTCAACAACACCGGCATTTAATCCTGAAACAGGCGTCGCTGTTGAACCACCCAATGCACAAACATTTAAGTTTAAGCGTTTGCCGGGAGAAGTTGCCACACACATTTCTTTTGCGCCGCGCTCCCAATGTGTCACCATGCAAGGTTGTAAATAAACGGTATCAGCACCGGCAGCATACATTGCTTCCTTTGCCCATTCAACTGATTTTGCAGCTTGAGGTGAACCGCTTAAGCGACCACCAATTGTTTTACAAAGCACTTCAAGATTTTTGTAAGATTTACTTTCCGTTAAATAGTAATCGTAAATTTTACGAAGAGTAATTGAGTCCTGATTTTGTGATTTTGCTGAGAAAGCTAACGTTGCTAAGAGAATAATTTTTATTGTTTTCATAATTTGTGTTTCAATTTTGACCTCACAAAACCTCATCCGTCCTCCTAAGCGGACACCTTCTCCTATAAGGAGAAGGGAAAGGTTTGTGGTTATTTAAATACTATGTCGTTTATTAATTTACTACCGCAAAAGCGGTTTATGTTAGTGATGATTTGTTGCTTGTTAAAGGATAATTCCTGTTTTAGAGAGGCCGATTTCAATGTTAAAAATAAAACTGTATCGTTAAAAGAAATATCTAATGTGTTATTTGATACATGTTCGCCGACGATCTCCGCCCAATTTTTTTTAACGGTAAAACGACTGATTTTAACATCGAGTTTTTCTTGTTTTAAGAACTCATTAATGGCGTCGCCTACTTTTATGAGATTGCTTTTTTTCATTTTACTTCAGTGTTTCAACAACACCGTTATCTACTAAAAATATTTTTTTGTCAATGTTATTAAACGCAAATAAATCTCTGATACGATCAGGATGGGTATCTGTTATAAATACTTGTCCGAAATTATCATCACTCACCAATTCTATTAATTTACGGAATCTTGTTTCATCTAATTTATCGTAAACATCATCTAAAAGCAATAAAGGCTTGGTATTTTTTTTAGTTTTTATGAACTCAAATTGAGCCAACTTCAAAGCTAAAAGGTAAGATTTTTGTTGTCCCTGAGAGGCAAATTTCTTTAAACTAAATCCATTAATGGTAAAATCTAAATCATCTTTATGTGGACCAACAGTAGTATAATGCAAAACACGGTCGCGCTCAATGGCTGTTAAAATAGCGGCTTCATAATCGCGTTCACCAACAGATGATTCGTAGTGTAAGGAGACTTCTTCTTTACTTTCGCTAATGTGTGCGTAATGTTTATTGAATAAAGGAATAAACTCCTTCAAGAAATCAATTCGTATTTGTAAAATGCCTTTACCGTGAATAATTAATTGTTCATCCCAAATTTCTAAAGTCACCGAATCAAAAGCTCTCGATTCCCAAAATTGTTTTAATAAAGCGTTACGTTGTTTTAAAACTTGGTTGTATGCAATGAGTTTTTCTAAATATACTTTATCATATTGTGAAATAATACCATCAATAAATTTACGTCGCGTTTCGCTGGTTCCATTTATTAATTCAGCATCACCCGGCGAAATCATCACTAAAGGATACATACCAATATGTTCCGATAAACGGTCGTATTCTTTTTTATCGTGTTTAAATATTTTTTTCTGATTGCGTTTTTGTCCGCAATACACTTCAGTAGTTTCTCCGTTTCGGTTATAAGTACCCTGAATCACGAAAAAGCCTTCGCCATGTTTAATGTTTTGGCTATCGATAGAGTTAAAAAAGCTCTTACAAAACGACAAATAGTGGATGGCATCGAGGATATTGGTCTTACCCATCCCATTATTCCCCACAAGGCAATTCATCTTTTCGCTGAATTGGAGGGTCACATCCGCGTAATTTTTGAAGTTTATAAGGGAAAGCTGCTTTAAAACCATGGTAATTAGGGTAAATTTAAGGCATTTTTACAGTAAAAACCCGTTTTAAAATAAATTTCGGGGTTTAAATTAAAAAATCTATTTTTGCACCTTAAAATTAGTCGATAAAATGGCCGAACTTAAAGAAGAAAACCCGGTTGAAAACGTGGAAAACAACGAGAATGAAAACGTTGAGGTAGACGAGTCGAACGAAGAAGAAAGCGCGAAACCTAAGGTGGTTGATCCAACCCTTGAAGGTCTTCAGTTTTTTTACGAGTCGAACAAAAAAATGATCAACTATGTAGGTGGAAGCATCGCATTAGTTGTTGGTTTATTTGTATTCTATAAATTTTACTACATGCCCGATAAAGAAAAGGCTGCATCCAATGAAATATTTTGGGCGCAAACTTTTTTTGAAAGAGACAGTTTCAACATTGCTTTAAAAGGCGGATACATGGTGCGTACATCGGAAGGTGACAAAACTATGATGGGCTTTGAAGCAATCGCAGAAGAATATGGTATTACATCAGCAGGAACTTTAGCTAATTACTATGCAGGTATTTGTTGTTTACGTACCGGTCAGTTTGAAAAAGCTATTGAGTTTTTACAAAAGTATGATGGTAACGATATGATGATAGCGCCAATTGCTATTGGTTGTATTGGTGATGCTAATATGGAGTTAAACAGAGTTGATGAAGCTTTAAAATATTATCTAAAAGCTGCTGAAAAAAACTCTAACGATTTTACTACTCCGGTATTTTTGAAAAAAGCTGCTTTTGCTTACGAGTTAAAAAACAATTATGCTGAGGCATTAACAATTTACGAACGTATTAAAAAAGAACACGGTCGTAGCAACGAAGCACGTGAAATCGAAAAAAACATTTCTAAGGTAAAAGCTTTAGGTAATTTATAATTCAAACAACAAAATCTTTATCAGCCTGCCCCAAAAAGGTGGGCTGATTTGTTTAAAGAGTAATCATGTCGAGTCAACACAAAAATTTATCCAACTTTGAAGGCAGCAAAATAAAAAGTGCTGCGTCTTATAAATTTGGTATTGTTTGGTCGGAGTGGAATCATGAAATTACTCATGCTTTATATAAAGGGGCTCACGACACTCTAATTAAACACGGTGCTAAACCTGAAAATATTATTTCTAAAACAGTGCCGGGGAGCTTCGAATTAACATTAGGCGCACAGTATTTGGCTCAGGATTCGGATATTGATGCGGTTATTGCACTAGGATGTGTTATTCAAGGCGAAACAAGACATTTCGATTTTATTTGTGATGCTGTGGCGAATGGTATCACTAATCTCAATATAAAATACAATAAACCTGTTATTTTCGGTGTATTAACACCGGATAATATGCAACAGGCTATCGACAGAGCAGGTGGTAAGCATGGTAATAAAGGCGATGAAGCTGCTGTTACTGCTATCAAAATGCTTTCTTTCTAAATCTAAAGAAATTAGATTTTTCATTCTGTAAATTCTGATTTATAACTTTTCAAGAGTTATTAAACAGAGCCTTTAAAGCCCTTTTTTACTGCTAAATTTACTTCTTTAATAATCGATACTATGTCAAAATCAGATGTACTGCTAGGCCTTCAATGGGGCGATGAGGGTAAAGGAAAAATTGTTGATGTTCTAACTCCGGAATATGATATTATTGCTCGTTTTCAGGGTGGACCAAATGCCGGCCATACTTTAGAGTTCAATGGTATTAAACATGTATTACATACTATTCCCAGCGGAATTTTTCATCCTACTGCTTTAAACATTGTAGGTAATGGTGTAGTAATTGATCCTGTTATATTTAAAAAAGAAATTGATGCGCTTGTGAAAATGGGTGTTGATGTGAAGGCGAAATTATTAATTTCAAAACGCGCGCATTTAATTTTACCAACGCACCGTTTATTAGATGCAGCAAGTGAAGCATCAAAAGGAAAAAATAAAATTGGTTCTACATTAAAAGGAATTGGTCCAACCTACATGGATAAAACCGGACGAAATGGTTTACGTGTTGGTGATGTAGAGCGTCATGATTTTAAAGAAAAGTACAACGCTTTAGTTGAGAAACATAAACAGTTACTTTCGTTTCATAATTACGAATATAATTTAGCGGAGTTAGAACCGGCTTGGTTCGAAGGTATTGAAGCTTTAAAACAATTACAGTTAATTGAAAGCGAACATTATTTAAATAACGCCTTAGCTGCCGGAAAAAAAGTGTTAGCAGAAGGCGCTCAAGGTTCATTACTAGATATTGATTTTGGTTCTTATCCTTTTGTTACCTCATCTAACACAGTTTGTTCAGGTGCTTGCAGTGGTTTAGGTATTGCGCCAAACCGTATTGGAAATGTAATTGGTATTTTTAAAGCGTATTGTACACGTGTAGGCAGCGGACCATTTCCAACTGAGTTAGAAGATGAAGTTGGAGAAAAAATTCGTCAGATAGGCCGTGAGTTTGGTTCTACAACAGGCCGCGCACGCCGCACAGGTTGGTTAGATATTCCTGCTCTTAAATATGCCATTATGATTAACGGTGTAACTGAATTAATAATGATGAAAGCAGATGTGCTTTCTGATTTTGATACTTTAAAGATTTGCACTCACTATACTTACAATGGCAAGGTAATTGATTATTTACCATACGATATCGATCCTAAATATTTAACGCCCGTTTACGAAGAAGTAAAAGGTTGGGGCTGTGATTTAACTCAATTCACCGAAAAAGAACAAATGCCAAAGGAATTGTTGAGTTATATTAAGTATATCGAAAGCGCTGTAAAAACGCCTATCACTATTGTATCTATTGGTCCAGACAGAAAGCAAACCATAAAGCGATAATCGATTTTGCGGAATGAAATGCGTAAACAAATTATATTTATAGGGCTATTTATCTTTCTTGTAAGTGTATGTTTTTCGCAGACCAAAAAATCTGTTGTTTTTCCTGATTCTGTTAATGCTATAAATTATTTAAGGCTTGCCGAAAAATACCGTCAAACGGATATTTATGCGTCAACTTTATTTGCTGAAAAGGCAATCGAAGATGGATACGATAAAAACTATCTACCTGCTGTTGTTCGCGGGAATATTATTTTAGGAAGAATTCAAGAGGAAAAAAACAAAACCGCTGAAGCTTATAAATATTACCAAAAAGCATTCAGAGAGGCGCTCGACATAAAAGATTCCAGTTTAATTAGTTTATGTTACCAAGCAATTGGTGTGATTTATAAACGACTCGAGTTGTATTCAAAGTCAGTTGAATACCTGACTAAAGCGTTAAGATTTTCCCGCCAGAGCGATATAAACCAAACCATTAATGCGAAAAATATTTTGGGACATGTTTTAATGGATTGGTTCGACAAAACAAAAAACAAACGTTATTTCGATTTAGCTCTTGAGAATTATACATCTTCCTTAAATCTGAGTAATCATTACAAAGTAAAAAATTTAATTAATAATGGCTATGTTAATTTGGCCAATGCTTACATGCATTATTACACTCATTTTGGAAATGAAGAGTTTATTCAGAAATCAATTCAACTAAGTTATAAGGGTATTAATTATTGTCTGCAAAACAAACATCCTGATTGGATATTAGTTCATAATTTAAATATAGGTGAAGCTAATTTTGAACGCATGCAAATGGATAGCGCCATTTTTTACTATAAAAAGGCCGCCACGTTAAACGAACAACTTAAACTTGGATCATGGAATGAAGCTATTAATAAAGATTTGGCAATGGCTTATAAGTTTAAGGGTGATTATGAAAATGCAACAAAATGTATTTTACAAGCCATAAATGACGGTGTAAAATATCACGGTACACCATTAGCGGCTGATTACCGAATTTTATCTGAACTATATGCTTTAAAAAATAATCACGCAGGCGCATTAGATGCTTATAAAGATTTTATACGTATTGAGAATAAAGATAAAAACGTGAAGCAAACTTTGGATTTGGAACGCTTGCAGGTAGAGTACGAGGCCGGTTTTAAAGATAAAGAAATTATTTTTCTAAATCAGGAGAAAAAAATTATTGAAGAAAAATTAAGTAAAAATAAAATTGCTACTTACCTGGCAATAACTGTTGCGATATTACTTATTTTGATAGCTGCATTTTTTTATAATAATGCAGTCAACTTCAAACGCGCAAAAGAACTTTCAGACAGCGCGCGTGTAATGCAGGAGCAGTTTTTAGCAAATACGAGTCACGAAATACGAACGCCAATGAATGGAATACAAGGAATGGTAAACTTGTTATTGGATTCAAGAATCACTACTGAACAACGACAGCAATTGGAAACGATTAAGAATTCTTCTGAACATCTTTTAAGAATCATTAATGATTTGCTGGATTTATCGAAAATTAAAGCCGGAAAAATTGAATTTGAAAGTACTGTCTTTAATATTGAGCAAACCATGAATTTGCTAAAAGAATTAATGGAACCAATGGCTCTTAATAAAGGCATTTCTTATGAAATAAATATTGAAGAGACGGCAAAAGGTTTTTATTCAGGTGATGTTATCCGTTTAGAACAAATATTAATTAATCTAATTAGTAATGCAGTAAAGTTTACAATTACGGGAGGGATTAAAGTGAATGTTACAGCAACTTCAGTAAGTGATGATGAAAAAATACTAAACTTTTTAATAAGTGATACCGGTATTGGAATTCCAAATAAAAAATTGAATATTGTATTTGAGAGTTTTGTGCAATTAGAAAACGCGGGCAGTCGTAAATTTGGTGGTACAGGATTGGGTTTATCCATTACTAAACAATTAGTAGAACTTCAGAATGGAAAAATTACTGTAGATAGTAAGGTTGGAAAGGGAAGTGAATTTAGTTTTAGTATCCCATATAAATTAGCTGACGGGGAAGTTCTTAAAAAGAAAACGCATAATAAGGTTAGTTCTGAAAAAAGATTAAGAGATAGATCTTTTTTGGTAATTGAAGATAATGAGATAAACCAAAAGGTAATTTTAAGCACATTAAAATCTTGGGAGGCAAAATGTGTTTTGGTTTCATCAGCTGTAGAAGGTTTTGAGCAATTGATGAATAATGATTTCGATTTAATTTTGATGGATATTGAATTACCGGTATTAAATGGTTGGGATGCGACACAATACATCCGATTAAAATTTAAAACACCTAAAAAAGATATTCCAATTATAGCTTTAACAGCTTATGCTTCTGAAGCAGATAGAAATAAATGTTTACAAAGTGGAATGAATGATGTGGTAACAAAACCATTTAACGCTGAGGAGTTATATGTGAAAATAAATAATTTATTATTTAGTACGGATAAATTGGATAACGTAGCTCAAAAAGAAACTAGTACCAATAATAATTTGTTTGAGGAATTAGAAGGGAAGTATAGTGATAATAAGGAAGGATTATTGGAGATTTATAATTTGTACGTTACCGAACTCCCGGTTTATATTAAAGAATTGGAGGATTTAAAAGCTGCAAAAGATAAAGACGGAATTAAAAAGCAAGTTCATAAAATGAAGAGTCCGCTTGGATTGGTTGCGTCCTCCGAATTATTAGACTGGTTGAATCAATTGCAGCAGGCTGATGTGTTAGACAATACCAAACAACGGAACTTGTTAATTGCAAAAGTAATCGATAGAACACGATTTATTGAAAGCGAAATAGTGAAACGCTTAAGTAATAGTTAATTTGAAAGACAATACTAATACAATTTTTCATCCCTCATCTTTACTGGTAAAAGTAATTGCACCGACTTTACTTTTTATTATTTGTTTTGTGATTCGTTTAATTTATTTAACGGCTCAGGATATTTGTATTGATGAACCCTTTTCTATTTATCATGCGCAGGGAAGTTTTAGTGATATTGTAAAATATTTGAAGCCAACTAATAACCCGCCTTTATTTGAATTGATTTTACGTGTTTGGATAAAGTTGTTTGGCATTTCAGCTTTTTCTGTGCGGTTTTTACCAATGATATTTGGTTCTTTAGCTGTGATTTTTATTTATAAGATTGGATTACGGTCTTTTTCTTTTTGGGTTGGTGTAAGTGCGGCCTTGTTGTATTCTTTTTCAACACATGCTATTTATTATGCGCACGATTGCAGGGTTTATACATTGTTTTTGTTGTTGAGTGTAGTTTCAGTGTATTATACTTCTAAAATCATATCTAATAATTTTACGAAGCGTGATTTAGTTTTGCTTTGTTTTATTAATGTGTTGTTGGTGTACTCGCATTATTTCGGGTTTTTTATTTGGTTTGTAGAGTTCATAGGGATTCTGCTTTTCTCCCGTAAACAATGGAAATCAGTTTTTGTTTTATTCGTAATCGCTCTTGTTTTTTTCTTACCTCAATTATTTAATTTGGTTAATCAGTTTTTATTTTCTGCTAAAGGCGGTACTTGGATGAAAGAACCAACTGGCATGGAAAGTATTTATAATATGTTTTGGCTGTTTTCGAATATGCCTGTAGTCGCTGTGTTTTGTTTGTTATTGATTATCGGAACAGTTATTCAATTTTTTGTAGTTAGAAAGATGGAACTAGAAAGTAATTTATTAGTAAAACGGTTTATTTACCTCTGTTTTTTTCTTCCTTTTGTTCTGATGTTTTTAGTTTCTTACAAAATCCCGATTTATAACGGACGCTATTTATTTTTTATTCTACCTTTTTATTATTTAAGTATTTCAATAATGGCGGAATCTCTTTTTAAGAATGTTAAATTGAAATATGCTTTATTAGCCACAACTGTAGTACTATTTATTTTGACCGTTCAACTTAATCCCAGCAAAAAACGTGAAGCAAAAGCTGTTGTGGAATTTGTGAAGCAAATTAAAAAACCGGGCGATATTGTAATTATTTGTACGCATGAGTTTCTTACCAATTTCGCATACTATTATAATCAGAATATTTTTAAAATAATTGGAGAAGATGAATATACAGCAATTGAAACTAAATTGAGAGTTGAAAATATTTATCCGGTAAGGAAAATGGATGAAATTGGAAATGAAATTCTTTCTTCAGCTAAGAGAATAATTTATGTAGAAGTGAGCGCTGATTTTTCTAATCCCGGTAACAATGTGTTGACTACTTTAAGAAGCAGTTTTAAGGAACAGGAAAAGAAACATTTCGAACAAATATTTAACGTTTACACGTTTGAAAAGAATGCTAATTAAATTGTATCTCGTACAATTTGAATTCGTGTTTGGCTTGAATTTTGAGAACGCCGTCTTTTGTTAATTTTAAAATTTTCCAGCTTAAACGATCAATAAAAATACTTTCTGCGCCCGATTCAAAATTAACAGGTTTAAAACTAATTTCAATTTCTCTTTTTGTTTCTGAAAAGGAAAAACTACCCTCGCCATATTCTGTTTTTATTTCTTTATCTCCAGGGCTATATTCAAATGGAATTTCAAAAACATCTTCAATTTGTTTTCCATATAAATTATACGGGAAATTCTTGTAAAGATTTCTGTAATAACTCATCCTGTCAACCCCATTCATTGTAAACGAAGTGATTTTTCCACCTTTAAAAACCTTTTCAGGATTTTTAAACCATAATTTATTTTCAGGATATTTTTTACAGCCAAAGAAAAGAAGGCCGATGAAGAAAACGAAGAAATATGTTTTAAATAATTTCAATTATAAAGCATGATAGAGTAAACGTCCGACTAAAAAATAAATAGTGATACCAATAATGTCATTTAACGTGGTTACAAATGGACCGGTTGCTAAAGCAGGATTTATTTTGAAACGATTCATAGTTAAAGGTACAAAAGTTCCTAAAAGTGATGCGCATAAAATTACAGTGAATAAAGCAATACTAACCGTTGCTGCTAATTTCCAACTTTCAATTAAGTAGGCGTAACCCCAAATTAAAGAGGCGCAGATTACTCCGTTAATAATTCCCACACCTAATTCTTTCATTAATTTAGAACCAATTTTGTCTCCTAATAAAGTATTGTTTGCTAAACCTTGTACAATAATTGCTGAAGATTGAACCCCAACATTTCCACCCGTTGCACCAATGAGTGGAATAAAAAATGCCATCTCAGGATGAATTTGAATTTGATTTTCGTAAGAACCAATAATTCGTGAACCAACAATACCACCACACATACCAACTAATAACCACGGAATACGTGCCCTCGACAAGCGCCATAATTTATCATTACTATCCACGTCATCCGTGATACCACTCATGATTTGAATGTCTTTCTCAGCTTCTTCACGCATCACATCAACCACATCGTCAATGGTAATTCGTCCAACCAATCTTCCTAACTGATCAACAACAGGAAGAACAACTAAGTCGTATTTCTGCATTAAATCTGAAACTTCTTCGCTGGTAGCATTTACTTTTGCTACATGCACATCGGGTACATATATTTCTTCAATACGGGTAAGCGGATGTGAGATAATTAACTTTTTAAGAGAAAGCATACCCAACAGTTTTCTGTTTTCATCAACTACATAAACTGCGTACATTACATCAATATCATCTGTTTGTTCGCGAATAGCATCAATACAAATACTTACTGTATCCTGAACATAAACGCTTACCAGCTCTTTTGCCATTAGCGAGCCCGCTGTGCCTTCTTCGTAACTTAAAAGGTCGGCAATATCACTGGCTTGTTCAATGTCTTCAATCTGCGATAATACCTCGTTCTGAATTTCTTCCGGTAATTCATTAATAACATCGGCAGCATCATCGCTATCCATGTTATCAATTTGTTCTGCAATTTCTTTGGTAGAGTAGGTACTTAATAATTCTTCGCGGCGGTCTTCTTCTAATTCTAGTAAAACATCCGGCGCAATTTCTTCATCCAGTAAATCGTAAATGTAATGTACCTCTTCAATATCAAGTTGGTTCATTACAATAGCAATATCAGCAGCGTACATTTCGTGTAAGTGCTCTTTTAAGAAAGAATTGTTTTTGGAAACAATCGCTTCTTTTATTTGCTCAACGTATTCTGTTGTTAATTCAAATTGCATAACCTGATAAGCTACGCAAAAGTAGGGAAATAATTAGAAAAGTAAATTTTAAATGAGCGAAGCCTTATTTTCGTTTAGCTGCCTTTTTACGGGTGGCTTTAATAACGCGTTTAGGAGTCGTTTTTTTAGAGGCTGCTTTTTTGAAAACTGTGGTTTTAACAACTGCTTTTGCAGCTACTTTTTTCGCAGGTTTTTTAATAGCAACAACTTTTGCTACTTTTCCTTTTGCAGCTTTAGCTTTTGGTTCGGCTTTAGCTTTACCCTTACCTTTTTTAGCACCGAATTTTTTGGAGTGAGCATTTATAACCGCTTGTTCGTATGCTTCCGGACCACCAATAATTTCAACAACATCAGCAAATGTTAATTTAGCAGGGTCTTTATCTTTCGGTATTCTATAAAATTCTTTTACTAGTGTAATACATGGACCCCAACGGCCGTGTAACACTTTTAAGTCAGGATTTTCAGGGAATAGTTTTATAATTTTCGCAAGATCTTTTTCGCGTTTTGCTTTTATTAATTCAATACAACGGTCAGGACCAACAGTATAAGGATCATCCTCTTTTGTTAATGAAGTAAACACAGAATCATGTACGATGTAAGGTCCAAATCTTCCGATACCCACTTTCATTTCTTTCCCTTCAAACTCACCAACAACGCGAGGCATTTTAAATAATAATAATGCTTGTTCCAAAGTAATAGTTTCCATTCGTTGGTCTTTGCGTAAACCTGCGAATGTTGCTTTTAATCCTTTCTCTTCGTTGGTTTCACCAATTTGAGCTAAAGGACCAAAACGGCCAATACGAACAATCACTTTTTTTCCACTTACCGGATCAATTCCTAATTCGCGTTCACCACTTTGGCGTTCGCTATTTTCGGTAGTTTGTTCAACTGTTTTATGAAAAGGTTTGTAAAAATCTTTCAGCATTTTAGTCCAATTCAATTTGCCTTCAGCAATTTCATCAAACTCTTCTTCCACTTTTGCAGTGAAATGAAAATCTAAAATAACAGGGAAATATTGTAATAAGAAATCGTTTACTACCATCCCGATATCGGTTGGAAATAATTTTGATTTCTCTGCACCTGTATTTTCAGTTTTTGTTTCTTTTTTAATAGTTCCGCCTGCTAAACTCAAGAAAGAATAATTTCTTGGCGTTCCTTCGCGATCTGTTTTTTCAACGTAATTACGTTTTTGTACAGTTGAAATAGTTGGTGCATAAGTACTCGGGCGACCAATCCCTAATTCTTCTAATTTCTTCACCAAACTTGCCTCAGTATAACGAGGTGGATGATGTGTGAAACGTTGTGTAGCGGTAATTTCTTTGCTTTGTAATTTATCGCCAACAGTTAATGGAGGTAACATTGATGAGTTTTCATCTTCAGTTTCTTCTTCGTCATCATCTTTACTCTCCATGTAAACTTTCAAGAAACCATCGAACTTTAATACTTCACCTTGTGCAACAAAAATTTCAGAAGTTGTAGAAATATTAATTTTCGCAGTCGTTTTTTCTAATTCAGCATCACTCATTTGAGAGGCGATAGTGCGTTTCCAAATTAAATCGTATAAACGAACTTCGTTACGCTCACCTTCAACTTCTAATACATTAATATAGGTAGGACGGATAGCCTCGTGAGCCTCTTGTGCACCTTTACTTTTTGTTTTGAATGTACGTGGCTGATAATATTTTTTACCGTAATTTTTATTGATGGCTTCGTTAGCCTGATTCATTGCAGTTTCTGATAAGTTTACGCTATCAGTACGCATGTATGTAATCTTTCCTGCTTCGTATAAACGTTGCGCCAACATCATGGTTTGTGCAACCGAAAATCCTAATTTACGTGCTGCTTCTTGCTGTAAAGTTGATGTTGTAAACGGTGCAGCCGGAGAGCGTTTTGCAGGTTTTGTTTCTAAAGTACCAATAGAATAAGCAGCAGCTTTACATTTTTCTAAAAACTTTTGAGCTTCTGCTTCAGTATTAAAACGTTTATCTAATTCTGCTTTTAAAGTTGCTTTACCTGCTATAAATAACGCAGAAACTTTAAATGCTGATGTTGAAGTAAAATTCTGAACTTCTCTTTCGCGCTCTACAATTAATCGTACCGCTACACTTTGTACACGACCAGCCGATAAACTCGGACGAACTTTACGCCATAATATTGGTGATAATTCAAAACCCACTAATCGGTCTAACACACGACGTGCTTGTTGTGCGTTTACTAAATTGATATCTATATTACGTGGATTTTTAATTGCTTTTTCAATCGCACCTTTAGTGATTTCATGAAAAACAATACGCTTTGTTTTCTTTGGATTTAATTCTAATGCCTCTGATAAATGCCAAGAAATAGCTTCTCCTTCACGGTCCTCATCGGACGCTAACCAAACCATCTCAGCACCTTTACTTAACTTCTTTAATTCGGCAATTATTTTTTCTTTATCAGGTTGAACTTCATAGGTAGGCGTAAAATTATTTTCAATATCCACCCCATATCCCTTCTTTACTAAGTCGCGAATATGCCCGAAACTCGATCTAACAGTATAATCCTTACCCAAAAACCCTTCAATGGTTTTGGCTTTAGCAGGTGACTCAACAATTACAAGATTTTTTGCCATGTTTATAGTGCAATGTAAAACAGCCTCATTTTCAAGTGTTTTATGTATTAAAACCCCCTTTTTTTCGACTTTTTACGCTCAAAAATTTTGTGCAAAGAAAAATATAAAAAACCGAATAAACCAAATCCATTTATTAGAGCCTGATTTTTAGTTAATTAAGTCTAATATGTCAAAATGACATAAGAATATCGTAACTTTGTGGCCTTTAGTACAGATAAATGATGTTTGAAGATAAAATAGTGGACGAAAACAGACAAGGCGAAGCTTTGATGAAAGAGACCGGAAATGAGGGAAAGAAAAAAATGTTCCTGGAAAGTTACGGTTGTCAGATGAATTTTGCGGATAGCGAGATTGTTGCATCTATATTAATAGATAAAGGATACGTTACCACACAGAACTTTTTAGAGGCGGATGTAATTTTCGTAAACACCTGCGCCATTCGAGAAAACGCAGAATCAAGAGTTCGTCAGCGTTTACAAGATTATAAAAGAGTAAAAAAAAATAATCCCGATGCTCTTATTGGAGTATTAGGTTGTATGGCTGAGCGATTGAAATCACAATTCTTAGAGCAAGAGAAATTAGTGGATATGGTTGTTGGTCCTGATGCTTACCGCGATTTACCGAATCTAATAGAAATTGCTGAGACCGGACAAAAAGCAGTAAACGTAATATTAAGTAAGGAAGAAACGTATGCGGATATTAGTCCGATGCGTTTAGATAAAAACGGAGTTAGTGCATTCATCAGTATTATGCGTGGCTGCGATAACATGTGTAGTTTTTGTGTAGTGCCATTTACAAGAGGAAGAGAAAGAAGTCGCGATCCTGAAAGTATAGTGAAAGAATGTAAAGAAGCTTTTGCAGCAGGTTATAGAGAAGTGACTTTATTAGGACAAAATGTAGACTCATACATTTGGGCAGGTGGCGGATTAAAAAAAGAAATTTTAACTGAAGAACAAAAAGCAAGCGCAACCAACTTCGCACAATTATTAGAGAAGGTTGCTTTGGTGAGCCCTGATTTACGTGTGCGTTTTTCAACATCACATCCAAAAGATATGAATGATGAAGTATTGTACACAATGGCGAAATACGAAAACATTTGTAAATACATCCACTTACCTGTACAAAGCGGGAACAGTAATGTATTAGATAAAATGAACCGTGGTTATACAAGAGAATGGTATTTAGATAGAATTGCTGCAGTAAGAAGAATAATGCCGGATTGTGGAATCAGTACGGATGTTATTACAGGATTTTGTGGTGAGACAGAAGAAGAACATAAAGAAACAGTTTCCTTAATGGAAAATGTAGTTTATGATTTTGCGTATATGTTTATGTATAGCGAGAGACCAAAAACGTTAGCAGAACGTAAATTCACAGATGATATTCCGGAAGACGTAAAGAAAACACGCTTGCAAGAAATTGTAGATTTACAACGCAAGCATAGCGAAATAAAAACAAAAGCAGGCGTAGGAAAAATTCATAAAGTACTAATTGAAAACACGTCGAAGAAATCCGATGAAATGTTTTCGGGTAGAAACTCACAAAATACAACTGTTGTTTTCCCAAAAGGAAATCACAAAAAGGGAGATTACGTAAATGTATTGGCAACCAGTTGCACAAGCAGTACGTTAATTGGAGAAATAGTTTCGTAAAGTAAAAAGCTCATGGAAGTTCAAGAAATAAAACAACGCTTTGGAATAATTGGCACTAGTCAGTTATTAGAAAGAGCAATAGATATTGCGCGTCAGGTAGCACCAACTGATTTGAATGTATTGATTAATGGTGAGAGTGGAACGGGTAAAGAAGTATTTCCACAAATCATTCATCAAAATTCAGTTCGCAAACATGGTCAGTATATTGCAGTAAACTGTGGCGCAATTCCGGAAGGAACAATTGATAGTGAATTATTCGGTCACGAAAAAGGTTCATTTACCGGAGCACATGAAGCCCGTAAAGGTTATTTTGAAGTAGCCAATGGTGGAACAATATTTTTAGATGAAGTAGGGGAATTGCCTTTAGCAACCCAAGCCCGTTTGTTACGTGTACTGGAAAGCGGAGAGTATATTAAAGTAGGAAGCAGTAAAGTTTTAAAAACGGATGTGCGTGTTATTGCAGCAACAAATATTAATTTCTTTCAAGCTATTGAGAGAGGAAAATTCAGGGAAGATCTTTACTATCGTTTAAATACAGTTCCGATTTTCTTACCACCTTTACGCGAACGTAAAGAAGATATTCATTTATTAATGCGAAAATTCGCGAGTGATTTCGCAGCTAAATACAGAATGCCTGTTATTAAATTAACGCCTGATGCCGAACAAATTTTAACCAACTATTATTTTCCCGGTAACGTAAGGCAATTAAAAAATATAACAGAACAGATTTCTATTATAGAAAAGAACCGCGAGATTAACGCTGATGTTTTATTAAGCTATCTTCCAAATTACGGAGCTAATACTTTGCCTGTTTTAAAACGTGCTGATTCCAACCAATCAAACGTGGATGTAAACGAACGCGACATTTTTTATAAAGTGTTGGTGGATATGAAAAAAGACTTGAACGACTTGAAGAAAGTGGTTCATGATATAGTTGTAGCTTCACAAGGACAAATCAATGGCATTAGCAATGATGATATTCAAATTGCTAATCGTTTATATAATGATTCTATTCACGATGAAGAAATTTCTCAAAGTGGCTTAACCATTCATCCTGTTATTCAAAAAACAAACGGTTCTATAAATAAAACTATTGAGGTTGAAGAATCTTTATCACTCCAAGATAAAGAAGTGGACATGATTAAACGCGCCCTTAAAAAACACAAAGGCAAACGCAAATACGCTGCACAGGAATTAGGTATCAGTGAAAGAACCCTTTACAGAAAAATTAACGAGTATAAAATCGCGGAGTAATCAACTTGAAAAAGTATTTTATTTATATAATTTTAAGTTTTGGTTTGAGTTTATTGAAGGCTCAGAACACAGCCAGAATTGATTCCTTAATGAAGGCTGCTGATAAGGAATCTTCGGATACAGGAAAAGTAAATAACTATTTGCGGATATATTTTCTAACTAAAAACACCAATCCACTTATTGCAAAAGAGTATATTATTAAATCCAATTCAATTTTAAGTTCACATCTTGCAACTCATCCCAAAACGTATTTTAATACACTAATAGAATGTTCGTACATTAACCGTAGTTTAGGAAATTATACAGATGCCCTACCTTATATAAATCGCGCCTTTGTAATTGCTGACAGCTTAAATAATTCTTTATTAGCCGCCACTGCTTATGGCGAAAAAGGATTGCTACTAATGAATGTTGGCGATTTTGCAAAGGCACAGGAATGTATATTAAAAGAAATTAGTATACGCACAATAGCGAATGCGAGCGATACAATTGTTTTCGGCGGATATAATAATTTAGCAATAATTTATGCTCAAACCGGGCAGATGCAAAAAGCAGAGGAGCATTTTCGCTTAGCACTTCAAACTGCTATAAAATTAGGGCACGCTCAAGGTATGGGAAATGGATATAATAACCTTGGCGTTATAAAAATCATGCAAGGCAAGTTAGATTCGGTAATGTATTATCTAGAAAAGGGAAAAGTGATGCGCATGAAAGCAAATGATATTACGAATTTATCGGGATCTTATAATAATTATGCTTTGTATTATAAAGAATTAAAAAAGTATGATTTAGCTTTAAGATATGCGGATACTGCTTATCAATTAGCTAATAAAGTACATGCTCAAAATGCACTTAGCGAGGTTCTGGATACTTATTATCATTTGTATGAAGAAAGGGGTGATTACAAAAAAGCGCTTGATTATTACAGACAACGTAGAGAAATTCTTGAAGAAGTTCAAAATAAAAAGATTGATCGGAAAATAAGTGAGTATCAGGGAAGTTTAGAGTTGCAGAAGAAACAGGAAGAATTAAACGAAAGTAAAAGTCAGCTTTTGTTGAAAGAGGAAAAGGAATCAAAACAAAAAATGAAAATGAATTTGATGATTCTGGTATTACTTTCTTTTGGTGTTGGAATATTTTTGGTTGTGAACAGAAATAAAAAGATTAGCGCTGCAAATAAAATCATCTCCTCTCAAAAAGAAGTGATAGAAGAAAAACATAAAGACATCACCGACAGTATCAATTACGCACAAAAAATCCAAACCGCTTTAATTATTAGTGAGAAAGCTCTAAGTGCTAAAGTGGATAATGTATTTGTGTTGTTTAAACCGCGAGATATTGTAAGTGGTGATTTTTATTGGTATGGTGAAAAGAACGGCTATAAATTATTAGCTGTTGCTGATTGTACAGGACATGGTGTGCCGGGAGCTTTTATGAGTATGATTGGAATTACGATGCTTAATCAAATTGTAAATGAAAAAGGAATTACTTCGCCTGCCGAAATTTTAAACAAACTCCGCGAAGGTGTTATTGCCTCTTTAAATCAAACGAATGAAGAAGCGGGTAAGCGTGATGGTATGGATGTATCTCTAATTGCGTGGAACAAGCAAGAATTAATTTATGCAGGTGCAAATAACCCTTGTGTGATTATAAGTAATAATGAAATACTTGAATTGAAACCAAATAAACAACCTGTTGGTTTATATGAAAAGCAAGAGCCGTTTACCGAACAAAAAGTGGATTTAAAAATAATAGAGAGTATTTATTTGTTTACCGATGGAGTAGTGGATCAGTTTGGCGGACCGGAAAATAAAAAGGTAAAAATTAAATTATATAAAGAGTGGTTAAATGAAATCGCTAAGTTTGATTCTGCAAAACAAAAAGCAGAATTAGAACTTAAATTTAGTAATTGGAAAAAAAGCACCGAACAAACCGATGATGTTTTAGTAATAGGAATTAAAGCGTAAATGAAAAGTATTTTTAAAATAGCTTTAGTTGTTTTTTTAGCCGGATTTTCTTCCTGCAAAATAAAATATTCATTAAGCGGTGCATCAATTCCTGTTGAAGCACAAACGGTTTCGGTTGCATTCTTTACCAACAATACAACTTTAGGTTCGCCAAGTCTTGCACAACGTTTCACCGAAAAGCTAAGAGATGTAGTTTCATCACAAACACGATTAGGTTTGGTTAGTCAGAATGGTGATTTGCAGTTTGAAGGAAGTATTACCGATTATAACGTGTCGCCAGTTGCTATTCAAAGCAATGATTTAGCGGGATTAAACCGTTTAACTATAACCGTTAGCGTTAAGTACAGTAATAAATTTGATGCGAGTAAAAATTTCGAACAAAACTTTACGCGCTTTGCAGATTATAATAGCACAGAAAATATTAACGATAAAGAAGCAGAGTTAGTTCAAGAGATTTATCGACAGCTAACCGAAGATGTTTTTAATCGCGCTTTCAATAATTGGTAAATAAAATTGTATTTTTGATAATTCGTGAAACAAACTGAGCTCATACAATTAATTTCAACGCCCTATAAATCTATTTATGGTGATATGGAGAAATTGCAAGAACTGAAAAAGCAATTTCCGTTTTTTCAATCGGCGCACATGTTGTTAACCTTGGTGTCGAAAAAATATGACAGTGGCGTTTATCAGGATACACTTCGTAAAACGGCCATCACCATTCCAAACCGTGCGCGTTTGTATAGTTTATTGAATTCGGCCGAAGTTGTTGAAGAAGTTGTTGCACAAAAACAAACTTCAGAAATTGAACATTTAAAGGCTATCGAACTTCACTCTGATAAACAAAGACCAACCGAAGAAGTATTAACCCAACAGGTTGAAAAAGAAATGGAAAAGCAATTAATAACTGCTTTTGTGGAGAAGGAAGTTTTAAAAACGCACGATTGGTATAAACCAAAAGAAAAGAAAGAGCTTAAAAAGAGGGAAGAGAAGAACGAGAAAAAAGAGGAAATCAATTCTGGTAGTTTCTCCGATTGGTTACAGGCGCTTAAAAAAGCGGATAGAGTAGAGGTGGGCACTGAAACAAAAACTGAAGAGGTTGAAGAAGAGGAATCGCGAATTATTACAGATTTCAAAAAGCCTGACGATAAAAAAGCAGCCGAAAAAGCCATTATCGATAAAATTATTGAGGCCGAACCGGGCAATATCCGCCTTGATCCTAACCAAAAGTTCTTCGAAGCCAACCAAAAAGCGAAGGAAAGTTTGCTCGAGAACGAACATTTGGTAACTGAAACCCTGGCTAAAATTTACGCCCTTCAAGGTAACGTTCCAAAAGCAATAAGAGCCTACGAAATTTTAAGTTTGAAATTTCCACAAAAAAGTGCTTACTTTGCATCCCTTATCGAAAATTTGAAAAAGGACAACAAGTAAAAATTTAAATATCATGATACTATCAATTTTAATAATTATCGTTTGTGCCCTCTTAATTTTAGTGGTTTTAATGCAAAACTCTAAAGGTGGCGGAATCTCTAGTCAGTTTGGTGCTGCCACTCAAATTATGGGTGTTCGCCGTGGAGCTGATGTTATTGAAAAAGCAACTTGGACATTAGCTATTTTACTTTTAGTATTTAGTTTATTGATGACTCCTAAAACAGGAGTTTCAGCAGATGCAAATACTCCAACTGAGTCGGTTACACGTAAAAAAGCAGCTGGTGCAGTTATGCCACAACAAGCGCCTGCTCAACAACAGCAACAACCTCAGCAACTTCAAGGCGCACAGCCTGCAGGTGGTGAAGCTCACGGACCAAACGACGGTCACGATCACTAAAATTTAAAACAATTATATAGTAAACCGCTCTATGCAAATGGGGCGGTTTTTTTTTGAGGTGAGGCTGAATAAATTGGTTAATTTTACAAGCAAATTATGCAGGTATTTAAGTTTGGAGGCGCATCCGTAAAAGATGCAGAAGCTGTAAAAAATGTAGCCGAAATTTTAAAGAAATTCGCTATCCAAGAAACCATTGTTGTGGTATCAGCAATGGGTAAAACTACCAACGGTTTGGAAGAACTGGTAAATGCATTTTTCAATAAAACGGGAGACGCGGAATCTGTACTTCAAAAAAACAAAGACTATCATTTTAATATTTTAAAAGACCTTTTCTCCAATAAAAATCATGCAGTTTATAATGATATTGAAAATACATTTGTTGAATTAAACTGGATAATTGAGGATGAAGTATTACCAAATTATAATCAGGTTTACGACCAGATTGTGAGTATGGGAGAAATTATTTCAACCAAAATTATTGCAGCTTATTTAACTGAAAAAGGAATAAACAATAAATGGTTAGATGCGCGTGGAGTTATTCAAACAGACAACACTTACAGAGAGGGAAAAGTGAATTACGAGTTGAGTGAAGCGTTGGTAAAAGATGAATTAGTGCCATTGTTCAACACCACTAAAATTGTAGTAACGCAAGGATTTATTGGAGGAACGTCAGAGAACTTTACAACCACTTTGGGACGAGAAGGCTCGGATTATACCGCCGCTCTTTTAGCTTATTTTACGAATGCAGAAAGCGTTACAATTTGGAAGGATGTTCCTGGAGTTTTAAATGCAGATCCGAAATGGTTTAAAAACACAAAAAAAATTGATGAGTTAACTTATCATGATGCTATTGAATTTACGTATTACGGAGCCACAGTAATTCATCCCAAAACAATAAAGCCGCTTCAGAATAAAAATATCCCACTTTTTGTGAAATCTTTTTTAAAGCCTGAAGAAACAGGAACAGTTATACACAACAGTGATATACGGGTACCAATTCCAAGTTATATTTTTAAAATCAATCAGCTATTAATTTCAATTCAACCGAAGGATTTTTCGTTTATAGGTGAGGATAATTTGAGTGCGATTTTTGATGTATTTGCAAGGTTCGGTGCTAAGATTCATTTGATGCAAAATTCAGCCATAAGTTTTTCGGTTTGTATTGACGAAGAAACTGCTAAAACCGAAAATCTAATTCAAGAATTACAGAAGGAATTTAAAGTGCTTTATAACTCCGGATTAGAATTATTAACTATCCGGAATTACGATCAGCAAACCATCAATAAACTTATCGAAAATAAGACAGTTTTGATGGAGCAAAGGAGCCGGAATACCGTTCAGATGGTATTGGCTAACATTTAGCTATTTAGAAATATTCTAAATAAAGAGCGATTTTTAACAAAAAATAGATTCCAACATTTGTTTTTTAAAATTCTTTAACTAATTTAGTGCCCTAAGTATATTTAGCTTAAGGTGCTAAGTAAAAATTAAAACAATAAATATGAAAAAACTATTTACAAAAGTTGTGGTGGCATTAGCCGGCTTTTCGAGTGTATTAATGGCTCAACAAGATCCTCAGTTTACTCAATTTATGCATAGTAAATTGATTTATAACCCGGGTTATGCTGGTACAAGCAACGCAATTTGCGCGAACCTTTTGTACCGTCAACAATGGGTAAATTTTGCAGGTGCGCCTCAAACAGGTTTATTAAGTTTTGACATGCCAATCCTTCCAAACTTAGGGGTAGGTTTAAATCTTATGAGTGATGAAATTGGTGCGGATAAAACATTTTTTGCACGTGTTGCAGTTGCTTACAACATGCCTATAAAAACCGGCCGTTTAGGATTAGGTATTGATGTAGGTATGTTACAAAAGAAAATTAACTCTACTTGGATTGCACCTGAACCTGGTAAAGATGATGCGTCAATTCCAGGTTACCAAGCCACAGGAAGTACCACAACTAATCCTAACCTAAGTAAAGTTACTTACGATTTAGGTTTTGGTGCATTTTACCAAATACCTAATAAGATGTATATTGGTTTATCATCTACCCACTTACCTGCTCAATCAATTAAAGGTGAACAATCAATCAAATTTAACATGGCCCGTCACTATTATTTAGTAGCAGGTTATGTATTTGCAATTAATCCACGTAATGATATTGGTGCTAACTTAAAAGTTAAATCCGATGCAGCTACAACTCAAGTAGACATTAACTTAACATATGAATACGATAAATTCTTTTGGATTGGCGTATCATACCGTATGGAAGATGCAATCGCCCCTATGTTAGGTGTTAGATTGTTAAAAGATAAGGCTTTAAAAATTGGTTATTCTTATGATTACACGATGTCTAAAATAAAAGGCTATACATCTGGTACTCATGAAATTATGATAGGTTATTGTATGAATAAAAAGACTACAAAACCTACTGTATATGGTAACGTTAGATTCTTAGATTAATAAAATTGTAACCTTTTTAAGAAACTATCGTTAAAACCTCTTTACCAGCCACTGTTAATAATTTGTTGATAACATCAAATTGTAACTAATGACAGGTATTAAGGTTATAAACTAAAAGAACAATTATGAAAAAACTCTTGGTATTAGCTTCTTTCGTTGCAGTTGTAACAGGCTGTAATAAGAAAACCGGTGAGCTGATGGGTGTTGGAGGCCGTGAACCATGGTTTCAGCCTGATCCTTACGGTACCCTCTGGATACCTATGGGAAGCTATCACATGGGCCCTAGTGACGAAGAAACTCCAATGGCACATACTGCCAAATCCAAAATGGTTTCCGTTCAGGCTTTCTATATTGATGACTCTGAAATTTCAAATAATGAGTACCGCCAGTTCGTTTACTGGGTTCGCGATTCAATTGCACGCCAATTATTAGCTCATGGTTCTAACCCTGAAGCTGAAGAATTTGGTATTACTCAAGAGGACTACTTAGATGTATGGCCTGTATTTAAAGGTGATAACAACTTACAAGATCCTTATCTAAACTGGGAAAAGAATATCAACTGGGATAGTCCGGATGAAGATTATCGTGCTGATTTACAACCAATGTACTTACCGGAAGCGGAACGTTTCTATAATCGTAAGGAAATTGATACCCGTAAATTAAATTACGAATATTATAGAATTGATATCCGTTTAGCAGCATCTAAATCAAATCGTTTTATACCACAAAAATCTCCAGATATTCAGGATGCAGCTCACGAATACAAAAAAGCTGACTACATGAATGGTGTAGTATTAAATGATGGTCAAAACAATTCACCCGGTTCTCCTTCAACTCCTGTTGGTGATCCTGGTAAAGACGCAAAAACTTTAGGTACTTATAATGTAAAAGATCAGGTTTCTGTTGGTCAAGGTAATTATGTTCCCCGTGAGCGTAAAGGTGTTGATCGTTCCGCATTTATTATTAAAGACATTATTAATGTTTATCCTGATACTTTAGCTTGGGTACATGATTATACTTACTCATTTAACGAACCGATGACTAATATGTACTTCTGGCATCCGGCTTACGACCAATACCCTGTTGTTGGTGTAACTTGGAAACAAGCTCGTGCATTCTCAATCTGGCGTTCATTATTATTAAACAACTACTTAATTGGTACCGGGCAAACAATCGTTAACGATTTCCGTTTACCAACTGAGTCCGAGTGGGAAAGAGCAGCTCGTGGTGATCTTGACTTGTCTCCATACCCTTGGGGTGGTCCATACATCCGTAATGCTCGTGGTTGCTTCTTAGGTAACTACAAACCAATGCGAGGTTCTTATATTGATGACGGTGGATTCCACTCAGTATATATTTACTCTTATAACCCTAACGATTTCGGTTTATATTGTATGGCTGGAAACGTATCAGAGTGGACAAGTAATGCATTCGACGAGTCAGCTTATGATTTTGAACACGACTTAAACCCTGATTATGTTTATGAAGCTCAGGATAAAGATGCAAACGTTCTTAAACGTAAAGTAATTCGCGGTGGTAGCTGGAAAGATATTGGTTACTATTTACAAAATTCATCCCGTACCTATGAATATCAAGATACTGCTAAATGTTATGTAGGATTCCGTAACGTAATGACCTATTTAGGTCGTTCGAAAGGGGATGATATTTAATCTTTAGTATTAACAACAAACACAAACACAACTAACAAACACTAACTAACTAACTAACTAACTAACAAACACGAGCTATGAGTCACAAACTTCCTAAAGTAACAGGGTTTAAAAGGTTCTTACACCTTTCTTCTTGTCTTGGTGCATCCGTTGTAATCTTGGGTGCCTTATTTAAAATTATGCACTGGCCTGGGTCAGGACCGATGTTAATTCTCGGCCTTGGAACTGAGGCGTTCTTATTCGCATTATTTGCTTCTGATATCCCTCATGAAGAATATGATTGGTCACTTGCGTACCCTGAATTAGGTGGTATGGGTGTTGAAGAAAGTCATGATACAAACAACAATTTACCTATTTCAAATCAATTAGATAATTTACTAGAAGACGCAAAAATCGGTCCTGCTTTAATTGAAAGCTTAGGAAATGGTATGCGTTCATTAAGCGAAAACGCAAGTAAAATTGGTGATATTACCAATGCAACTGTTGCAACAAACGAATATGTTGATAGCGTAAAATCTGCTTCAAAAAATGTTTCTACACTTGCCGATACATACAGCAAAGCTGCTTCAGCAATGTCTGACTTAGCTAACTCTAACGACGCTGGTTATTCAATTGGCGAATCATTAAATAAAGTATCTAAAAACTTATCTGCTTTAAATGCAACTTATGAACTACAATTACAAGGTTCAAAAGATCATTTAGATGCTACTAGTAAGTTCTATGATGGCTTACAAGATTTAATGAAAAACCTTCACGACTCTGTTGACGATACTAAACTATACCGTCAGGAAATGTCTAAATTGTCTTCTAACTTAACATCCTTAAATTCAATTTACGGAAATATGTTAAGTGCTATGAAGGCTTAAAAAATTGTTATTGGTTAAATAATTAAAGAATGATGTAACTTTTATATCATTCTTTAATTATACTTAATAGCGCGTAATTAAAAGAAAATATTCATTTAAAATATAATTAGAAAAAATGGGTGGTGGCAAAGAAACTCCGAGGCAGAAGATGATTGGTATGATGTATCTCGTACTAACGGCTCTTCTGGCTATGAACGTATCAAAACAAATCTTACACGGTTATATTGTTGTAAACGAAAGTATGGAAGCTAGTAAGAAAAATCTTACAGCAAACAACAAACGTATTACAGAATCTTTCGAAAGTACTATTAACGGAAACCCTGCAGCAAAGCCTTATTTTGATAAAGCTAAAATAGCGCAATCGCAGCTTGATGAAGTTGTAAAGTATATTGACAAGGTGAAGTTCAATGTTATTGCTAAAACTGAAAAATATGAAAATGCAGCTTCAGGAGATACTGCACAGTTAAAGCATCTTGAATCAACCGGTTCAGTTGATAATTATGATATCCCTACTCACGAGTTAATCGGAAGTGATGCAGCTACACCAGAAAACAAACCTCTTTCAGCTTTAGAGCTAAAAGATAAAATGATGAAGCTTCATAACAGTTTAATTGGTATGGTTGAGGAGATGCAAAAGAATCCTAAAACAAAATTATTACCGGATGATTACGAAGGCTTAAAGAAAAAACTTGGAACTCTAAAACCAATTGATTCTGGTCTTGAAGATGATGGTCTTAAAATGACTTGGGAAGTAGAGAATTTTTATCACTTACCAATGGCTGCGGTTGTAACTAACTTAAACAAAATGCAAGCTGAATTGAAGAACATCGAAGCTGAATTATTACAAGTGTTTTCAGGCGCTTCTGGAAAATTAGCAATCAAATTTGACAGGTTAAATGCAAAGGTTGTAGCTCCGAAAGGATACATACAAGCAGGTGAGCCTTACAAAGCTGATATCTTCTTAGCTGCGTCATCAAGCGCTTTAACTGCTGATATGATGGAAATATTAATTGGTGCCGATTCTGCTTCAGGCGGTGCCGGTGGAACTAAATTACCAATTGTAGGTGGTGAAGGTAAATATGAAGTTGGTACTAGTGGCCAAGGTGAGCAAACTTATAAAGGTGTAATTAAGTTCAAAAAACCGGATGGTACTTTTGGTATTTATCCATTCTCTTCGTCATACATGGTTGCTGCTCCTGCAGTAGCGGTGGCTGCTGAAAAAATGAACGTAATTTATATTGGTGTTGATAATCCTGTTGCTGTTTCAGCTGCCGGTGTATCTCCAACTGATTTAATGGTTAATTTAAGTGGTTGTGGTGCTACTAAAACCGGTGGTGCTGGGGGTAAGTTCATCTTCAGAGCAACTACTCCTGGAACTATGCAAGTAAGTGTTTCTGCTAAAACTAAAGAAGGTACAAAAGCACAAGGTAAAGCAATGCCTTTCCGTGTAAAGAAAATTCCAGATCCAACTCCTAAATTAGGTGGACGTTTAGTTCAAGGTATTGCTGATTACAAGAAAATAGAATTAGCTTCAATTGCCGGTGTAGGTGCTGAGGTTCCTGGTTTCGACTTTGATGTTAAATTCCCTGTTGTAAGCTTCATATTTAGCGCTAACGTAAAAGGTAACTTAAAAGAATTTACTTGTACTGGTCCGAATTTATCTGCGGAAGCAAAACAAGTATTACAATCATTAGGTATTGGTGGTAAAGCTTATTTTGAAGATATTAAAGTAAAAGCTCCTGATGGAAGTATCAGGAAACTTGCCACAGCTTCATTAAAAGTAAAATAAACAACATATGAATAAAGCTATTCAAATATTTATTGTTTTCATCTTCGTTGCTGCATTTAATATGAATGCACAACCAGGCGTATTTCAACCGGGCGATTACAAAGACGGTATTTACGACAAAGAAAACACTGTTAGCAGACGTTATATTCCATATACCCACCTTCGTGAAGGTGATGTAGCTTGGGAAAAACGCGTTTGGCGTGATTTGGATATGCGCGAAAAAATCAATCAGCAATTATATTACCCAACTGATATTTTAGTGAGCCGTATTTCATTATTCCAATTGCTCGCTAAGTATATCCTTAATGGACAAGTAATAGCTTTTGCCGATGAGGAGTTTTTAATTCCTATGGAAGGTTCTGTTATTAAAGATAAATTAAAGAAGTGTGACTCTATTCAAGAATCAAGTTTTGACGCTGAAGGAAATGAATTAATTACCTCTCGTTGGAATTGTGACTCTACATCTATCTTCCGCGAGGTACTTAAATACCAACTAAAAGAAGATTGGTTCTTCGATAAGCAAAAATCTGTTTTAGAAGTTCGAATTTTAGGTATGGGTGCTTACCAGTATGTTGAAGAAAAAGAAGCGTACAAAGAATTATTCTGGGTATATTTTCCTGCTGTTCGTCCTTTCTTTGCGAAGCATGAAGTATATAATCCTAAAAATGACTCTGAGCGTCGTTCATTCGAAGATATTTTCTGGAAAAGACAATTCGCAAGTAAGATTAATAAAGAAACGAATGTGTACGATAGACAAATTCAAATGTATGCACGCGGTATTGATGCGCTCTTAGAATCTGATCGCATTAAAAACGACATTTTCCGTTGGGAACACGATTTGTGGCATTTTTAAGTTGTTGTTAGCGTAAGTTTAAACCCTGAAGTATTAATTTGCTTCAGGGTTTTTTTATTTCCTGAAAGGAAACTAAATTCCAATCGTCTTTATAGTAAGCAACCACTCATGAAAAGACATTTCCTTGCCATATCATTTCTCTTTCTTTTAAATAGTTTTTATTCCCAAAAGATAAACTGGCAAGCTTGGGGGGAAACAGCTTTTAAAGCGGCCAAGAAAGAGCACAAGCCTGTGTTTTTAGATGTAGGTACTGAATGGTGTACTGCCTGCAACCTGATGGAAGAAAATACTTATACGGATACAACTGTTATTGGCCTCATCAATCGCAATTTCATTCCCATTAAAGCAGATGCAGAGGCACAACCCGATGTAGGCGCCCGCTTTTTACAATGGGGTTGGCCGGCATTAATTTTTTTAGATTCAGAAGGCAATCAATTAATGGCTATTCAAGGTAATCGAAGGCCTGGTACGTTCACTGAAATACTAAATGATTTTTTAGTAAAGTATAAGGCAGGACAAATTTCTATTCAGGATAATAATTTTTTCTCGCCTGAGCCGCCGGATAATTCGGATCTCACTAAAATATTTAATAAAGCGAATAATCAATTGCATTATTATTACGATTCACTTTATGCAGGTTGGGGTTACAATCTAAAAATTCCATTATACCAACCGGTTGAGTATAGTTTCTGGGCAACCAAAATGCAAAAGAAACCTTATGAAAAACAAAAGGCACTTAAGTCATTAACAAAATATGCGCAAGTTAGCGATCGCGTTTGTGGCGGTGTGTATTTTGGATGTTCATCAGGCAGAAGTTGGAAAGGCGCTGCTCCTGAAAAACGCAGCGAATATCAAGGTGGTGTTTTGCATAATTATGCAGAAGCATATTTAGCAACAGGAAATATTAAATGGTTGAACGAAGCTAAACTTATAAAAAAATATTTATTAGAAAGTATGCTCTCAATCGAAGATAGCTTGTTTTATAACAGTCAGGAAGAATATTTAAACATTAACGGTAACCCAAAAGGGATGCCGCCCGAAAAATATTTTACTTTGTCGGCAACCGAACGTGCTAAATATGGTTTTCCTCCAATAGATAAAACTATTTATACGGATATAAATTTCAGAATTGTAAAAGGCTTTATAAAGTTGTATGAAGCCACACAAGATCCTGCAGACTTAAACATCGCAATTGCCATAGGAAAGAAAATAATTTCTAAAGCACAAATACCTGATGGTTGGTTTAAATCAGTAATAGAAAATAAAAACACCGTTCAACGTATGCGGGAACTTCCATCAGACTCAGCTCAAAAAACAGTTTTGTATTTGAAACCTCAAGGTCATTCCGGAATTGCAATGTTGGCTTTATATCAATATACAAATGACAGTACTTGGTTAATGCATTGTAAAAAATTAAATGCGGCGGTGAATAAGGAATTGTTTGATAAGGAAAATGGAGGATATTATTCTACCAATTATACTCCCATGGCATTGGGTGGTAAGAAAACGTTTACAAAAGTATTAGTAGAGAATGCATTGTTTGCACGCTTTTTAATTGAGTTAAGTGATTTAACAGGAGAAGAAATTTATTTGAAGTGGGCAGAAGGAGCAATTCGTTCTGTTAGCGCTGATAAAATGGTTCAAAACGAAGAACGCTTAATTGCGGATTATGTTTTAGCTATTGATAAATTACGCAAACAACATTTAGTATTTACGGTTGTAACTTCAGAACCAAATTCTGTTGAGGCAAAGAATCTGATAAAACAAATTCAGAAATACTACCATCCCGCAAAATTAATTAAAGTGGAAGCGCCCGGACATTATCCTGATTTAGGAAAACCAAGTTTATTTGTATGTAGTAAAGTAGTGTGCTCGCAACCAATTCTTTATTCAGAAAACACAAAAAAAGAGATTGATGGATTTATAAATAAGCTTAAGAATTAGGCTTTATAAATTCTAAATTCCTCTTTAGACCTTTAAATTTTGTGCGCTTTACAGCAGAGTTTTTGAAGACAGAATTAAAAACTTCTTCAGTCATTTCTTGCCATTCATTGGCTGAATAGTCAAGCAATCCATTTTTGTTTTTAAATAAAGATTCAGAGTGCGGTTTGCTAAATCGGTTCCATGGACAAACATCCTGACAAACATCGCAGCCAAAAGCCCAGTTATCCATTTTGTTTTTAAATTCCGAAGGAATAGCCTCTTTAAGCTCGATTGTTAAGTAAGAAATGCATTTACTCCCATCAACAATATAAGGTGCTATAATAGCTTCTGTAGGGCAGGCGTCTATACATTTTGTGCAGGTGCCACAATAGTCGGCAATCGGACCGTCGTATTCTAATTCCAAATCCACAATTAGTTCAGCAATGAAAAAAAACGAACCTTGGTCTTTATTAATTAGATTACTGTTTTTCCCTATCCAACCTAAGCCGCTTTTTTTAGCCCAAGCTTTATCTAATACAGGAGCGGAATCCGTAAAAACGCGGCCGTTAATTTTTCCAATCTTTTCTTCGAGGGTATTTACAAATTCTTTGAGTTTGTTTTTTATCACAGTATGATAATCATCCCCGTAAGCATATTTCGAAATTTTAGGTGCATCGTTTCGTTGTTCTTGCTCCGGATAATAATTAAACAACAATGAAATAACCGATTTGGCTCCGTCAACTAATAAGCGTGGATCTAACCGCTTATCAAAATGATTAGCCATGTAGTCCATTTTACCATTCCTATTTTTTTTGAGCCAATCTTCTAAGCGCGGTGCTTCTTCTTCTAAAAACTCAGCTTTGCTGATACCACAGAAATCAAAACCCAATCGTTTGGCTTCTGATTTTACTATCTGAGTATTTTTAGTCTTATCCACCACTGTAAATGTACGAATTCAGGGCTAAAGCCCCTCTTAATTGTATGCGCATAACCCAGGACTTAAGTCTGGGGTTAGTTGAAACTTGTGATAAAGGGCTCTAGCCCTGAGTTACTTTGGATTCTTCTTTCTGAACGCCTTTTTTATAGAGAGGTAATCGATATAATACAGCACCTTAATGGAAACTGAATTGTTTTGTGGCGAATTTAATGAACCTCTGAAATTATAATAGTAATCGTAATTAATAACGGCCTCACGTTTTAAAACGGCATTTTTATAAACGATATTCAACTCGCTGCCGGGAGCAAATTGCCAGAAGAAAACCACATCAATATTAAAAGCATTAAAATTTACATCGTGACTGTTTTGATAAGCATATTGCGTTAAATCTCCATTTTTCTCCAAATTATAATAGCCATAATAAGTGGCCCTCGACCAATAATGTCTGCCTCTTACTGATAATGACATTTTATTGGTGAATTTATATACGCCCGATATAGTATTACTAATGGTTTGAAGATTTCTTCTTCCAAACGTAATGGTATCTGTGTAATAATCATAATTCACAAAACCAATATCATCAACTCGGTCTTCGTAAGAGCTTTCATAAATAAATGAAAGTTTATTATTTACTCTTAATCTTGGGGATATATTAATGTTTGTGGTTGATCTTTTATTCTCATTAAAGCCACGGTAATTAACGCGGATGTCTAAAGCAAAAGGCTTTCTATAATCACTCGAAATAAATCCGCCCCCTCTGTAATTTGTAGGGAATGTATAAAATCTCCCAAAAATACGGGGTTCATAATAATCATATGTAATAATTGGTTCAACACCGTAATTAATCCCACAGGTTAAAAATCTTTTCGACCAGGTTGTAACATGGTCTCCTGCAATTCCCAAATTTGCAAACGCATCCGGAATATACATACGTTGGTAAATAACATTAATGCTATTATAAAAATTATTTAGTTTCCAGAAGGGCTTGTAAACATTGTATGAAAGCGCTACACCCAAATCAATATTATTATTTAAAAAGTTTATGCCTAGATCATTCGGATTGTAGGTATTTGTATTCATGTTTCCATATGCGGCCCAAGTAAAATTCCCTCCCGATTTCCCAAAATTTAATCGCGCATTATAACCTGTGTAAGGTTTTGAACTATCGGTATAAAATTGCTGACTCATTACACCTCCGCCATCAATAGTGTACATGTTACTTTTATTATTGAAAGCAAAACTGGCGCCGGTAACATTCGCATCATAATAATGTCCATCGCGAGTAACATTTGTATTTATAAGTGTTACGTACGAATTGTTTTTTAGTGCCTGATCTAAAACTACAATATTATAATTAGTAAGTGGTGATGATAAAATTTTCCGTGTAACTCCATCCGAATCTTGCGCTGTTGCAAATGCTTCTGCAGAAACGGCATTAAAAATACCAATACCTAATTTTTTTTCGGTGCGCCCCGATAATTTTGTGGCGTTATACAATTGTGTTTGACTCGGGTTTTTAATTATTTTTTCGCCGGATTTTAATTCATTATACACATCATTAAAACCAATTGGGGTTCCACCAACTCTTCTCGAATAAAACAAACCGCCTTTATTAAATAACTCTGTTCCCTCTGTAAAAAACGGACGACGCTCCTGAAACTGAACTTCAAACGGCGATAAATTTAATACTTGATTATCGGATTGTACCTGCGAGAAATCAGGAACTAATGTCATATCCAAAGTAAACGCATCACTCAAACCATACTTTAAATCCATACCACCACTAAAATTAAAGCTTTCGTTTTTTATACCGGGCTGATTGTAGGGATAGTGATTAAATAGTCCGGCTACATACGGACTAAACGAAAGTCGCACCGGAGGTTTAATGTTTTTTAAATTAGTTAAATCACCAAACTGTCGTACAAAAGCATCAATCTTTGGGTCGACAAAGTTCCAGAACGACATTTCTCTGGTGCGTCTGATTTTTCTAATGATATTGAAGCCCCAGGTTTGTTCGTCTTTTGCTGAGAATCTTAAAGCAGAGTAGGGAATTTTCATTTCAACAACCCATCCTTCTCTGGTGATTTTTACAGAGCTCAACCAAACAGCATTCCAATCAAAATCTTGTCCTTCGCTGCTGTAACGTGCATCAATTTGTGTGCCGGCTGCAGTAAGAAAAAATCCAAAGGCATTTATGTCATCATTATAAGTGTCAAATAAAATCCCAAATAAATCGGCATTGGCTTCATTATCGCGTGTACTCAATTCACCCAAAATACTGTCAGATTCATCATGTAATAAAGCACCAATATAAATGGCATCATCATCGTAAGTAATTTTAACTTCAGTTTTTTTGTAAGAGGGTGAGCCCGGACTTAATTGATTTTGTATTAAATCCCCTGCTATTTCAGCATACATCCAACAGCTATCGTTTAACTCACCATCAATTTTAGGAGCTTGGGTAATACGTGAAGCAGCAATACTTTTATTGGCAGTTTGAGAAAAAGAAACCTTTATCCCAAAGAGTATAAATAATATTAAGACAAGCTTTTTCATCTAATTCCTGTTACAAATTAAGCTCCTTTTTAGCTCGTATTTATCCCCCAATTTGGTGGAAGTACGCGGGTTTCGTCAAATGGTTGCTTTAGTCCGATAAAAACTTTTATTTTCTTTAAAATGTATTTAAAATTTAGTACATTAGTATCAATGCTAAAGCGGGCAAAACGATACATTTTTCTTATCCTTTTAGGAGCAGGTTTTGCCAATGCACAAGACATCCACTTTTCCCAATACTATTTTTCGCCTTTAAGTTTAAATCCTGCGAACACCGGAAATTTCTTAGGTGATTATCGTATTGCGATGAATTACCGTAGTCAGTGGCGCGACATTCAAAAAGCTTATAAAACTATTTCATTAGGCGGCGAAGCGAATTTGTATCCCATGAATCAACAAACTTCGGTTGGACTTTATTTTTTAAATGATAAATCGGGCGGAAATTTAATCGTGAACAAAATATTTTTATCAGGAGCTCTTCATAAAAAAATAGCAGGAATTAATTTGCATGCAGGAATACAACCCGGCATTGTTTTAAAAAGTATTGATTTTAATGCACACACTTTTCCTAATCAGTTAAATTGGGATAAAGGACAATTTGATAACGGACTTCCAAATAACGAAACCTATACTAGTCAGAGAACAAATTATTTTGATTTGAATGCAGGTGTTGGTGCATCGGCCCGTGTAGGTAAATTCGAAGCGGGTTTGTATTACGCCATGTTTCACATTACACGGCCAAAGGAAACATTTTATGCCAGTAATAATAAATTACCAATGCGTCAGTTATTTAATTTGGATGCCAAGTATTATTTGAATCAAAAATTCACACTTAATTTATATTCAATGTTGGCATCTACAACTAAAGCCAGCGATTGGGTTACAGGTTTTAATGTAGAATACAATTTAAACAAAACACCATTCTTTACTAATGCCATATTTGTTGGTTTTATGTGGCGTGATGGTTTTAAACGTATTTCAGATGCGGGAATTATTACCGGAGGATTAAAGTATAAAAATTATACAGCGGGCGTGAGCTATGATATTAATATTTCGAAATTACATACTGCTACATCTTACCGCGGTGCTATTGAGTTCGCTTTAATTTATACTTCAAAAAATACACGCCTCGTTAAAAAACAAATTCCTTGTGACCGCTATTAGAAACATAATTTGTTTGATTTTAATTTCTTTTTTCGCTCAAGCGCAAACAGATAGTACTTCTATGGCAGGAATGAGCGCTAAAGATTTAAAGAAATTAGGCGTGAATGCCATTTTACAAGGCGATCCTAACTCAGCAGTAACATTTCTTGAGAAAAGTTATGCTATGAATAAACAGGACTACGACACGCAAGGTTTATTAGCTGAAGCCTATCGTTTAGTTCGTAATTACGATGCTGCTGAAAAGATGTACGCTCTAGTTTATAAGAATGCTGCTGATAAATATCCTGAAGCTTTATTCTACGTAGCAGAAATGCAAAAATCGAACGGAGATTACGATAAAGCGAAAGACAGTTATGCAAAGTTTAAAAAAGAATATAAAGGTGAAGACCGCGAACTTAAAAAAATTGCGGGACAAGAAATTCAGTTTTGTGATTCAGTTAAAAAAATTGCTGCAACCGAAAGAAAGATTATTATTCAGCATTTAGAGGGAGAAATTAATAAAATTAATGTAGAGGCGAGTCCTTTGAGTTTAGATGAGAATACGTTGATGTATTCGTCTTTACGTACCGACAAAAAAGAATTTATAGTTGAAGGCGATACGAACAACGCAATGGTTCGTAAAATGTATTTAGCTAAAAAAGTAAATGGTGAATGGCAATACTCCGGCGAAATGGACGGGCCCTTTAATGCTTCAGGATATAACGTAGGAAATGCTACAATGACACCTGATGGAAAGAAAATGTATTTCACACGTTGTAAACCAAATTGGCAGGGGAAAATGATTTGCGCTATTTACGTTACCGAAAAAGGAAGCGGAGGAGAGTGGAGCGAGCCAGTTAAATTGGATAAGAAAATTAATAATCCAAAATTCACCAATACACAACCCGCAGTTTCAATCGACCCAATAAAAGGAAATGAAATTGTTTATTTTATTTCAGATAACAAAGAAGGTAAAGGCGGTTTAGATATTTGGTATTTTGTTTACGATAAAAAGAAAGGCGAATACAAAACACCAAAAAACGCCGGACCAAAAATCAACACTAAGCGTGATGAGATGTCGCCGTTTTTTGATGCAGAGACGCGTAGTTTATATTTCTCTTCGCAAGGTCATCCGGGTTTAGGAGGTTTTGATGTTTACAAAGCTATTGGTGATGGTAAAAAGTTTTTAAGTGCTGAAAACATTGGTGCGCCAATTAATTCGGGTGCTGATGATATTTTTTATACGATTTCAAAAAACAGAGAAGAAGGATTTATAGTTTCGAACCGCAAAGGTTCTGTTGCTTTAAAGAATGCCACTTGTTGTGATGATATTTTCTCTTACAAATACACCGAGTACATTCACGTCAACATTAAAGGATTAATTTACGCTGATGAAAATGGAACGAGAAAGAATTTACCGGACGCAACTGTTGAATTGTATTCGAAAGACAAAAAAACAGGAGAACGTTTCTTAATTAAAACCTTAAAATCGAGCGACCTTGCTTTGTACGATATTAAGTTAGAAGCAAACAATGATTATCAGATTTTGGTAAAGAAGGATGGTTACTTAAGCAACAGTCACGATTTTAGTACGCGCCACATTGTAAGTTCAACTACATTAGAAAAGGATATTCCTTTAACCCCAATTCCGAAAGAACCAATTCGTATTCCAAATGTGTTGTATGAATTTGATAAAGCAAATATTTTGGAATCTTCGAAATTAGCTTTAGATACAACTGTATTACGTTTAATGTTAGATAATCCTCAAATTATTGTTGAGATTATGTCGCACACCGATAGTAAGGGTAATGATCAATACAACATGAAATTATCTCAGCGTCGTGCCGAGAGTGTTGTACAATATTTAATTTCTAAGGGTGTTACCGTGCAGCGATTAAAAGCAAAAGGTTACGGTGAAAGTAAACCTGTTGCTCCAAACGAAAATGCTGATGGTTCAGACAATCCTGATGGCCGTTCTCTTAACCGCCGTACCGATTTTAAAATTATTGGCCACTTAGATGTTGAAGTGATTAATGATTATGATGATGAGTAGGTTTTCCTACGCACGACCTTCACATCCCCCCGTCACTTCGTGACGTCCCCCCTTCGAAGGGGGAATGTCAATTCTCTGAGAGCAGTAATGGAAAATTTTTCGCTGAAAACAAATTCATTTTTTAATTTCATATACTACATAACCGAAAATTATTCCCCTTTCGAAAGGGGACGTCCGACGGAGTCGCTGACGGGGGAATGTTGTAGCGCTAACCCATCCTAAACCACAACCTCTTTCTTAAACAGAATTTCAAACCGCACCAAACATGTGAATCATGTAACTTTTCTGTGAAGTTATATAATACGAATCCTTTAAACAATCACAATCTTTGTTACTAAAATTCCAATTATGCAAATGACATACCCCACCACTAATACAACAGGCAAAGACTTAAATATTAAATTGAATGATGTAACTATTAGTTATGATGATTTAGGAAAAGGAGAAATTCCAATTATTTTTATTCATGGTTTTCCTTTTAATAAATCAACTTGGGAATCTCAGATGGATTTTCTTAGAAAAAGTCACCGTGTTATTGCGTACGACATTAGAGGTTATGGTAAGTCAACATCAGGAAAAGAAAAAGCAAGCATTGCCATATTTGCAAATGATTTAATAAGCTTCATGGACGCTTTAAAAATTAAGAAAGCTATTGTGTGTGGTTTTTCAATGGGAGGATATACTTTATTAAATGCAGTACATCATTATCCGGAGAGATTTAAAGCTATTATTTTAAGTGATACACAATGTATAGCCGACAGTCCTGAATTAGTAAAAAAACGCGAACAAACAATAAGAGAGATAAATTCCGGAAAATTAAACGATTTTACAGAAGGTTTTATTAAAAGTGTTTTTTGCGCTGAGACTTTAGCAACCAAAAAAGATGTTGTTGAAGAATTAAAAGAAGTTATTCTTGCTACATCACCATTAACCATAGTTTCCGGTTTAACTGCATTGGCAGAGCGAAGAGAAATGTGTTCTGTGGTAAGTAAAATCACAATTCCTACTTTAATAATTTGCGGTAATCAAGATACTGTAACTGTACCTGCACAATCAGAATTTTTTAAGAATAATATTGTGGGTTCTAAATTGCAGATTATTAATTATGCCGGACACATGACAAATCTTGAACAGCCGGATGATTTCAATAAACATATTGCTGAGTTCATTTCTGTGCACTAGCTAGATTTAAAAGCTAATCCTTCTTTCTTCAATTCTAATTTTAATTTTGCAATTGCATTGGGTCCCATGCCGTGTAGCTGCGCTATTTCTTTCTCTGAATATTTCGAAATTTGTTTTAGGGTTTTAATCCCTGCGTTTTCTAATCCTCTTCTTGCAGGTGCAGAGAGTGTACTCATAAAACTATCTTTAGGTTTGCGTTCTTCTTCACAAACAGGACAGGTAGGACAATCACTACTCTTGTAATACTTATGCCCTTTTTTACAGGTGCGTAAAGTTTTAGTCATTACTAATTTAATTAAGCCACACTAACGCCAAACAAATAACCAACCAAAGCAGTTAGTCCCATAGCCACAGTACCCCAGAATGTTATTCTTATAATTGCTTTTAAAACACTTGAACCTCCGGTTTTAGCAGCTACAGCACCAAGTAAAATAAGAAATACAATAGCAGAAGCATAAAGTGAATACTCCATACTTTTTATAGGAAGAAAAAGCGCTACTAAAACAGGAAGTGCTCCTCCAACTGTAAAGGATGCGCCCGAAGCAAAGGCAGCTTGTATAGGATTAGCTTGTGAAATTTCATTCAAACCTAATTCATCTCTTACGTGAGCACCTAAAGCATCATGATCGGTTAATTCTTTAGCAACAATAGCTGCTGTTTCTTTTTTTAAACCTCTCTTCTCATAAATCTCAGCCAAACGTTGCATTTCAAGTTCAGGCATTTCTTTTAATTCTTGCTCCTCACGAATAATATCTGCTTTTTCTACATCAGTTTGGGAGCTAACGGATACGTACTCTCCGGCAGCCATAGAAAGTGCACCGGCCACTAATCCTGCAACAGAGGCTAATACAATGGGCTCTCTGCTATCGCTTGCAGCCGCAATACCAATGGCTAAACTTGCTGTTGATAATATACCATCATTCGCGCCAAGCACAGCAGCACGAAGCCAATTACTGCGTTGTACATAATGGGGTGCTAAATAATCTTCAGTTTCTTTTGTCATTATTTCAATAGTTTTTCCAATTCCACCAAGTATTCGGGGTTCTTTCCCATACCGTTGTGAGTTTGTCCCGCTAAGGTAATTAGTTTGTCGTTAGCTTTTAATAATTCTTTTAACCGTACCGAAGCATTATAATCTATCACTTCATCTTTATCGCCATGAAAAATAACAATGGGAGCTTTACACGCTTTTACAAACTCGTTGGTTTCTAATTTATATTTTAATAGAAAAGTTGGGACGAAAGGATAATTCTGTTTCATCATATCCGTTAAACTATAATACGGCGCCTGAAGTATTAATAGTTTGGGATGATTGACAGAGGCAATTTTAGCAGCGGGACCGGTACCAATTGAATAACCTAAAATTATTATGTTGTTTTCAGCATAATGTAATTTTAAACTGTCGTAAGCCGCTTGAATACCATTAAATAATTGTTCCTGACTTTTAATTTTACCGCTGCTTTTACCGAAGCCGGGATAATCAATCATGTAACAATCGTAATTTTTGTCGGTATAAATTTTAGCAACATTCCCCCAGCTGGCTAACGAGCCTGCGTTGCCGTGTAAATAGAAAACAATTCCCTTAGTACTATCCGCTTTAAACAAAACGCCATTCAGAAAATCATCATCTCCGGTTTTAATATTCCATTCTTTATAATTTTGTTTAAAATCATATTTATAATCCGCTGCCAATTTCTCAGGATGAAAAATCATTTTTTCCTGTAAAAAATACATAAGTGTGCATAGGATGATGTACATGATAAAAAGGATTTTAAATATTTTTATAGAGAGTTTTTTCAACGAAGAATTGATTTAACGGTTTGCGGCTAGGCGCGCGTTTTTGCAAGTCTAAGATAAGCATTTGAGCGTTACTGCGCAAAAATGGCGCTTAGCCGCTGTTAGCACTTGTAGAGGGCACACAGTTTCACCCAACTACGTGT
>JAGNIU010000077.1 GCA_018000995.1 Bacteroidia bacterium
TTTATTCGCCTAGTGAACGCGTTCTTAACGGAGATGTAATGTTGGAGGTTTTGTTTACTGGTTCAGGTGGTTTAGCTTCTGTAAGTTTAAAGGGCGATTTATATTCGATGTGTGAGGTTCCGGAAAGGCCAACCGCACCTGTTAGAGGAAATATTGTTGTAATATTTGACAACGAAAACAAAACATTTGATGCAAATGCTAATATTTTCATCAACGCTTATAGTGCGGTAAAAGGAGAAGGTTCAATGAAATTTCATATCGAACCGGGCAGTTGGTATTTATCAGTAGGTAAACCAAGTAATCCTAATACAATAAGAATATTAAATAAGGTAAATGCTACAGCTTATTTTATGGTAGGAAATGCAATTGAACCGGCAAACGCACCTCCACCTGAAATTCAAGCCATACTTGGCTCAGGAACTAATTTACCGCCTCGTGATAACACTTCTTTATCACAAGGTTCAGGGTTTTGTACGGGTGCAGGAATTCGTTCAGATTTTGATAAGCAAATAGGTTATAACGATTTTTCTATTCACGCCGCTTATAGTTTTGGTTTAGGTTTTGATTTGATGATGATGAACTATGGCAAAAATGGATATTGTCAGAGTACAAATGAAAAAATAGGAATGAAGGGCTGGTTAGCAGAAGGCGCCATGTATTTATGGATGAGCGGAAGTTTAGATATAAGAGGAATAGTAAAAGTACCTTCAGTGTGCTATAAAGAAGTTGATGGTCCTCCATATCCTTGTGGAACTATTTATGACCCCAAAATTTGTCACGATAAAATTAGCGTGGCATATCCATGTATTGAAGATAAAAACTTTAATAAACCAATTTTTACAGCAGCCGTTGCTGCTATGGTTCAAGGTAAATTACCGAACCCGATGTATTTCAGAGGGGATTTCTCTTGTACTTATGATGTGTTTGGAATTTTGAAAGGCAATTATACGTTCGATTATGAGTATGGAAAAAATTGTACGCCCGTAAAATCACTTTAATGAATAGAGAACTAAATAGATTTTTCTTCACTTTAGGACTGCTTTTTACTTTTCTGTATGTAAACTCCCAAAACAAATTAGTTTATGCAAAGAGTTTTGTTAAGCAAAATAAAATTTTATTGCGTTGGGTGCCGTCTGATAGAAAAGTATTTGATATTGCCATTAAGAATGGATATAAGATTACAAGATATACTAATGAAGAAAATGTTTTGTCCAGACCCCCAGTTCAAACAGTAACTATAATGCCTTATCCGATTCAGGATACTCTGAAATGGGCCATGTTGATCAAAAATAACGAATCTGCTATTGTTGCTTATAAAGTAATTCATGGTGATAAAAAGAAGACAGTAGTACCTCAGGAAGTAGCCAACGAAAAAATGTTTTACGATTTGTTTTTACTGAGTTGTGATTTTGATAGCGATATTGCAAAGGCTTCAGGGTTGTTTTTTGCGGACTCTACAATTTCAAATTCAAAAAAGTATACATACAAAATTGAAATAAATAATTTGCCTCCGACCTTGAAGTATACCGCAACAAATTTAGAAGTAAATGCTTCTGTACTTTCCCAGAATCCAACTATCAAAAATTTGTCAGCTAAATTTAAAAGAAAGACCGTAAAATTAAAGTGGAAATCTGTTGATTATAAAAACGATTTCTCAGCTTACAATGTTGAGCGTTCTTTAGATAGTATTATTTATGTAAGAATAAATCCTTCACCTGTTATCCTCATTTCATCTCAATTTGAAAAAAAGAAGGAGTTTATTTATTATGATGATACGTTATCAAAAATGGAAACGAAATATTTTTACAGGATAATAGGTATTAATCATTTCGGGGAGGAATCTAATCCGTCAAATGTAGTTTCAGGATTTGGATATGAGCCAATAAATTCATTTCCTATTATCGACAGTATTAAAGTAATTCAAAATCAAAAAGTGTTTCTTCAATTCAGAATGCAGGATAAGAAAGAGAATTCTAAACCTAAAGAGTATATTTTAGTGCGTTCAAAAAAAGATAAAGGTCCTTATGAAAAAGTATTTAGTTCTAAAGAACCTGCAAACTTCATAGATGACAAGCCGGAGTCGAGCAATTATTACAAAGTAGGTGCAATTACTTTTGATGACGATACTTTGTATTCGTATTCACATTTAGCTTTAATAAGTGATACTATTCCACCAATTCCGCCTACAGGATTGAAAGCGACAGTAGACGCTCAAGGTAATGTCACCATAACTTGGGATAAAAATCCGGAACCTGATGTGCAAGGGTATAAAATATTAAAGTCAAACGCCTTGCATGAAGAATTTGTTCAAATTAATAGGGACTTTGCTCGGAAACCTATTTATAAAGACAAGCTAAATTTAAAAACACTAACAAGAACTATTTTCTATTCGGTTGTAGCAACTGACAAACGTTATAATAATTCTTTTAAATCTAAACCCATTGAAGTGAAACGTCCGGATACAATCCCACCCGTTAAACCTATCGTTACAAATTTGGAACTTAAAAGTAATGGCGTAAATGTTAACTGGATTAATAGTAATAGCGAGGATGTAAAATATTATGTATTGTACCGTAGTAAAGAATTAGAAACAAAAGACACAAAGATTAAGGAATGGCAAGCAAAGGATAGCCTACATAATTTTTTAGATACAACCGTCGAATTAGGGGTTGGTTACAAATACCGTTTATTAGTTAGCGACGAAGACGATAACTTCAGTGTCTCCAATAATCCATATATAAAATTTGAAACCGGTTACCGCAAAAAAATAACAGATATAAAATTCGAAGTCGACCGAACTTTGAAGATGGTGAAACTCAAATGGAATTACGCAGGAGAAATTGAGAAGTTTATTTTGTATAGATGCAAACAAGGCGCACAACCCACCATCATAAAAACATTTCCTGGAAAAACATCTGAGTTTACAGATACCACTTTAAGTATTGGTAATATTTACGAATACCGCATCAAACCCGTTTATACCAATGGGGCAGAGGGGATTATTAGTGATGCGGTTATTGTGGAGTATTAGAATAAATTGGTGGCTGAGCAGCATGTGTTGAGCTCGTGCGTGTCGAAGCCACAA
>JAGNIU010000027.1 GCA_018000995.1 Bacteroidia bacterium
CTCATTAAAAACTAATAACTCGCTTTACAATGAATAAGAATAAATTATTGATATTCCTGATTGCCGGATTATTAATTTCGAATATCCTGCTTGTTGTATTTATGATGAAAGGCAGAGGTCCCGGACATCATGGTCCACCGCCCCCTCATCATGGTGGTCCTCGCGATTTAATTATTGAACGTTTACATTTTGATGAATCACAAATTCAACAATTTGAAAAATTAATTCAGGAGCATCGTAAAAATTTGAGAACTGAAGATGAGGCTTTGCAGAATATTAAGACTACACTTTACAGCAATTTAAAATCTGAAGAAAATAAAGCTGTTACAGATTCTTTAATCAACGCAATGGTGGCTATTCAAAATAAAATTGAACACGTACACTATTCGCATTTTGGGGACATAAAAAAAATATGCAAACCCGAGCAGCTTGAAGATTTTAACGAACTCGCTTCAGAACTATCACGCCTTTTTGGTCCGCCTAAAGGACCTCCTCCACATCATAAACCACATTAAGCATGCGTTTGCTTTTAGGTTTAAGCATTTTTATTTGTACAGCCTTTTGTTTTAAGACTGAACCAATCACAATTGTCTTTACTCCAAAATTTGGTTCAGAAGTTTTAGTGCCGGAGAAAAATTATTTTCTTCCTGCAATTAATGATAGCGTAAGCATTAGCGTTTTCCGTTTTTATGTTTCTGATGTTTGTTTTTTAAAGAAAGGAAAAGTTGTATCCATTGATAAGAACCGTTTTCATTTATTGGATTTAGAAAATCAGTTAAAAATAAATATTCAATCCAATCTCAAAGATTTTGATGCGATTCGTTTTAATATTGGTATTGACAGTACAACAAATTCCGGCGGTGTAAAAGGTGGCGACTTAGATCCCACCAAAAATATGTATTGGGCCTGGCAAAGCGGTTATATTAATTTTAAATTGGAAGGTAAATCTAAAGTCTGCAAAACAAGAAACAACGTTTTTCAATATCATATTGGCGGTTATTCTTATCCTAATAATTCTTTACAAACAGTTACTATTCCTATAAACCATTCTGCTTCCATAAATATTAATTTCGATTTAGAAAAACTATTAAGTGGTATTGGACTCCAAACCACCAATGAAATTATGTCGCCAAGTGCTAAAGCGATGCAGGTTGCTAAATTGTATAAAACGGTTTTTGAAGCGCAATGAAATTAAAACTCTACATAGCGTTTTCCTTTTTTATAGTAGTTGGCTTCACGACTTTAAAAGTGTATCAATTAAATTATCCGTCGTATTTTCCTAAACCTAGTTACGATTTAAAAAACAATCCGCTTACCAAAGAGAAAACTGATTTAGGTAAAGCATTGTTCTACGATCCAATCCTCTCAAAGGATAATACCATTTCCTGCGCCTCTTGTCACTCTTCTTATCAAGCCTTCGCACATACGGATCATCAATTGAGTCACGGCATAAACGATTTAATTGGAACCCGTAATGCCCCTGCTCTTTTTAATTTAGCTTGGCAAAATTCGTTTATGTGGGACGGCGCTGTAAATCATCTCGACGTACAAGCCCTCGCTCCTATTGCTCACGAAAAAGAAATGGCGGAGAAAATCGAAAACGTTATCCATAAATTAAGGAACACTTCTCTTTATCCTAAATTATTCCTGAAGGCTTATAATGATACTGCTATAACTGGCGAACGCGTTTTAAAAGCGCTCTCACAATTTCAACTGACTTTAATTTCTGCAACAACAAAATACGACCGCGTTAAACAGAACAAAACTAAATTCACCGAGCAAGAACAAAAAGGTTATGAATTATTTCTTGCCAATTGTAATTCTTGTCACACCGAACCACTTTTTTCCAATTACAGTTACGCGAATAATGGTTTAGGGGTTGATACTACTTTAAAAGATATGGGACGTTACACCATTACAAAACAAAGCGCTGATAGTTTAAAGTTTAAGGTGCCGAGCCTTCGTAATATTTCTTATACCAGTCCATACATGCACGATGGTCGTTTTAATAAACTGAATCAAGTGTTGAACCACTATATTTCTATTAAAGACAGTAAAGTTCTCTCACCTGAACTAAAAAAGCCAATTCAATTGACCCCCAATCAAAAAACAGACTTAACCGCTTTCTTATTGACCTTAAATGACTCAGCATTTGTATTTAACCCCAAACATCAGTACCCCAAACAAATTTTAAAACCCGGCGAAGGAAACCGGAAATAACCTCGTCTAATATTATTATAAACCAAATACTATGAAAAAACTACTTTATACAACAGGATTATTAATGACAGCTTTATTTACACAAGCGCAGTTAAGTCCTGCCGTTACATCTTGGTTACAAAATACCACTGTAACAGGGAAATACTATATACAAAGTAATTTCACGCCTCAAAACAATAGTATTTTGGTGAATTGTCAAACTGTACAATACTCCGCTAACAATGTTTATGTAAGTACTAAAGGTGTGCCTAGTTATACAACAGGACCTTTTTTAGATGGTAATCCGTCTAATGCAACAAATCAAAATGCGATTTTCAGATTTCCTTTAGCGCCTGTACAAAACACCAATACACCAACAGCAACTACACCGGGAAACATTGGTGTATTTATTAATGGTGTGGCGATGTTTGATTACCGTGATGGCGTTTCATGGCAAAATTCAACAGGAACATTAAAAGGTGGTCCGTTAGGCGGAACAGGCGATGGCGTTTGGAACCGCGATGCAATTCCTGCAGAGAAAGCAGGATTTGATTGTGCAAAAGGACATCCTGCTATGGGAAATTATCATCATCATCAAAACCCAAGTGCATTTAAATTAGATATTAGTGTTACATCAACCATTTGCTCACTTTATAATTCAGATGGTTTATATGTGATTGATAGCACTCAACATTCTCCATTAATTGGTTATGCTTATGATGGCTTTCCTGTTTACGGCGCTTATGGTTATAAGAATACAAATGGTACAGGCGGAATTGTGAGAATGAAATCAAGTTTCTCTTTACGCAACATAACAGTACGTAATACACTTTACACAAGTACTACTGTTGTAACAGCGGGACCAAATGTTAGTACTACTTATCCATTAGGTTATTTTAAAGAAGATTATCAATTCAATACACCGGCAGGACCTGATTATTTAGATATTCATAACGGCCGTTTTTGTGTAACACCTGAATATCCTGCAGGAACTTATTGTTATTTTGCTACTGTGGATGCGAATTGGAATTCATATTATCCTTATTTAGTTGGACCAACGTTTTATGGCGTATATGCCAACCGTAAAGTGACTTCAGTAAGCGAACCTGTAACAACTTATACTTACGCAGCAGGAATTAACGAACAAGATTTTAATAACCTTAGTGTTTCTGTGTATCCAAACCCAAGTAATGAAATTGTTGCCGTGCAAGTTGGAAACTTAGTAAAAGACGCTTTACAAGTTGACTTAATTGATGTATCAGGAAAAATTATTAGAACTACCGAAATTAACGCCGGACAAACCATTGCCTTCTTTGATTTGCAAACTGTTTACGCCGGAATTTATTTCATAAAAATCTCAAACGGAAATAATAATACGACACGGAAAATTGTTGTGACGAAGGATTAGGGATAACGTTTTGTGCATTGAAGTGTGCGACCGTCCACAGCACAGTGGAATGTGTAGTTTATTTAATTAACCTAACAATTCCTATTGCAGCAATAGTACTGATTACACATGCTTCAGCAAGCATTGAATTTGCTTTTAAATCGTGAGTTAGTTTATTTGCAAGATCAATAGATTTTTCTGCAGTTGTAATTATTGAAACTGCAAAATCACGGAGTTCTTTATTTTCTTGACCACTAAGTTCATGTTTAATATATGTGTGGAGTCGGTTTTTAAATTTCCCTTCAGAAACATCAATAGTTTTATCTTCAGGGATATGCTTAGTTGAATCGAAGACAATATTAGAAATATTCTGCAATAATGTTCTTGAGGTATTGCCAATATTTTGAAAGTCCACAGTATTTTGGGCAGTACGAAGAAGATTTAGTAAATGATTTTGAGAGTTATTAATATTTTCCCAAGGAGTTAGAACTGTTGTATAATTGTTTTTTAATATTTGAAATTTCCCTAAGTCTGGTTTTACGTAAATCATCATACTATTATAATCAGATATCTTATGAATAGTATTAGCAATTATCTTTTTTATACTTTCTACTTGATTACCTAACTTTTTATATAATTCAGGATCGAGATAGAATATCATTTCTGAAGTCCGCCCTAAAAATCCATTCCTAATGAAAATTTCTGAATGGCGGATAAAGTTCACGAACAATTCGTTACCAGGATTATCGTAATAGTGTAATAAATATTGATATGTTTTTTCGTCTATTTTTTCCATTTATAAATTAAGCATAACGTTTTCGGGAGTTGATTTGGTGGGTTTATGATATCGAAAACTTTCTCACTACGCCAAAGTTAATTAATTGCTCAAATGTTTCTATTACCACTACCTGACCACTAACGCAAAACCCGTTTTAGCGGTAGTTATTTTATTTTCATTATTGTCTCGAATACTTGCCTTGGCGTAAAATGTGGGTAGTCATTTATTACTTTTTCTATAACATCTTTTTTTAGAGAGTCTTCTCTTTGATAGGAATTTAAAAATGGATATTTACTTTTGTAAAGTGACTCCAAATCATGTCCTTGGTGCAGATTGAATTCTTGAGTAAGATTTAATGTCCAGCCATTTTGAAGATAATAAGGCTTAATATTCACTGAAAATAATCCTAGGTTAGTCAATACTTTTTCAATTATTATTTGAGCATCTAATTGTGTAAGATTGTTAATGTCTGAATAATTTGAATATGGAGTTAAAGCAAAATCAGAAAAATTCAGCTTTCTTTCTCTAAGAAAGAGTAAACCCATCAATAATGGGTCAAGTAAATAATTTTCGATAGCGTATCTTTCATTTTCACCAAGTACAACTATTCTTCCTTTAGAAGAATTTGTATTATCCCAGTCAATAATTCCATAAACTTGGTCATTCCCATTATTAGAAAGATTATTAACTACGTCAATTACATCGGTACAATTTGAACCGTTTGATGTTCTTGTTGGTAAGAAAACAGGTTCAGAATGCAATGGTTCAATTCGAGAGTATATATTAGTTAATAGTTCGTAGTAATTAACGTCATATTTACTTTCAACAAAAACTTGTCTTCTTCTATCATTTGATATTTTAAGAAATGGGATGTCTGAAGAAAGGATTTCTACAGCCTGTTGAGTTGGTATTTTAGTTGGAATATTATTGCCTCTTATCATTTGATAAATTGCAATACCATCAGATGCAATTATTGTCGTAGGAGAATGAGTTGAAATTACAGTCGGGATTTTGTTTTCAAGAACAATATTATTATTAAGAACATCTACCATCTTTTTTGACATTGATGGATGTAATCCAGCGTCAGGCTCGTCAAGTAATAATATGTCAGGCTTTCCTGAATCGCCGCCTGTATTATAGATTGCAAGAGCAAGTGACATTAGTACTTTTTCGCCCGTTGATAAATCCATAGAGCTAATTTCAAAACCATGAGTTCTATCTTTTAATTTGAAATTAAAATTTGATTCTAACCTCGTTCCTACAGGACTATTGACTTCATAAGGAATATTTGTTTCGAGAAGAATTTTATTTACAAAGTCCCATGGAGGTATTCCAAAGCTATTTTCAAATTCAGCTTTTGTAAGAACTGCCTTAGAAGTAGCGTTTCCTTTTGATTGATAGTATTCATTGATATTATTTTCTTCTTGTCTTTTATGATAATTCTTGAAAATTAGAGCAAATTGGGCAGTGAAAAAATCATTTTGTCCCATAAAGGAGATGTCAAAACTATCTGCAAAATCATCTTCAGTTAATTTGTCCCATGCTTTTTTTGTGAGTTCAAACGTCTTGTCAATATATCTTTTCAGATTCTGGTCACCGATATGTTGAAATAACCTATTTAAGTTATGGTTTTGAGTAGGCTCGCCTAAGATATTTTGTTTCGCTCCTTTGTAGGAGTTCCAAGAATTTTTAATGTGTTGAATAATCGAATTAGGGTCGCAAGTTTCCGCAATATTTGGATTAAGCCCGTTGAACCCAATATATCTTATGTTTTTTACAAGAGCGCCATTTAAAAAAACTTGCGATTTTCTATTGTCAGCCATTGCTTCCAATAAATGAGTTTTTCCACTTCCATTTTTACCTGTCAATACAGAAAAGTCTGGAAGACTAAAGTCACATGGAGGTTCTATTGACTTGTGCTTTTGAATTATTTTAATTTCCATTTTTATTCTAGTGTCACTTTATAATTACCGCTAACGGTTTTACAGCTGGCAATAGGCGGGCTTTTAAATACTCAACCGTCTACACCCTAAATTGTTTATTTAAAGATACCAAACAAAATTAGCGGCTGCAAATAAATTTCCACCGTCGGCGGTCAAATTTTAAGCGAAAAATTTAGGTCAGCCCGCTGATGCGAATTTGGTGTTATGGGTTGTGCGCCAGATACAGATTACATTTTGCTTGTCCGTTGTCATTTGCGATTACCTCTCAAGTCTGTTAGATGGTCTTGCAATTTAATAGCTGATTTGTCACTATCAATTTCAATTGTTTCTGGTTGATGTTGCCCGTGATAACGCAAAACCACAGAGCTGTCTATCGCCTCAATTTTTTTGATGTCTCTCGAAATGATTTGCACAGTTCTACTTTTTTTTCCTTGTGCGTTGATATTAAGTTTAATTATATTTTTTGATGTGATAATAAATATTATTACGGTCGGCGTCTCAGTTACATTTATATAAACTAAATCTTTTTCGCCAATTGTTTCTGCGGCAAAATGGTCAGGAGTTTTTTCTATTAGTGTTTTTACATTGTTAAACCTATCCGTCCAATAAGCCCAAAACTTTTCATAGAAGTCATCACGGTCATAACGAATTCTCTCTCGCATGAAAGTTCTTTGAATAAGAACCATACTTAAATAATAAAGAATGTCTGTTTTGTCGGGAAGTTCATGTTGCTGCCATGAATAACGTTGGCTCATGTCGTTTAGAACACTTTCTTGCGATGGAGAAAGCTTGAACACTTTATTAAAGTCGTTTGGATTAAGATTGAAAAGCAACCCTTCGTCTGCGTTTTCAATGAACTGCTGTCGAACAGTTGCGATTATTTTATTTTTCTCCATGTCCGTTAAAATGTATTTGTATGCCAAAATTTTGTCGCCGTATTACCTATAACTCCCATTTAGGACTTAAAATCATCCTTAGTGCGCTATTTTTGCAGGCTTGAGGAAGTTTATCATCCTTATCCTCATTTCTACTTTTGAGTCTGCGTTGCAAAATACCAAATCCCTACTCCAACAGCTATACAAGTTAAAACCAGTAATACAATTTTCGCTGTACTCCAAGGACGCTCACCTTGTACTTCGCCTGTGCGGGCGTTTATCATAAAGCGGTACACTTTATCGTTGTAACGGTAAGCGCTTATCCAAAGTGGTAATAAAATATGTTTAAACTTAATATTATCGTAATCACTGCTCTGTGTAGTTACTTGTTGCACATCTCCTCCAATATCAGAACAAATAGTCTGGCGGATGGTTGGCGCCATTATTTGTTTAGCACTGTCAAATCCTTCTTTTAATCCTAATTGATAACTCTCAGTTACAAATCCACTTAAATAACGGTCGTCGTACCCCGCTAATGCAGGAAGATCCCAAGGTTCAAGAGCGTGTACTAATTTTTCAGGTAAAGAGTGAGAAGCACAAACTAATACATCATCAAAATTATTATTCACAGTTCCACTCGCTCCACTCCAACGTGTTTTTTGTACGCTGCGTGTTTGAGATTTCCCTTGCGAGTCGGTATAAGTTTCAGTTACGTAATAGTGGTCACCACGCATACCGGTGTAACGTGTAGTTGTATCTGTATCGTAAGTCCAAAACGGCATGTAAACGCCATTTAATTTTTCGGCAGAATTTTCTGCATATCTCTTTAAATCATTCGGTGCAAACCATAAACCACCCACCCATTTAATAAAAGATTCGTTAGCAGCTTTACGTTCTATCTTAAAAGGCAAAACATATTTAGGGCTAATCAAACTACAAGTACTCGCATTTTTAATTACCAAAGCCGTATCGCAATACGGACAAGAACTTGAAGTTACATTTGGTTTTAAGGTTGTGGATGCACCGCAGTTGTCGCACTTCACAGTACTCACTTCTTTTTTATCAGATGAAGAAGCCGCTTGATTTAAAAAACTTTCGAAATCATTCTCCTCGATAACTGTTGCAGCTTCGGGCTTAATGTCATTTTTCGCTCCGCAGTATTCACAATTTAAATGTGTTGTACCGGGTGCAAATTTTAAATTTCCTCCGCAACCAACGCATTTCACCTGGTTGCCTACTTCTGCTGTTTTTTCACTGAATTCGTTTGCCATAATAATTATTTTTAATATTTCTCGCAAAGACGCTAAGACGCAAAACCCACTAAATCCTAACTCCTATATCCTAACCCCTACTTCGGTATTACTAAAGTATCAAAACTTGGTGAATATCCAAAAAATCCGCCCATAACATCTTGCCCGGCGGTCATGCTAACAATATTGCTTGGAGCCGAGAACGGGTTTCCGTTACTGGATTTATTGAGGTAATACGAATACCAGAAATTATACTCTGGTCTGCCTATGGTACAAAATTTAACAACAACGGTATCTCCGCGCTTAAACCAGCCTTCTTCAGGGTCATCTTTAAAATCTTGTATTTGGTTGGGCTGCGGACCTCTGTCATAAGCAAAATGAAAATCCTTTCCATCCACAAATTTATCATCGAACACCGAATTAAACGGAGCAGCATAAAACAAATCGCCACGGTTTAAACGTTTGGCAAACCAACGGTAATTATTTCCTAAGCCTGCTGGTTCTGTAATATGCGCCCACATAAAACCTAAAGTATCCTTCTCTCCTTTAAAATAAAGACTATCTAAAGCAACCGGTGGATGTATAAATGTATTGGCTTTATATGTTTTTCCATTTACAATCACTTCCAAATAATAGGTTTTACCCTGCACCCCTTTTACTTTAGAACCTAAATAATAATATCCGGTATTCGGATCTAATTCTTTTAGCGTATCAATTTGCGTTCCATCACTCACGGTGACAAAAGCACCTTTTATAAACGCATTAGTAGGCTGCGTAAAATCAAAATCACCAAAAAACGGAATGGAATACGATAACAAAACATAAGCATAACCATTGGTTTCAATACTCGCTTCAATTACCACTTTCTGTTTATACTCCGGTAATTTTACATTTATGGTTTTACGACAAGAAAAAAAGGCAAAAATTAAAAGGAAAAAGCCAAAAATGACCTTTCTATTCAATACATTGAATACACTCATAATTTTATCTTTTGGCTTTTTACTTCTCACTTTTTAATTTCATTAAAATTTAAAATTCCAGGTTACACTTGGCAATATCGGGAACAAGGATACTTGCTTTGCCGTTACCGATAAATTCCCATTTAAAAAATCGCCGCTCTTACTATAATAAATAAAATACGGATTGTAACGGTTGTACACATTGAAAATACTTAAGGTGTAACTGTTCTCGTAATTCTTAAGCCATTTGCGCGGAACTACAATTTTACTTGCATCTTTTCCGTTTTTCGCATAACGTTTTTCAACACGCATTTTTTTACGGACTAAATGTTTTTGTCGGTCGGGAGTAAACGTAATGTTTAAATCCATTCTGTGATAATCCGGGAATTGATAAGAGTTTCTTAAACCATAATCGTTACTCAAACTTCCTTCGTATAAAAAGAAACCATTTGGTAATGTGCCTCTGTTGCCTGTTCCATACACCCATACTAAACCAAAATTCCATTGTTTATCATAATCATAAGTTAAAACTAAAGAGGCATCATGTCGCCTGTCGTATTTTGCTAAATATGGCAGACCATAATTAATGTCTTTGAATTGACGCCAAGTCCATGATAATGTATAGCCAATCCATCCTGTAAATTTGCCTTCGCGTTTTTTCAAAAAGAATTCAGCACCATAAGCCCAGCCTTTTCCATAAGTAAATGCGTTATCGGGATTATCAAATACATTATCGGAAGGTTGTGCTCCTTCTTTATAATCCACTTGATTTTGCATATCCTTATAATAAATTTCAATCGAAGATTCGTAATTGTTGTCTTTAAAATTTTTAAATACACCTAAAGCATATTGTGTTGAAATTTGTGGTTTGATAATTTCGGTACAAGGCATCCAAACATCAGTTGGCAAACTAACCGATGACATAGTGGCTAAATGAATGTATTGATAATTGCGTGTGTAAGAAGCTTTAACGGAGAATGATTTTGTAAATGCATAACGCATCGATACGCGGGGCTCCCATCCGTTATAGTCAACCACTTTTTTACCGCGCTTGTAAACAACGGTATCAGATGGTTTACCAAATAAATCTTTATTGTAACGGGTAAAGGGTCCTACTTGTGCAAAGTATCCGAAACGTAAACCGTAATTCACTCTTAGTTTTTCGGTAATATCCCAATCATCGCCGGCGTAAACTGCGGCATCGTGAGAATATAATTTTATCACACTTCCCAAATCAAATTTGGTATCGCCTTGTTGTGCTGATACGCTGGTGGGAATAAACGTATGGAAAATATAATTGAATCCCACTTTTACATTGTGGCGCGGATTCGGAAAATAATTGACATCGTATTTAAAATTCCAATCTTTGATGCCTGATTTAATGGTGAGTTCAAAATTATCCTGCAAAGCACTAAATGCAAAATCGTAATTGGTAAAGATGACAGAAGCATTGGCGAATAATTTAGAATTGAATAAATGATTCCAACGTAAACAAGCGGTTGCATTTCCCCAAGGGATAGTAGTTTTAAATTTCGCTTCTTCATCATTAAACTTAAAAATATCTCTTCCAAAATAACCACTTAAAAAAATGCGGTCTTTATCAGAGAATTTATAATTTATCTTCGCATTTAAATCGTAAAAGAAATAAGATGTTCCTGCAAAAGGTGAGCCGGGTTTAAAAAATGGTTTCGATAAAACATCAATGTAAGTACGTCGACCACTAATTATAAATGAAGATTTATCTTTTTTCAGTGGTCCTTCAATAGTTAAACGCGAGGCAATCACTCCTACTCCACCTGTTGCATGAAAGGTTTGATTATTTCCTTCCTTCATGGAGATATCCAACACGGAAGATAATCGTCCACCGTACTGCGCAGGCATTCCGCCTTTAATTAAGTTTACATTTTTAATAGCATCGCCATTAAACACAGAAAAGAATCCCATTAAATGCGAGGCGTTATAGACAGGCGCTTCATCTAATAAAATTAAATTTTGATCTGGTCCGCCCCCACGAACATAAAAACCGCTATTACCATCGCCTGCTGATTTTACACCGGGAATTAATTGTATGGTTTTTAAAATATCAACTTCTCCCATAAAAGCAGGGATTTTTTTAATCTCCGCCATATCCATAGTAATGGCGCTCATTTGTGATGATTTAATATTATGATCGGGTTTATCGGTTGTTACTTCCACTTCACCTAATTGTTCCTCAGCTGAATTTAAATTTACATTGAGACTAATGTTTTTTTCGAGATTTATACTTTGAGTAAATGTTTGGTAGCCTAACAATGTAAATGCTACGGTGTATTGTCCTTTTGGAACCGTTAATGAATAAAATCCGTATTGATTAGCAGAAGTCGCTTTATTAATTTCTTTAATTAAAATTGTAGCGCCAGGAGCGCTCTCGCCGTTTGATTTATCTTTAACGTAACCGCTAATAGTTACATTTTGAGAAAACACTTGAAAAGATAAACAACTAAAAAGGAAAAATATTTTAAAAGCTGTTTTCAAGTTGAATGTGCTAAGCCTTTTTCTTTTTTGGACCGTAATAGAAATTGAAACCAAAAGAAATCCAACCCATATTGGCTTTATTCTTGTATTTACTAAAGTTCTCGTAAGTATCGAAAGTGTTTAAGCGTGGGTCGTAACTCGTTAACATCATATTGTAAGCGAGGTAAACGCCGAATGCAAAATTATCTTCCACTAAAAAATTAGCGCTAAACTCGGGACGTAAAAAAATAGAACCAAATTGAGTTGGGTACTTTCCATTTAAACTATCGCGTGCTGCTTTTACGGCTTGGTATTGTCCGATACCATAACCTCCGTTAACAGAAAGACTAATAAAACTTTTTGGTCCGGTTATATGATCAAAACCTAATCTCACCACGGCATCGTGAACATAAAGTTTGGTACTCAAATCTTTTGCTTTAAAAAAAGAAGTGGTGTTGAACATGGCGTTCTTATAACCAATCCCTACAGTTACTTTTTGTGAAACGCGTAGATTCAAAGTTAAGCCGGCATCATAAACCCCTAAAAAACTAATCCGGAAAGCTTCACTGCCAATAATTTTAGGGATGGCACATGAACCACGGATACTAAAACGCGGTAAAGGGTCTTTATCCTGCGCAAGGCCCTGGCTTAAGAGCGAAAAACAAACTATTAGACTAAAAAACCGCTTCATCATATTTAACCCTAAAAATACCTGATTTATTCTTAAAATTTACCATTTAAATAAAATAATTCAGCCTCTTTAGATTTATTCTTTACTTTGACCTAACAAATCAAAAAAGGTTTATTATGCAACGTGTTTTTCTGAGTTTTATTATGGTTTTGGCTGCTTTTTTTGCTTCTGCCCAAGTGGCAGATAAGGCCAAGCATATAAAAGTGGCTGATTTGGTAAAAAAGGAGTTCAATGCAAAAAACTACAAGGGCATTTATAAACTAATGGATGCCAATTTTCAGAAACAATTAAGCGAAGCAGATTTGGTTAATTTTTTGACTAGTGTTTCCGAAAACTATTGTTCAAACATTCAAATCCTAAACTATAAAAACCAAAAAGTCAATTACCATATTTTTGCTGCTTCATGTTTAAGTGGAGATTTAGAATTGATTTTAGGTTGTGATGTGAAAGGAAAAATAACCTTTATGCAATGGCTTCCTCCTAAAATGAGTTCGCCACCCCAATTAGAAACCGAAACTTATACAAATGATAATCCAAAAAGCAATCCATTGGATTTAAAAATGGATTCGATTGTAAAAGATTTTATGAGTAATCCTGCCAATTGCGGATTGAGTATTGCGGTGTATCAAAACAAAAAAGTAAGTTATTACAATTATGGAAATGTAAAACGTGGTGCAAATGTTTTACCCAATAACAAAACTATTTATGAAATTGGTTCTATCAGCAAAACGTTTACAGGTATTTTATTTGCGCAAGCCATTATTGATAAAAAATTAGGATTAAACGATGCCGTAAAAAAACATTTAGGTGATGACTACAAAAATTTAGCTTATGGAGGAAAAGATATTGAATTAGTGCATTTAGCCAATCATAGTGGTCGTGTTCACCGTATTCCTTTTGATTTAATTTCCCAACCCAATTACAGCGACCAAAATCCTTATAAAAATTATAGTAAGGAAATGGTTTTAGCCTATATGAAAAAAATGGTGCCTGATACTTTGCCGGGTACAAAAAATGAATATTCTAATTTAGGAATGGGATTATTAGGGATTATAGAAGAGAAAGCTTACAACAAAACGTATGAAGAATTAATTACAGAATACATTTGTCAACCCCTGGGCATGAATGACACCAAAATAAAAGTTACAGATACATTACGATTTGCGAAAGGTTATGGCTTTGATGGTTCTGAAGTTCAGTATTGGGATTTAGGTGCCTTAGCCGGTGCAGGAGGTATTCGTTCCACTACTGAAGATATGATGAAATATGCGAAAGCTAATTTAGAGGAGACGAATCCTGCTTTTAAATTATCGCATCAAAGCACTTACAACGATATAAGAAATAACGTTGCATTAGCCTGGCACATTACCACTACAAAAAAAGGTAACGAATTAATTTGGCATAACGGAAGAACCGCAGGCTTCGGTAGTTTTTGCGGATTTATTAAAAGTAAATATGTAGCCGTTGTTGTATTAGGGAATTCAGGCAACCCGGTTGATCAGGTGGCTATTGGGATTTTGAAATTCTTACAATAGCATTTACAACTTATTAAAGAACTCTTCAATTTCGTGAATAGTGTTTGAAATTTTCTTTTTCTGTTCAGCAATAACTTCTTTAGCTTCTGCTTTACCTAAAGCTAATTGAACTTCTAAGTGTTCCAATTTACCCTTCAGGTTATCAAATTTGGCTTCGCCTTTATGGATTTTATTTTTCGCATCCTGAACAAGGTCTTTAAACTTAGCCTTTACCTCTTCTGCTTTATCTTTTGCTTCAGCTTTTCCTAAAGCAGCCTGAACCTGCAGTTCCTCTAACTCGATAGCAGCCTTTCTCATAGCCGCTACCAAATTATCTCCAAAATGTTTTTGATTTTCCATGCTTCTTATTTTAATACAATGTTAAGTCTAATAATTAACTATTAAGTAACCAATGTTGGCTCTTGAGCTGATATTCATCACAAAAACTGTTATTTTCAAATCCATATTTTCTTTTCTACATTTATAAAAATTTACTTTATGAGAATATATGGTGGGGTTTTAATAGCAATTGCCTTTACACTTTGGATCCTGTACAGACTTATCATCAAAAAAGATTTAAAACAACATAAGCCGGCTTTGTATATCTATTCAACCTTCGTTGCCATTTGGGGTATAATATATCTTTTGTGCTATCTTTATTAAAATTCAAAAATGGCAGTACCTAATAGAAAAGTAGACGACTACATTACAATGTCAGCCGACTTTGCTAAACCTATTTTATGGCATATTATGGAATTGGTACATAAAGCTTGTCCTGATGTTGAAGAAACGTTTAAATGGAGTTTTCCTTGTTTCATGTATAAAGGTAATATGTTGTGCAGTATGGCTGCTTTTAAACAACACTGCTCGTTTGGTTTTTGGTTAGAAGCCAAAATGAAAGATCCCCATAAGGTATTAAGTCGCGGCAAACAAAGGGAGGGTATGGGACATTTAGGAAAGCTGACTTCACTAAAAGATTTTCCTTCCGATAAAATAATGATTGCTTATATAAAAGAAGCCATGGCTTTAATTGATAAAGGCGAAAAACTGACTAAGGCTCCTGCAAAACCAAAAACCCCTCTAAAAGTTCCTGCTTATTTTAAAACGGCATTAAGTAAAAACAAAAAAGCACTGAATACTTTTGAGAACTTCACTTACAGTCAGAAAAAGGAGTACGTAACCTGGGTAACGGAAGCTAAAACCGAAGAAACCCGTAATTCCCGACTTAAAACCGCAGTTCAATGGATGTCGGAAGGTAAAATCCGTAACTGGAAATACCTGAAGTGCTAAAAAGCCTTCCAAACCTCATAATTAATTAAGCTCATACCTAAAAACAATGCTTTCTTTTAATACTTTTGTATTACTGTAAACATGTATTCAGTTTTATGAAAGATTACAAAAAAATAATTCTCTATGTTACAGTAATCGGCGTGTTTGCTTTTGTAATTTATTTCCTTATTAACCATGGCAAAACCCTTGAGACAGGACGAACTATAACCGAAAAAACAGTTTCTTCAAACGAATCTTTATTATATCATTTTAATGAAACCATTAAAGATAATGTAAAGCATCCAATGGCTATTTTGCTGTTACAAATTTTGACAATCATTTTTACGGCACGTACTTTCGGGTTTTTATTTAATAAAATTGGTCAGCCTACTGTTATTGGAGAAATTTTAGCGGGTATTTTCCTTGGTCCATCACTTTTAGGAATGTGGGTACCTGAATTCAGCACCTTTATGTTTCCGAAAGAATCATTGGGAAATTTGCAGTTATTAAGTCAGATTGGTTTAGTTCTCTTCATGTTTGTTATTGGAATGGAATTAGATTTTAAAGTTCTGAAAACAAAAACAACAGATGCTTTAGTGATTAGTCACATTGGTATCATCATCCCCTACACTATGGGTTTTGGTCTTTCGTTTTTTATTTACGAAGAATTTGCACCACCAACGGTTGATTTTATTTCGTTTGCCTTGTTTATGGGAATTGCGATGAGTATTGCGGCTTTTCCGGTAATGGCAAGAATTATACAGGAACGTAATCTTACTAAAACCAAATTAGGAACTTTAGCAATTACTTGTGCTGCGTCAGATGATATTACAGCTTGGTGTATTTTAGCGGCCGTAATTGCAATTGTAAAAGCGGGAACTATAACAGGAGCTTTATTCACCATTGGTTTATCGATTATTTATTTAATCTTAATGATTAAACTAGTTCAGCCCTTTCTTAAAAAGTTTGGTGAAGTATATTCCAATAAAGAGTCTTTAAGTTTAAATATTGTCGCTACTATTTTTGGAATACTTTTAATTTCATCTCTTACAACTGAAGTATTAGGTATTCACCCTTTATTTGGGGCATTTTTAGCAGGAGCTATTATGCCGCCATCTATTAATTTCCGTCGTTTAATTATCGAAAAAATTGAATCTGTTTCTTTAGGTTTATTTCTACCCTTATTTTTTGTGTTCACCGGTTTACGTACACAAATTGGTTTGTTAAACACCGAACACTTATGGTTCACCTGTGCTATTGTAATCGGAATTGCAATCCTTGGAAAATTTGGCGGTAGTATGCTGGCCGCAAAACTTGTTGGCAATAGTTGGAAAACAAGTTTATCTATTGGAGCTTTTATGAATACCCGTGGTTTAATGGAGTTAGTTGTTTTAAATATTGGTTATGATTTAGGAATTTTGAGTCCCGAAATATTTGCCATCATGGTATTAATGGCTTTGTTTACAACATTTATGACTGGCCCTTCACTTGATTTAATTAATTACGTTTTTAGAAAAGATATTGAAGAGGTTGTTGCAAAAACCAAACAAAAATTCAGAATACTTTTATCTTTTGCTAATCCTCAAAGCGGTAAAAAATTAGCGCGTGTGGCTAATTTAATTTCGGGCTATTCGAAAAATTCTACTGAAATTATGGCGCTTCACGTTACACCAAGTGCAGATATTAATCAGTACCAATTAGCCGAATATGAGAAAGAAAGTTTTAAACCTATTAAATCGGAAGCCAATAAAATTGGTTTAAGTATTAGCACCACCTACAAAGTAAGTAACGATGTAAGCGAAGAAATTTTAAGCGATGCTAATTCCGGTGCGTACGATTTAATGTTGGTTGGTGTTGGACAATCGGTTTTTGAAGGTACTTTACTCGGACAATTCATTGGTATTACAGCGAATGCTTTGAGTCCGGATAAATTATTAGGCACTTTAACCGGGCGAAGTAATATTTTTAAAACACAAAATATTCTCGACGAGAAATCGAATGCTTTCATCAACAACAGTAAAATTCCGGTTGGTATTTTTATTGATCATGAGATGGATCAGGTAGAGAAAGTATTATTACCTATTGTTTCTATCAGTGATGTGTTTTTATTATTCTACGCTAAAAAAATAATTAAGAACAGTAATGTGCATATTGCAATTGTTGATTATAATGGAATTATAGAAGCTAATACAGAAATTAAAGAAGAGATTACCAATTTAGAACATTACGCGCCAAACAATATGCAATTAATTAGCCGTAAAGATTGGGATATCATTTCAATTTACGAGCACAATCTTATCGTATTGAGTATTGATGGCTTTAATATCTTCTCGAAAGATATTGTAATGGGAGAAAAAGAAACACCTTCTTTCCTTTTAATTCGTCCTTAATACTTTTCTAACTTTTCGTTAAAAGATAAATCCCGCTGAGCGGCGTGAATTTTTATGTTGATGAGAATTTCCTGACAATCTTTTTCTAAAGCGGTGTTTTTTATTTTCTCAAGAAGAGACATTACTTCAGGCATGGTGCCTTCTACTACAGTTTCAAAAGGACAAACTTTATAATTTAATCCGCTGTTATGAATAACGGCAATAGCTCTATCCACAACATCCCAACGTACTTCTTTAGTATCGATTGGTAATAATTGAATCGCAGCGTTTATTTTATGATTGCTCATGAATTAAAATTTTCGAGTTGAGATAACTTAAGTGCCATTGTATTTACTAATCCGGTAAGCGGTTTTTCTGCCATCACTTTTATAAATGGATTCATATCAGCAAACAATTCAATACAACATTGTCCGGGTTTTTCTGCTTCACCAATAAATTTCGCTTCCAAAATAAAATTAAATTTAGCCAAGCCTTCTGTTTGAAATTTCACACTCGAGTGTGGGGTTTTACTAATCTGTTTTATGGTTAAAGCCGTAATGCCACGAATAGTAAAACTGCAGCTATCAGCAGTGTATTCAAAATTTTCAACTTTATCCTCCGGTAAAATAGATTTGAAATTTTTGAAGTCAATCAAAAAATCAAACAATTGTTTAATAGTAGCTTTTGTAGGCTCTATATTGCTTATGATGGTAAATTCTGCCAATGAATTAACTGGTTACGATGCCCCAAGTTGCAGGGTCTTTACGCCATGCTTTTAAAGAATCAACATCTTTTTCGGTGATATAATCTTTCTTTAAAGCTTCTTCAATTAAAATATTGTAATCGGTCAACGTTTTAACCAGGATGTTTGCTTTTTTAAAATTCTCAGTGGCTTCATCAAAACCATAAGTAAAAATGGCTACCATTCCTTTAACAACACAACCGGCTTCCTTTAATGCGTCAACCGCTTTTAAACTACTTCCACCTGTCGAAATTAAATCTTCAACTACAATTACACTCTGCCCTTTTTCAATAACACCTTCAATCATGTTAGTCATACCATGTTTTTTAGCTTCGCTTCTAACATAAACAAAAGGTAAACCCATTTCTTGTGCAATTAAAGCACCTTGAGCAATACCACCGGTTGCAACGCCTGCAATAACATCGGGACGACCAAAAGACTGGGTAATCATATTCACATATTCCTGTCTGATATAGGTGCGGATTTGCGGATAGGATAACGTTTTACGGTTATCACAATATATTGGTGATTTACGTCCACTAGCCCAAGTAAAAGGGTTTTCGGGACTAAGCTTTATAGCTTTGATTTGAAGTAAAAATTCGGCAATTTTATGCGCGGAGTCATCGAACGAGGTCATGGCGCAAAATTAATCTTATAAAAGCTTTTAGAAAGAGATTTTTATGAACAAAAAAGTGTATTACAATTCAAAATTTATGTTGCTGACAACAGGTGATATTCAACCAGCAGGTAATCAATTAATTGTAGATACAGCCGATTTATCTAAAGATTTACTAAATGAGCGAATCCGTACTTTTATTGAACAAAATGATGGCTCAGATTTGATTTTAAAATGCCTTAATGTAGATTCTTTGTTTGAAGAATTAAAAACCCAATTTAAATATATTGAAGCTGCCGGTGGTTTAATTGAACAGGATAATAAATATCTTTTTATTTACCGCCTTAATAAATGGGATTTACCCAAGGGAAAAATCGATAGTGGCGAAAATCCTAAACAAGCCGCCATTCGGGAATGTGAAGAGGAATGCGCTATAACGGGACTTGAAATTATAAATGAACTTCCTTCTACTTACCACATCTATCCCTATAAAGGATCGTATGCTCTAAAAACAACCTATTGGTTTTTAATGAAGAGCGCTTTTACCGGAAAACTGATTCCACAAACCGAAGAAAACATTGAAAAAGCCGAGTGGTTAGATGTAGATACTATAAAAAGTACTGTTACACAAAACACATATCCATCAGTTTTAGATTTGATTTTCGTCAGTATTACAAATTAAAAATTTATTGTATATTTAAGTATTAAATTAAAACAAACTCCCTATGATACACTTTAACTCTAACAAAATTCTTATCCCGGTCGATTTTTCTGACACTTCATTATTAGCCATCAAACACGGTGCATTTTTAGCTAAATACACTAAAGGTGATGTTTATTTATTACACGTTATTAATAAACAATACGAACATTATGCAGTTCTTGAACAACCTTTGCATATTGATAATCCTGAAGCCTACGAAACAGGTGCAAGCAATAAATTAAATGAATTAGCTGCATCAGTTGGTAAAGAATACGGCGTATCCGTAAACACAATTGTTAGTTTAGGTAACCCAACTAAAGAAATTATTAATACCGCTAAAGATATAAGCGCAGATTTAGTTGTAATGGGTACACATGGTTATTCGCCACTCGAAGAATTAGTAATTGGAAGTAACACTTTAAAAGTAATTACTAAAAGCGCTTGTCCGGTTATGACCATGAGCGAAAATGCAAAAAAATTCGGTTACACTAATATATTAATGCCAATTGATACATCGGGACATAGCCGCCAAAAAGTAAACTACTCTGTTGAGTTATCAAAAGCTTTTAGCGCTCACTTACACGTTGTTGGTTTGTTAGGTAGTAACGATGACAACGAAGGTGCAGGTATGGATGTAGTAATGACACAAATTAAAAAGATTGCTACTGATAAATCGGTTACTTGTACTACTGAAGTATTGAAGGATGTGAAAAACCGTGCAGACGCAACGATTAAACACGCTGAAAAAGTAAAAGCTGATTTAGTTATTATTATGACCGATCAGGATGCTGAAATTAGCGGATTTTTCCTTGGACCATACTCACAACAGGTCATTCACCACTCAAAAGTTCCGGTAATTGCCATTACACCTGAAGTTAATCCAAACGGAACTGATATTAGTGTATTATCAGGCACATCAGGAATGTAATTATAGCCACAAAAACTCTAAAGCACGAAATTCCACAAAATTTCGTGCTTTTTTATTTAGTGGGATTTAGTGTTTTTGGGCTTTAGTGGCTATTTTTCCGCTCTTAAATTATATCTTTGAACCTATCAATAAGCAGAAATCATATAATTTAATTGTACTGGCCTTCGTCATAGGTTTTTCTGTTTTATGCGGCTTTCAAATTACAAAATTACAATTCAATTATAATTTCGAGGACTTCTTTCCAAATGAGGATAATGAATTGGAAGTGTATAATAACTTCCGCGAGAAATTTGAGTATGATAACGAGTTTGTATTAATTGCCCTCGAAAATAAGAAAGGCATTTTTCAAAAAGATTTTCTTGAGAAAGTAAATTCACTCACCAACGATTGCGCGAAACTGAATTACGTTACCAAAGTTGTTTCTCCAACTAATTTAAAGGCTTTATCATTAGGCGGACTGGTTCCCATGCAAACCAAAGTATTGCATTACGAGGATCCGGAATTATATAAGGACGACAGCACACGCATTTATGAATCAGGTGAATTAATTGGTTCATTCTTTCCTAAAAACGCAAAGTCACTTACTATTTACATTAAAACCTTTGATGAGTTAAGCAAAAAGAAATGTGATACACTTGCTCATAATATTGAAGCTGCGATAAAGAAATATAATTTTGATGATATTCATTATGTAGGACGAATTTTTGCACAGGATGTGTATCTCCAAACTTTACAAAGTGAGTTTGTTTACTTTTTAACCATTGCCTTTGGTTTGGTTATCTTTTTCTTGTGGTTATCGTTTAGAAGTTTGTACGGAATTATTGTTCCCATCTCTATTGTATTGATTTCTATTTTCTGGACGCTCGGCATTATGGCCATGATGGGGAAATCGATTGACATTATGAGTGTGATGCTCCCGACAATGATTTTTATTGCGGGTATGAGTGATGTAGTCCATTTTTTCACCAAGTACTTCGAAGAACTTTCAAAAGGGACTGAACGTCATTTAATTTTTCCTTTAATTCTAAAAGAAGTTGGCTTTCCTACTTTCTTAACTCTAATTACAACTGTGGTGAGTTTCCTATCGCTTTTATTCTCCAGCATCACGCCTATTCGCGACTTTGGTATTTATACTTCAGTAGGAATCATTATTGCTTTTGCTTTAACCTACACTTTATTACCGGCACTACTCTATTTCTTCACACCAAAAAAATTAGTTTCAGTTCATAATCACAATAACAACACTTACAATTTAATGCGTAAGGGTTTAATGTGGATTTTCCGCAATCAAAAAACTATTGCTGTTATTACAGTTGTAATGGTAATTCTTTCTGTTTTTGGTGCTACAAAAATTAAAGTGAATAATTTATTGCTCGATGATTTAAGTGATGGTGTAAAAATTAAACAAGACTTTAATTTCTTTGACAAAGAATACAGCGGTGTTCGTCCCTTAGAGTTACAAATAAAAATAACAGCTGCCGACAAAAACATTTGGGATTATTCTATCATCAAACAATTAAATAGTCTGGATGAATTTATAAAGAAAGAATACACGGCTGGATTTTTATATTCTCCACCGCAATTAATAAAATCGGTTTACAAAGCCATTGATGATAATGCTAAAAACGTTTTACCGGCCGAAGAGGATTTCAATGACATTGTAAAAGAATTAAAAGCCAACAAAAAGAATAAAGACATAAAACGAATTATTAGTACCGATTTAAAAAGTGCTCGTATCAGCGCCAAAATACAAGACAAAGGCAGTATGTTGGTTAAAGAACATAACGAACATTTAAAAAAATACCTGAGCGAAAACATTAATCCAAAAGAAATTGAAGTCACTGTAACAGGCGCAGCACATTTAGTGGATTTGAATAACGATTACATGGTGACTAACATGATGCAAGGATTTGGTTTCTCTATTTTTGTTATTGCTATCCTCACCTATTTTTTACACCGCAGTTGGCGAATGGTGTTTGTATTTATTATCCCAAATGTAATTCCGCTTTTAATAATGGCTGGCGTTATGGGCTTTGCGGGCATTGAATTAAAGTCAGCTACATCTTTAGTTTTTAGCATTGCCTTTGGTGTGGCTACGGATGATACTATACATTTTATTTCCCGTTTAAAAATAGAAATGGGTTATGGTAAGAGTTTAATGTATGCCTTTAAGCGTACGTATTTTGAAACCGGCAAACCCATTCTACTCACCACTTTCATTTTAATGGGTGGCTTTATTAGTTTAATGATAAGTGATTTTCAGAGTACATTTTACTTTGGCTTCTTAATTTGTATTACTATTATTATTGCTGTTATAGCAGATATATTCCTATTGCCCGTACTTCTTTTTGCTATCCTTGGCGGGAAGAAAAAAGACGCTGAACAATTACCTCCTCCCCGCTAAAGCGGGACTCCCCCTTGTAAAGGGGGAGAAATTTTCTTCTTCCAATTATAAATCGTCGGCACAAATTCGAGCATGTTGCTAATTTAAAAACGCGAATTTTTCCTCCCCTTTTTCAAGGGGAGGTGGATTCCTGCATCCAAAATTAACATGGGCAGGAAGACGGAGGGGTTAAATGAATCTCCCCCAACGTACATAAAGCCCTAAATATTGTCTACTCTCCCCTAAAGTTTCCTAAACGAAATAATTTAATGCAGACTACGTTTTTCAAGCTATGAGAGCTGCTGACAGACTTTTAGACATAGTTATTTACCTTTTGGTGATACTTTTGATCTGTAGCTTCGTTATATAAGCAGATTCCCAATTAACAAAGGGCGGTTAACAAGATATACGGGGGTATATTGAATGGCAGCCTGCTTTTTCGGAATTTGTACCTAACAAATGCAAATGCAAGAACGCATATTAGACTTTGTTATTTATTTTTTGGTAACCGTAATGTACTGCTGTATTTTTATATGATTACACTTTTACTCGCAGCTTAATTACATCCCAAAAAATTATAACTAACGCAGAGAACGCTGCGTGTGAACTTATATTCTCCTTTTAAAAAAGAATTTTAAATAAAAGAAAGTATTATCACCAATATACAAAAGGAGAAAATAACAATATCGAGTGTTCTAATTTTTACCAATGTTTTATTGCTTAACAAACTTTGAATAAAGTCTTTGGTTATCACTTGTGGTTATTTGAAGAATATAACACCCATTAGAAATATTTGAAACATCAATTTCACTATTGTTTGGAAGTTTTAAAACAGTTTGCCCTAAAGTATTACTTATTTCAATTTCTGTACCATCTTCAAAATATTGTTCTGAGTCAACATGCATCGTATTTGAAACCGGATTGGGGTAAATTTTTACCTGAGTGTTAAAATTAAAATCGTTAATTCCCGCTAAGCAACTTGTGAAACAAATTGACCTGATTCGTTGGTTGCCCAAATCGCAAAAATATATGTTTCCTAAAACATCTGTGATTAGATGGTATGGGGTATTAATGGTAGCAGAAGCTGCAGGGATTCCACTGCCATTGTAACTTGCATTACCGTCACCTGATATTGTACTTATAATTCCTGAAGTATTTATTTTCCTTATACGATGATTGCCTCTGTCTGATATGAAAATATTACCATTGACATCCATTGTTATTCCTCTTGGAGAACTTAATCTGCTTGAAGTTGCTAAACTTCCATCCCCAAAAAAACCACTAGTACCATCACCAGCAATTGTAGTTATATTACCTGTAGTATTTACTTTTCTGATACAATTATTGTTATCATCGGCAATATACAAATTACCTAATCCATCAATAGCAATTGCTACTGGCGAATATAGTTGAGCGGTTGTTGCTAAACCTCCATCTCCAGAATAACCAGCAGTTCCATTTCCCGCCACGGTATTAATAATGCCAGATGAATTTATTTTCCTAACCCGCGAACTATTATCAGAAACGTAAATATTTCCAGCACCATCAATAGCAACTGACGTAGGGGCATTAAGTTCAGCAGATGTTGCTAATCCTCCATCACCTGAAACACCAGCAATTCCTGTACCTGCAATAGTTGTAATCGTTCCGGTAGTATTTATTTTCCTGATAACATTCCCATCAGCAACATATATGTTACCTGATGCATCTAATGCTATTCCATTTGGTGCGTATAGTTTAGCAGCTAAAGCAGAACCCCCATCACCTGAATACCCACTTGAACCTGGAATGCCAGCTATCGTTGTAATTATGCCAGACACATTTACTTTCCTTACACAACTATTATCTGTATCACAGATATAAATATTGCCAGTTGCGTCGATGGTAACGCCTTTTGGGTTACTAAGAAGAGCCGTTGTCGCCTGTACTCCGTTACCAAAATAACCAGAAGGGCCAAAGCCGGCATAAGTATATATGGTTTGACTAAAGCCATTCTGGTTTATAAGAAAATATAGAAGAGATATTAATTTTATTTTATTCACTCTTTATGAATTTTGCACTTTTTCTTTCTTTGCCATCGTTGACTTCAATAAAATACATACCCGTTTTTAAGGTACTTATATTTATTATAGTGTTAATGTTCTCTATTCTACCGGATAAAACAATTTGACCTAGACTATTATAAATATTATAACTTGATACTTTATTAAAGTTAGTGATTTTTAAATTCAAATCATAATTTGAAGGATTAGGAAATACATTAAGGTCTCCATTTAAACCATTTATTTCTTTTATTCCTATAGCATCTGAATAATGAATATTATTAAGTATAAATCTACTTATCGAGCCGTCCCACGTTGTCCCGTTAGCGGCTTGCGTATATGTTGGACTTACTCCAACAATAGGATATTTAGTCGTAGTTTGTTTATCTGTTCTTGACCCTAAATACAAATAGTCATTATAAAGTGTGATTTCCGCTTTTGAATCTTCATAACTACACTCATCTCTATCACTTCCAATTATACATGTCCATAATACATCCGGCACATATCTTTTTATAGCAACAATAAATAAATCATATCCGCCAACTCCACCTGGTGTATAATTGTACCCTAAACCATTTGACGCAGGGGCGTAGAAATTTGTGCTTTTTGTTCTTCCTGAAGATTCAGAACATCCTTCGTCAATAAAATACAAAGGAAGCCAACGAAAAATAAATTACCAGATTGCGTTTGCAACATCGATTCAACCAAAAAATTAAGAATGATGATGATGCTGAATAAGATTAACAAGATGTGTTTCTTAATGATACCATAAACCAAAGCACCAAAAGTTAGAAATATTAGAACTAGTCCGCCCACCAAACCCAGTGCTATTGTAGTTTGAAAAAACTGATTGTGGGTATTTAAATTATGCGATAAGGCGCCTGTTAAACCTTTTTCGCGGTATTTGGATTGTAATACATCATTGGCATCACCGCTTCCTACACCGAGTAAGAGATTTTCTTTAATAATATCAAGACTAACATCCCAAATTAATAATCTAACTGCTGTGCTCTCGCTGGAGGTTTTGTCGATGTTAGTTGAAGAAACAGTTGTTAACGCATTATTGATACGCTCGAATGGTTTAGGGAAGAATTTTAAAGCGCTAAATATAACTCCAACAATCAACACCAATGAAATAGCAATCGTTTTGATGTTTAGTTTGTCTTTGAATTTAATAAAGGGAACAATGATAAGAATAAGTAAAGCCACAATGTATCCCATTTTAGAGGCGCATAAAAATATTCCCACTAAAAAGGAACTAATGAAAAAGTAACGTATAATACTCACCCATTTATCATTGGTAAACCATAAAGGATAAGCAAACACTAAAATCAATATCCCAAACAACATGTACATTGAGAAATACCCGGCGTGTATTAGTATCGAGAATTTATTGTAGAAGAATTCGTTTTCGCCAATAGTTAAATACACATAAGTGGCGTGCACTAAACAAAATATCAAAGAAAAGAAGCAAGCACTCACAAATGCGACTACCATTCGTTTTACGGTAGAGTTACTTATGCCAAACAAATAGAAAAAATACGGAAAAGCCAGAAAACTCAACTTCACCTCTATCGAACTTAAGCCTTCCGCTTTATTATCAGACAACAAACCACTAACGCAATGCAATAAAAGAAAAGCAAACATTAGAAGAAACCAAGGCTTTTTTAATCCTGACACAAATTTTTGTTTATCAAAAACAAACCAGGAAGAGATAAACCACAAAATTACAAATGGTCCAACCATCACCCCAAAAGGCATTAAAAAAGTGATTAATACCGGCAAGTAATTAAAAAATATGTTGGCTGTCTTTTTCAGTTATAACTGTTTTAATTGTTCTAAGAATTTTGCTGCAATATTATCGCGGTTAAAATTAGCATTTACATACTTTCTTCCATTCTCTCCTAATTGTTTTGCTAAGTTAAGGTCCGAACTTATCACATTGACTTGTTTGGCTAATTCCTCTGCATTCTCAGGTTCAAAATACAAACCACATTTGCCTTGTTCTATAAATAATTCGCGCGCTTCTCCATCAACTCCTAATAGTACGGGCAATTGCATGGCTAAGCTTTCAAATAATTTAGATGGAATAGCGCCTTTAAATAAATCTAATTTTTTAAGTGGGACAATCACCGCGTTAACAGACTTAAGAACTTGTGGCATTTCTGATTTTGAAACTGAATCGATGAAAATTACGTTACTTAAATTCTCTTGCTTCTGTAATTGAATTAATTTCTCTTTCTCCGGACCATTACCTAATAAAACAAATTTTAAATTGGGTTTATCTTTTACCAATTTAGCTGCGTTTACAATAACTTCTAATCCCTGAGCAATACCTATGATGCCCGCGTATAAAAACACAAAATCTTTGCTGCTAATATTATTTTCTTCACGCCAATTGGTATCTGAAATACGATGAGGGTCGTAATAATTTAAATCAACTCCATTTGGTAACCAATACGTTTTTTTATTGGGGAAACGGTAATTGATGTCTTTACAAATCCCTTGTGTTTGTCCCGTTACCAAAACAGACTTAGTATATAATTTTGCCTCGAGGTTGTAAGCTAGTTTTAGCAAGAATTTATTAGTAACAACGCCCAACTTCTCGGCCGACTCAGGCCATAAGTCTGATACGTTAAAAATTAGCTTAGCGTTTTTCTTACGTTTCAAATACAAAGCAGAGTAACCTAAAAATAAAGGTGGCGATTCGCATAAAATAATATCTACATCACCAATATGTTTTACACCACAACGGGCGCTTGAATACACAAATGAAAAATAATTTCTTAAACGGTTTACAATAGATTTACTTTTAGAAACAAAAATAGAACTACGATGAACTTTTAAGCCCTCCATTTCTTCATAGAAATAGTTTTTGTTTTTGTACGCCTCCATAATTTCCATTTTTGGATAATTAGGCATGGCTGTTAAAACTGTCACATCTACTCCACCTGCTTTTAAACGCAAAGCTAACTCGAACAAACGATTTTGCGGAGCGCCCACTTCAGGAGGGAAATATTGGGTAAGTATAAGAAGTTTAATGCTCAATTTTGATTGCTTTAGATTCCTGATGTAGATTTACTTGTTCTAATTCCTTAATTGCGGTAGCATAATTAACAAACTCAATTTTATTCTGAATTAAATAATCAACTACCCACATATACCATTCTAGCCAGGTATTAAATGATTTACTAAAGTAACGGTCGTGGAAATCAATTCCTAAATACATTAAATTATGTTTGTGTGCTTTATCAATTTGTTTTTTAGTTCGCTCTTTTGCTTCTTTAAGATTAGAACTTTGCCATTTCTTTCCATTTTCAATTACCCAACCATCCATTATTTGAAAAGGAAATTCCCACATGTTACCAACTTTATAAGGATTCTCAAATGCATGAACGGTTGTATCAAATTTATATCCTGCTTTACTTAAATTTAATAGTGTTTCCTGATCTGAACGAACATAATGCATACGAATACCTTTCGCTTCTTGTTTACTCAGCTTATGAAATAAATCTTTTTCTTCCTTAATTAATTCAATGTTATTGAAATTAATCCCGTGCAAATTAAGTTCGCAACCTCTGTTTATCATTTGCTCCATCCAAACAACAGCCAATTCATTTGAATAATTTAAACCTATTCCTTTTTTAACACCAATAAAAAACGATGAAGGAACTTGTTTCACCTTATTATAAGTAACTAACTCATCAATATTTTGCCATTTGTTCTTTAAAAAATCAGTCCAACGCGAAACATATTCAAATATGGAAATTTTACCTAAAACTAATTCAAGATTTGTGCGGATCAAAAATTTTGGCACAATCAAATCCGAAAGCAAATGCTCTGTAACTGTAATATGGTCGATATCGTGAGATATAATGGCTTTCACTACAACTTCTTTCTTAATTTAAATAATAGTTTAAGAGGCAAGGAGGCTTTATACGCCGCGTAATACGGAACAAGTGTTCCACCGAAACCACGGAAATACTTTTCTACTTCCGGAATCATACTGCCTTCGAAATCAAAAATCTTCAATCCCATTTGTTTGGCTAATAAAATACTTTGCCACATACAAGTCACGCCTGCCCCATGGTGTTTTATTTCGGCATCATAACCACCAAACAAATAATAAGCGCGCTGCGAATCGTAAACACAAAATGTAGCCGCAATAGGTTTTTTATCACGATAAGCCACAAAAGCAAAAGCATTATGAGTATTCGCAAATTCGAAAAGTATTTTATCAAAAACATCCATGTTCTTCGAAATCTGATTTCGTGAAAATGTTTTCAGAATAACTTCCTTTACCACTTTCATATTCGTTTCACGAACAATTTCAAGTTCATCTGACTTTGCCTTATTTAAACTCTTGCGTTTTTCAGAACTTAAATTAGCAAGTAAAATATCTTCCGGAGTATTTAAATCAATTTGATAAGTGTACTTCACTATCACATCCATGTTCTTCCAGGTAAACGGCTGCGTTTCTATATTCCCGGTTGGCAAAATAAAAACGGTTAGTTTAGATGTGAGAGTATTTACGAATTCAGCAATTTCCGAAATAACATTTTTATTAAACGAATTTATATTGGCGCTGTTCTCTGCGCGGTTTTCAAAAAAGAGTCCGTTGTTAGGTGTAAAAGGAGGCGTGATATGCATTTGCGCTCCCATTTTTTTAAAAGCATATAGATAAAATGAGCCCGTTAGTTCGTTGTTATCATTAAAAATACCGTAAATTTTTATGGCTTTAAACATTCCTATCCACGACAAAGAATTAAACACTGAAGCATTTAATTTTGTACTGAGTTTTACATACTCCGCACCGTCTTTTTGTATGTCGAGTAACCGAATAGCCATTAAAACAATTCGCGTTTAATAAGTTTAAGAATAATTTCAAAAGGTAATTTGGCTTTGTTAATTGTATAATATGGAACCAAATCGCCACCAAACGAACGGAAATACCGTTCCACATCTTTTATCATCGAGCCTTCGAAATCAAACAAAGGAATGTTTAATTGCTTAGCTTTTAAAATACTATTGTAAACACACGACGCACCAGCACCATGCTGTTTCGAGTCGCTTGAATAACCACCTAATAAATAGTAACAGCATTTAGAGTCGTACAGACAAAACGTTGCAGCTATTACTTCATTGTTTAACCAAGCAGCAAAAGCAAAACTGTTTTCAGGAGTAGCTATCTTAAACAAAATATCGTTAATGTTGTTTTCGTTTACGCTTTCCCCTTTTTGCTCAAAGGTTTTCAGAATCATTTTTTTTATAACAGCGTAATCTGTACAAGCTTTAACCTCAACACCATCTTTAGTTGCTTTTTTAATACTGTTGCGATGCTCCGGTGAAAAACGTTTTTCAATTTCCTCAGCACTTAAATTCAAATTTAAACGGTAAGTATAATTGGGTACCACTTTAAATTTATTCCAGAAAAAAGGCTGCGTATCAATAACAAACGGCGGCAAAGCAATACTTATTACACCATAAGATTGTGACTGAATAAACTCACACACCTTATCAATTACTTTTTTATTGAATGACAAACTATTGGCTTCGTTTTGAGTTCGGTTATCGTACACTAATCCAATACTTGGCATGTAATGAGGCGTTTTAATAAACGTAAAGCCCATTTTTTTCTCAAAGTGTAAATGAAAGGCTCCAATTAATTGATCATCATCTTCAAAAATCCCAAACACTTTTAAACCTTCAGGATGCACATTTTTTTGCCAGGCAAACGAATTAAAAGCAGGCACACCACCATTGAGTTTGATGTATTTTTCTTCGTGGCTACTATTAATTTCTTTAATGAACATTAATCAATATGCGTTTTGTAAATGTGAATCATTTTATCGAGACAAACATTGAAGTCGTATTTACGTAAAACATGTTCACGTGCTTTAGCGGTAATTGTTTTAACGTAGTTTTGATCGTTAATTATTTTTTCAACAGCGTTCGCAATTTCTTCGGCACTTTCCTTTTTCACTACAATACCAAATTCACCATGATTAACTACTTCTTTTAATCCACCAACATTAGAAACAATAACCGGTGTTTCGCAAGCCATAGCTTCAACAACTGCAACTCCAAAACTTTCGCTGTCATCAACCGATACATTTAAAAATACATCCAGTAAATTATGGTAATCACTGACTTCACTAAAATTAATTCGTCCTGTTAATTCCACAATTCCTTCTAAGCCTTCAGCTTTCACAACAGATTTGTAATAATCAATTTTTGTACCGGGACCAATCAATAATACTTTTAATTTTTTAGTAGTGATGCGTTGCTTTAAAATTTTAGCAGCCTCAATAATATATTTAATACCGTATTTATCTTCAATAGCTTTAATCGTTCCGATGTAGATAGTGTCTTTATCCTTCTTTACATCCTTTTTGCAAAACACTTTTGTATCCACACCAAAAGGTGTTACCATAATATCTTTGTGCGTGTATTTTCGCGTTTCGTTACGCATAATATCACTAGTAGATAAAATCTCGTCTGCTTTTTTAAGATTATACTTCAATAAAGATTTATGTAAACCTGATGCATTCGGAAATTTATAGACATCTTCACCCCAAACAGAAATAATGTAAGGATGAAAACCAGATAAGGCTCCAATTAAACCGTAGCTGGTGGCGTAATGTGCGTGAAGAATGTCAGGTTGAAATTCGCGAATCGCTTTTTTTAAATCGCTTACGTATTGAATGTATTTAAACTTGGTACGGTTTTTTTTTGCGTTAACGGTATTATCTGTTTCGTGTAGAAGAGTAATATTCTCAACATTATTGAACCATTGATAAGAGGATTTATTAAAGCTGAAGATGCCGATTTTAATTCCCCGCGCTGCTAAACCTAAAGCCCATTTTTCGGTATGTTCTGAATGTGAATCAGATAATAACAATACTTTTATCGACATATTAAAAAGGGCGTTTGTATCTCGTAAAATTAACCTCGATTTTTATCATATACAAGAATTCTTTTATTGCGAAAGGACATAAAAAAACCGCCCTAATTGCTTAAGGCGGTTCTTAATAAAGAGCTAACTATTATTCAACAATTAGTTTTCTTGACATTTTTTGACCGTTTAATTCGAAACTTACAAAGTAAATTCCCGGTTTAAATGTATTTGATTCGTTAACCGTATAAACGTGGTGTCCAGGCGCTAAATTCAATGTTTTTTGTTGTTCAACAACTCTTCCGATTACATCGATAACATTGTAAGAAATACTTGCGTTATCGTTTAAAGTAAATTCGATAGTAGCTGCTCCAGAAGTTGGATTAGGGTATACAACAAAACCAATTGATTTAGTTAACTCGTTAACACCTAAAGTACCGTTAAAGTTAATATCATCAAGGAAGAAGTTGTTTCCAAAACCATTGGTTGGATCTTCCTGCCAGTAGAAACGGATTTGTACGTTAGGCTGCGATTTAAATATATTAAATGCAGGGTGTGTTGTTAGAGTGTAAGTTTTAAACTGAGCTGGTGTAGCAAAGAAAGGTGCCGAAGTAGTTCCACCCGAACCTGATGCCATTGTTGCAGCTGATGGAACATAAATATCGCTCCAGCTACCACCGCAGTTATAGCTTGCTTGAACTTTAAACACATCGTTAAATGTTGCGCTGTTACGAGCGTATGCATACTTAAATGTGAACATTGCACCCGGATTATTTAAGAAATCATAAGAAGGTGTTTGTAAAATATCAATTGCACCATTAGGATTTGTGTTATTGCTCATAAAATACGAAGCGCTACCGGTAGCAGCAACAGTAGTACTTCTTTGCCATGTAACTCCACCCGTTTGGTTAATAATTGACCAATTTGCAGGTAAACCTGCCACTGTTTCAAAACTCTCTTGATATGTAGCTGCATAATTAGCAACGCCATTTAAAACGGTTACAGTTTTTACAATTGTATTTGACCCTGATCCATTAGTAACAGTTAAGGATACAGACTGAACTCCCATATTAGGGAAAGTAATGTTAGTTACCGCAGCGGTTGGACTAGTAATTGAAGCGCCACCTGTTGCAGCCCAACTTCTTGAAGTTACAGTTGCATTATAAGAAACATCAGTAAATCCTAATGTTCCGCCTGCACAAACCGTGTAAATACTATTAGCTGAACCAAAAGTGGAATAAAAATCAGCAATTGGTGTACATACAGTTGTACCGTTAACATCCGTTTGAGTTGGACCAACGTTTGTTGCGCTCCATAAGTTATTTCTACCACTGGTAGAAGATGCTAATGCAGCACGCATTACGTTAGTTTGTCCGGTTGTAAACATTTTCGGACAAGACGAATAATCCATAATATTTTCAACGTTTGCATTTCCTCCGCTACCAGAACATGTGTTTGTTCCAACACTTCCGGGACATGTACTGAAATACCCATGAGTAATAGGTGTATCACCTACTCCATCGTTACCACAAGCAACCATTGGGTTATTAGTGTTACCCCAAGTATGACTTAAGTTTAACCAGTGACCGATTTCATGACTTAGAGTACGTGAATCAGTGATATTATTACTAACCCAAGCAGAACGGATTACAAAAGCATCAGCAGCATTTCCTGTACTTAAAGTACCTGGTTTATAAGTATAACCAACAATAATTCCTCCAGCGGAAGAACAAGTAGAAGTTGAAGGACAAATAGAACGAACTACATAAATATTTAAATATTTAGTAGGATTCCATTTCCCGGCAGCTGTTCCTGAATAGGCGTAGTTTGGTGCTGATTGATTCCAATCCGTACTTGGATTATAATAGTGAACAATACCTGAAGTACAATTCCCTAAAGGATCTTTCTTAGCTAGCATAAACTTAATATCGCTATTGATATAAAGTGGTGCAAAAGTTGAGTTAATAGTTCCAATATCTGAACCTGAAGCTGAAAAATCTTTATTGATATTAGCTAAAGCTGCAATACAATTGGCATCAGGAATATTTTCAGCACCGTAAGTGTGCAGAATATGAAATACTACAGGAACTGTGTATTCAAAAGCAGCCCCTGCTTTTTTAGTTTTTAAACTTTCTTCGTAAGCAATGGTAGCTAAACGGAGTTTTTCTTGCTCTGCTTCATAGCTTTCTTTAGCACCAGGATTAGCAGCAAAGTGCATATCCATAGCTTCATAAGTAGCACAAGGCAGAACTATATCATGCGTTTGAGCCATTAATGCAGCGCTGCCGGTAAAAAAACAAAGCGCCAGTGTATGTATAATTTTTTTCATGTTCTATATGGTATTTAAATTTTATACAAGATAAGAAACCAAAAGCCTGAAAACAAGCTTTTGGTCTAAAAATTCATCTAAAATGTCGGGGTTTTGGTCTATTTTTTAGAGTGTAAATTCAACTGATTAATAGCCATCATTTCCTTAACAGTTTTTTGCATGCCATCACTACTTCCATCTAAGAAAATAACATTTCCTTTACCATGCTCAGCAAAGTTTTTAATAGCTTCAGTCCACATACTAAATAAAATCAGATTGGCATCTAAATTCGAATCTGCCATTTGTTTAGCAGCAATTGCCATACCCTTGGCCACCTCTTCGCGGAATAAAGCCACACCTTGTCCACGTAATTGAGCCGCTTCTTTCTCGGCCTGAGCAGAAATTTTGATAGCGTTACCCTCTGCTTCAGCAGCCTTGGTTTTAGTAATTAATAAAGCTTGACCTTCATTTTCAGCCGCAGCTTTTAAGTTGTTACTGGCTACTACTTTTGCCATCGAACGCATTACTTCTTCATCAAAAGTGATGTCGTTTAATTGTAAATCTATTAAATGATAACCCCAACCTTCTAAGGTAATATCTAATTGTTCTTTAACCGCTTCAACAATTTCGCGGCGGGTAATTAATACTTCTGATTGTTTTTTGGTAGCTACAAATGCGCGAACACTTCCTTCAACTGAACGAACAAGCGCTTGCATAAAGTTACGCTCATCAATAAATTTAAAGGCTACACTTTTAATGGTTTCTTCTTCATGGTTTAAAACCGAATAAAGTAACATGGCTGTAAAATTTACATTGGCCTGATCAATAGTAACAGCCTGAAATCCTAACTCAGCACTTCTGTTTTGAATAGAGATTTTTTTAGCTACTCTCTCAATGATCGGGATTTTAAAATTTAAACCCGGACGCATTACACGTCTGTACTTTCCGAAGACTGTGATAACCGCAACAGTTCCTTGCTGAACCGTCCGGAATGACATAAGAAGTATTAAGAATCCTAATACTAAAAAGATGATGGTGAGAATCGGCATAATAATTTAATTTTTTTTAAAGGTATTAAAATTCGTCAGACCACAATTTATTTTTACTTTTAAGGTTGTGAATTGTTACAGACGGTTTTTAACGGTGCTTTTGGTGGTATTTTCCTTTATGGGGATATGCCAGGAAGTTCAGGATACCACGAAGGCGGCCCCAGAGGTTGAATTGTTTAAAGGTGCTCTTAAACTTATTGATTCTGCCAAGTATAAAGAGGCTATTGTCGATTTAAAAAAAGCTATCAAAATTAAACCCGATTACCCGGCAGCTTATACCAAAATGGCGATTGCCAAAATTGCGACCAAAGATTTAAAAGGAGCCGAAAAAGATCTAAAAGTTTCCCTCGCCAGTAACCCAAACGACTTTGAAAGTTTAAAAGTGATGGGCTTTATGTATTTTAATACCGAAAGGTATAAAGAATGTAAAGTTTACTTTGATAGCGCCGCCTCTATTGCGGTAGCTGAAAAAATTGATGATGCAGAATTTCTATACTACAGAGCTAAACTCATGTTTTTGGGAAAAAGCTATAAAGATGCTTTAGATGTTTTAGCGAATGCTACTGAGATAAAACCAAAATACATTGAAGCTATTGTTTTAAAAGGGGAAGTTCGCTTTGCACAAAAAGATTACAATTACGCTTTAAAAGAATTGAATGAGGCCATCGGTTTAATGAAAGCTGATGCTTTAGATTATAACGCCTATAAAACACGCGCTAAATCAAAATTTGAAATTGCCGATTATAAAGGTTCTGTTAGCGACTGGAGTGTTTATTTAGACGGAAACCCGGGTGAAGAAGAAGCTTTAATATCGAGAGCTGCCGCCAGAATTAACATGAATGATAATACAAACGCTATTGTAGATTTAGATGAGGCTATTAAGAAAAATCCAAAAAATCCGGTGAGTTACAATTACCGCGGCATGGCAAAAGCAGGTAACAAACAATTAGTAGAAGGCTTAAAAGATGTAGATTACTCTATTAAACTTAAATTTGATTACGGTGCAGCTTATGTAAACCGTGCCGCTATAAAATTTGCCAGTAAAGATAAACGCGGCGCTTGTGAAGATTTAAATAAAGCCGATACTTTGGGCGATAAAATGGCTTACAAATTAATTGACCAATACTGTAAGGGAATGGGCGATAATAGGAAGTAAGTTCGAGTGACGATTGACCAAGTAAGAATGAAGAATAAGTAAATAATTGAATCTTTAAATTTTGAATCTTAAATTATGAATACCTCAGTAATAAGAAAAGTAACTTTTCATTCGGCGCACCGATTATATAATCCTAAATGGGACGATAAAAAAAATGATGAGATTTTTGGATTGTGTAATAACCCGAACTTTCACGGACATAATTACGAATTGCATGTTAAAGTAACAGGACCAATTGACCCTGAAACCGGTTTTGTAATTGACTTGAAAGTATTGAGTGATATACTAAAGGAAGAAATTGTAGAACGCTTCGATCATCGCAATTTAAATTTGGATACTGTTGAGTTTAAAAACTTAAATCCTACAGCAGAAAACATCGCGAAAGTGATTTATGATATTCTGCAACCCAAATTAAAATCATACCAAAAAATTCAGGTTACACTTTACGAAACGCCAAGAAATTACGTGGTTTATCCTGATTAGTTTTCATTTATAATCACTTTCCCTGAATCAAATTTCTGATCATCTTCAAGTAAAATGTAATTATATAAACCCGCACTAATACCAGAAACGCGAATATAATTCACTCCTTTAAATATTCTTTGGTCATAAACTTTTTGACCCAGAGAGTTAATTAAAATTAATTCTGCATTTTCTATTTCCTTTTCAATTTTTAATTTGAATTCACCGGAATTAGGATTAGGATAAATTCCAATACTATGATTGAAAGAAATATCCTTAATCCCCAAAGAAGATTGACCAAGTTTATGAATAAAAATATCAAAACCTCCTTGGGGCATTAACGTGAATGAAGATGGCGAAGGATCAAAATCAGTTTTCCCTCGATACGGCCCTGTTGTATAGATATTATACGCATTATCTATTGTGATACACTCTCCCCATGCATCTGCAGCGGCTCCCCATCCACCAGCCCAGGAAAAATTTCCAGAAGGATCTAAAATACTTACAAATGCGCAAGCAGCACTACCAACTGAAGTCATTGTATATGTTCCCGGCCCCGGGTCAAAATCACCTGTGTAAAGATATCTTCCTGTTGTATATACATTTCCTAATGCGTCAAGGGTTATTGAATTTCCCTGATCACTATTACTTGGCCCTCCCATTTGTTTAGCCCAAATAAAATTTCCGTTTGGATCGAGTTTACTTACAAAAATATCATCGTCAGTAAATGAGCCTGATGTGGATAAAGTAAAAGAAGCAACGCTCGGATCAAAATCACTTGTACCATTGAAATAACCTGTTGTATAAATATTATTTGAAGCATCGATTGTCATTCCATGTGCACGGTCATAACCTGGACCACCCATACTTTTAGCCCATACAAAATTTCCTGATCCATCGAGTTGTAGAATAAAAATATCATCTATACCATTTGCAACAACAGTGAATGTGGATGGACCAGGGTCAAAATCAGCATTGAATCGGTAATAACCAGAAAGAAGGAGATCTCCAGATGTTTTTTCTATTATTGTAGTGCCTGCATCAGGGCCAGATCCTCCTATAGTTTTGGCCCAAGTAAGATTTCCTGAAGGATCGAGCTTCACAACGAAAATATCATCATCCCAGCTTGAATTTGTTGTATAGGTTAAAACTGATGGGCCCGGATTGAGATCTATTGAAATATTAAAAGATCCTGTCAATAAAACATTGGAACCTGCATCTACTTTTATATCATTGCATGTAGCCGTTCCAACACAGGCAAGTTGCTTTGTCCAAACAAATAGGCCTGCACTATTTAGCTTATTAATAAAAATATCACTACTACCTGAAGCATTTAATGTATAAGTTCCGGCACCCGGATCGAAATCTGCCGTTCCTCCAAAATAGCCAGTGGTATAAACATTTCCTAGAGCATCTACAAAAACTGAGGTGCCTGCACCACCACCACTCGGTGCAAAATTTCTAGCCCAAACAAGATTACCCAAATTATTTAATTTACAAACGAAAATATCTTGCGGCGAAGAAGAGCTTAACACATAGATGCCAGGGCCTGGATCAAAATCTGTAGTTCCCCAAAAATAACCAGTCACATAAATATTACCTGAGGCATCAGCAACAATTGCATTTCCCTGATCCGCATTAGGACTTCCAATGCTTTTTGCCCAACCAAAATTTACTTGCGCAAAATTATTTACACCTATAAGAAGAAGAATATGAATAAGAAAGATCTTTCTCATTTAGTAAAAAGTAAAAGCTAAAGTTAATTTAATTTAGCAGGAACAATTAAATTGAATTGAGGAATTTCAACATCAACCTCTGCTCCATCATTGATTTTTTTCATGGTGTAAAAACCTTTCATAAAACCAATTTCCGAAACCAAATTACAACCGCTGTTGTATTCGTATTTTTCGCCGGGTTCAATTACAGGTGTTTCACCTACAACACCAATTCCATCTACCATACGTTTTTCGTTAACGCTGTCAAAAATATCCCAATGCCTTTTAATTAATTGCATAGGTTCAGCGCTTTTGTTGGTGATGGTAATGTAATAGATAAAAAAGTAAAGATTATCCTTCGGACTCGATTGCTCGGGCCAGTACTTACACTCAACCGAAATTTCTATACCGTGAGTTAATGTTTTGGTCATCAGTTTAATAATCTTTTACCCTACAAATTAATGGGTTTTTTAGTTTTAAACCAAAAGATTTAACTTATTAATTATCAACAAGTTAATTTTATATAAATTGCTTGTTAATTTAAAACAATGGCCGCTTTTTAATGTATATTTGTAGCCCGAATTTTTCTGGGAAAAACGGTATAAAATTAAAAACTAACCTCTCAAGCAATCCCAGCAGTTGTTTGATACAAGTAAAGTAAAACAAAATGGCAGATAAAGCCTTAGTAGGAAATCCGGATTTTGACTGGAATTCAATCGGAAAAAAACAAGACAACTATTCTAACGACGAACGTACTAAATTAGATGAATTGTATGGTGCATCATTAAGCACAATCAGTGATCTTCAAATTTTAGAAGGAACTGTAGTATCAAAAAACACACGTGAAGTAGTTGTAAACATTGGTTACAAATCGGATGGCGTTGTTGCCTTATCTGAATTTCGCTATAATCCCGATTTAAAAATTGGTGATAAAGTTGAAGTTTTTATTGAAACTGCTGAAGACGCAAACGGTCAATTAGTATTATCGCACAAAAAAGCGCGCGCTAATAAAAGTTGGGATCGCGTTAACCAAGCTCTTACAACTGATGAAATCATTAAAGGTTACGTTAAATGCCGTACCAAAGGTGGTCTTATTGTTGATGTATTTGGTATCGAAGCATTTTTACCGGGTTCTCAAATCGATGTTAAACCTATCCGCGATTACGATATTTACGTTGGTAAAACAATGGAATTTAAAGTTGTAAAAATCAACAACGAATTCAAAAACGTAGTGGTTTCTCACAAAGCTTTAATTGAAGCTGAAATCGAAAACCAAAAACGCGAAATCATCTCTAAATTAGAAAAAGGACAAGTATTAGAAGGTACTGTGAAAAACATTACTTCTTATGGTGTGTTTATTGATTTAGGTGGTGTTGACGGTTTAATTCACATTACAGATTTATCATGGGGTCGTATTAACCACCCTGAAGAGATCGTTAAATTAGACGAGAAAATTCAAGTGGTTATTTTAGATTTTGATGATGATAAAAAACGTATCGCATTAGGTTTAAAACAACTTTCTGCTCATCCTTGGGATTCTTTATCAACCGAAATTAAAGTTGGTGATAAAGTAAAAGGTAAAGTAGTTGTTATTGCTGATTACGGTGCATTTATTGAAGTTGCTCAAGGTGTTGAAGGTTTAATTCACGTAAGTGAAATGAGCTGGAGTCAACATTTACGCAGCGCACAAGATTTCGTAACAGTTGGTGCTGAAGTTGAAGCTATCGTATTAACGTTAGACCGCGACGAACGCAAAATGAGCCTTGGTATGAAACAATTAACTCCTGATCCATGGAATATGATCATGGAGAAATATGCAAAAGGAACTCGTCACACAGGAACTGTTCGCAACTTCACCAACTTTGGTGTGTTTGTTGAATTAGAAGAAGGTGTTGATGGTTTAGTACATATCTCTGATT
>JAGNIU010000053.1 GCA_018000995.1 Bacteroidia bacterium
TGTCCGGGACCTCTGCCTTTCATCATAAATACAACAAGCAGGATATTCGAAATTAATAATCCGGCAATCAGGAATATCAATAATTTATTCTTATTCATTGTAAAGCGAGTTATTAGTTTTTAATGAGAACACTTCAGAAAGATTAGTGGTATTGCTTTCCTTGCTGGATTGAATAACACTAATGTTTATGGTAATCAAAATCAATAAGCAAGCTGCGGCTGCAACAGCCCATTTCACAGGAACCGTTTCTTTAACCTTATTTTGAACACGATTTAAAATACGCGTGTACAAAAATGGCGGAGCATCCACTTTTTGAATTCTGTTTAAAATATCGAGTTCGTTTTCCATGTTCTTATAGTTTAGACGATGTTATTTAATGTTTCCTTCGTTCGGGTTTAATTTTTTTGAAAGATTTGTTTTAGCCCTCTGAACCAATGATTCTACGGCTTTTGGCGTCATATTCATGATTTCTGCCGTTTCAATCTGACTTCTCTCCTCAATTTTCATTAATATGAGGGCGGTTTTTTGATTATCCGGCAATTCGTTAATTAAAGCAAACAAATTCTTAAGCTGTTCCTTTTCTTCCATTAAAACACCCGGGTGATTAAAATCCGACACCTGATGTTTAGGTTCATTACTTTCATCATGAAACAAGGAGGTAAAAAAAGAAAACCGTTTTTGTCGCTGCTTAGCTTTTATAAAATCCAAAGACTTATTAATGGTGATTCTGTAAAGCCAAGTGCTGTGTTTTGAATCTTGTCGGAATGTATCGAGTTTTTCGTAAACGCTAACAAAAACATCTTGTGTAATTTCTTCAGCGTCTTCAATATTTTGTACATATTGAAGCGCTAAGTTGTAAACTAGCTTTTTGTGTTCGTTATAGAGTTCTTCAAATTGCACGAGGCAAGATACAATTTAAAGAGAAATATAGAAAATTGCTTCCTCGGGATACTGGATATGAAAAAAGGTTTTAGGAGTCCTGTTCAAATAACAGTATTCCCAAAACCTTTTAAATGAATTATTGTAAAATTACTTTTTAGCCTTTGCTACATCTTCATCATATTCGGCAAACTGACTATCAATTGATTTTTTAATTAGTTCTAATGTTTTGGCTTTATAAGCATCCTTATTTATTTTTACTATCCATTTTGAATGAGAAGCAAAACTTCCTTCATCTGTTCCGGAAAATAATTTCGAATTACCATCATGTTCATAAAAGTCAGAACCGCCAATTCCTTCGTTTGAATAGCCGGCAGCTAAATTTTTAGCTTTCACCCATAATACAACAGATCCGCCGGCAGTAGTTTTTAAACCTACTTTTCCTCTTATAGCGGCTTTTGTTCCGAATCCGTTTTTAAATGAAATAAAGTTTATGTCGATATGAAAATTCACGCTTGATGTATTACCTGAAAAATCAGTTGGAAAAAATTGAGCATTCCCATAAACAAAATTACCATAATACTCTTTTTTTACCTGAGGTGCATTTGTTGGAAGTACTCTAAGATATTTGGCATATGCATTTCCTTCTGTATAACTACCGGGTGCAATAAGTTCAGCTTTTCCCTTTCCTTTGTCTTTCGTAAATTGTTTTGTCGCTTCAATTTCGGCTGCTGTTGGACATTTTACAGTTACACCTTTTGATTTCCATTTTTCTAAAAAGTAAGCATAAGCTTCATCTGTAATTTCCTGAGCTAATTTAGTGTCTAAACCATCCAGTTCAGCTTCAATTGAGGCTGTATTAAAACTACCCTTAGCATTATTTCCTCCTTCATCAGAACCTTTGAAGTAAGTATAAAAATTTACGTTGAAATGGTCTAAGATAGATTCGGGTATATTTTCTGCCAGCAAACTGCTTTTTCCTGTTAAAGTGCCTTTCGATTTTTCAACTTCAACTTGGGCAAGTGAGCTAGTGCAAATTAAAGCACTCAATGTGCATGTAAGTATAATTTTCATTTGGATACTATTTAGTGATGATTATTTTTTTGCTTATTGATGTGGTGTTGGTTTTTACATTCAGCATATAAATTCCCGCACATAAATCGTCAACCGAAACAATTAAATCATTTCCATTCTTAGCAAAACTTCTACTAACTTCTTTTCCTAAAAAATCAGTAATGGTTACACTATTTACTTCTTGTGACGTATTTTTTAAACTGATGTTTAAAGTATTGATAGCAGGATTTGGATAAACTATTAGATTATAATTGTCGGATGTTATAGAATTTATGTTTGTAGGTAGATTGTTATAACGTGCTACTGCAAAATCATTGTTGCTGCCGTTATTAAAGTAACCGGCTACTACAATTTTACTATCGCTTTGTACTGCAACTGCACTTCCTACATCTGCACCGCTTCCAATGGCTGTTGTTACTTTGCCGTCAGTATCAAACGATACATCTAAACTACCATTACTGTTATAAACAGCTACAGCAAAGTCATTATTTGTTCCGTTGTTTGAATTTCCCGCTAATACTATTCTTCCATCACTTAAAATAGCAACCGACTTTGCTTTATCATCCGCGGTTCCGAATGCAGTTGTAACTTTTCCATCACCGTCAAAAGTTGCATCTAAACTTCCATTAGTATTATAACGAATTGCAGCAAAATTATCGTTCGAACCAACTACACTTTCTCCTCCAAGAACAATTTTACCATCACTCTGTAATGCAACTGAACTCCCGCTGTCGTCGCCTGTACCTATCGGAGTTATAGCCATTCCGTCACCATCAAAAGTCACATCTAAACTACCATTGGTATTGTAACGCAATACAGCAAAGTCTTGAGTGCTGCCAACAATACTAAATCCACCCACTACAATTTTACCATCACTTTGTATGGCCACAGATTTTGCTCCATCTAAATCACTACCCATAATAGTGGTAACTTTTCCTGACGTACCAAATGTTGCATCTAAACTGCCATCGGTATTATAACGCACCACGGCAATATCATCGTTATTAATTCCAACATAATAATCTCCTGTTACAACAATTTTACCGTCACTCTGTATGGCAATTCCTCTTACGTAATCATGATCAGCTCCAATAACTGTGGTTACTCTACCGTCCGTGTCAAAAGTATTATCTAAACTTCCGTTAGTATTGTAACGAACAACAGCAAAATCATAATTCCCTCCTTGATTACTGTAACCGCCTACTACTATTTTTCCGTCGCTTTGTATTGCTATACAAGTGGCCTGATCGTTTGTTCCTATTCCAAAAGTGGTTGATACTCTACCGTCGGTATCAAACGTATTATCTAAGCTGCCATTTGTATTGTATCTCATTACCGAAAAATCGTTATTGTTAGCCGAAAAATATGAGTAACCGGCTACTAAAATTTTCCCATCGCTTTGAATAGCGATTGCATTTCCTTGGTCGGTATTCGGAGTATTAAACGACAAGGATGTAGTAACAATTCCATCGAGATCGAAACTTAGGTCGAGAGAACCTGATTGAGCAATACACAAGTTAGTGATGGTAATAGCTGATAATAGAGTAAATAGTTTTTTCATAGGTTTTTTATTTTAAACAAATATCAAATTCACTATAAACTAAGGCAATACGACAAATGCCCTATTTTAATGAATAAAGCGTAAAAAATGAGGATAAAACTTTAAATAAGAAGGAAGGAATCCTAAATTTGTTAAATGCCTTTAAAAAGGGGTTTATACTTCATATTGCTTTTTTGTGTTCTGGGAATTTTTTCTTTCGCACAACTGCGCTTTAAACAAATTGATGTTAGCCAGGGTCTCTCACAAAATTCGGTCAATAAAGTTTTTAAAGATTCGGAAGGATATTATTGGATTGGTACACAAGATGGTTTAAATCGTTACGATGGTTTTACATTTGATGTTTACCGGCATAATCGTAACGATACAAATTCGTTAAGCGATAATTTTGTTTTAGATATTGCAGAGGATAAGTTTGGAAATTTATGGATTGCCACCCGAAACGGATTAAACAGATATAACAAGCGCACCAATTTATTTTTGAATGTAACACGTCATTTGTATGATGTAATGCACGCCGGACATAATTCTGTATTTAAGTTAGAAATAGATAAGCAGGGAAATTTGTTTTATACGGTTATAGGAAAACTTTTTTATATACCTGTAAAAGAGTTACAAAAACCACAGCCTAAAAGTATTGAGTTAATGATTTTGAATGATGGAAGTTTTGCCATTGATGAAGCAGATAATTTACATGTAGCTGCAGATGGTAGTTATTATGTTTGTCCAACCAACAAAGCCGCCAATATACTAGCCGGTAAAAAATTTACGGATTCAATTATAGCAAAGCAAAATCTATTAAAAGTATATTATTTTAACCATTCGGTTTATATAATTTCAGCAGGTGTTTTATTTAGTGTTGATGAGAAGAATGAACGATTTGTTGAGCTTTTTGAGAGTGATTTATCTCAAAAAACAGTTTGCTCAGTTTATTTGGATTCCAAAAATAAATTATGGATTGCTACGGATAAAGGATTGTTTATTGCTGATTTAGTATCAAATAAACTTACAAAAGTAAATTATGCCTTAGAGTATCCCTATGCTTTACGGTCGGAGTATTTAATTAGTTTATCTTCAACAACCGACAGCTTACTTTGGATTGGATCTTCAGGCAATGGTGTTTTTGTTTATGACGAATTAAACACAGGTTTCAATTTTGTGAACCGTTATTCGCATCCTGAATTAAATTCGGATAATTTTTCTTCAGTTTGTTTACATCAAACTAAAATCTACGCCGGTACAAGTAAAGGCGTTGCAGTGTTCGGCGAGCAATTCAATTTACTCAATCAATATTTAAGTGAAGATGCTGTTAGTGATGTGGCAGTTGGTACTGATGGAAATATTTGGGCGGCTACTTCAAATGGCTTGGTTAAACTTAATAGTTCTGGAAAATTAGTTAAGCGTTTAAATAGTTCAAATTCCATTTTTGCATCCAATAAATTATTTTCACTTACTTATGTTTCTGATAAAGAAATTTGGCTTTCAACAGAAAAAGGATTGTATAAGTATAATTCTGAAATTGATAAGTTAGAATGGTTGAAATGTAATTCATATCAGGGAAATGGGTTTTATGGATATATATTATCCGCGTCAATAGGAAGAGATAAACGTCTGTGGGTTTGTCACAGTTTTGGAGTATCTGTATTTAATACCGATTTTAAGTATTATAAAAATTTTCAGCACGCCAATCATCCCGATTCTTTAAGTCATAGGTTACCAACTGTTTTTTATCAAGACACAAAGAATAGAAAATGGATTGGTACTTTGGGAGGCGGACTCAATAATTTAAATGAAGAAAAAGGAAACTTTAGAAGTTTTAGTATTAGCGAAGGCATTTGCAGTGATTTTGTGACTTCAATTGTAGAAGACAAAACAGGTAATTTATGGTTGGGAACAAATGATGGTATTTGTTGTTTTAACCCGGAGAATTTAAAATTTCAGAATTACAATACTTCCGACGGTTTAATTGGGAATGAAATTAGTTGGGACGGTATGCAATTTATAAGTGACAACAAATTGGTGGCTGCAAGTACAAATGGGTTGAATGTTTTAAATATTAATAAAATCTCTTCCATACCTAGTTTAAATAAACCAATAGTAAAACAACTTTTAATAAATAACGAAACTTCTATTGGCGCAACGGATTCTTTGGTATTAGAGAACAATGTAAATCGTATTTTTTTAGAATGCGCTTATCCTGATTTACGTCACAAAAACAATATACAGTACGAGTATAAATTAGCAGGTAGTGATGATAAATATATTCGTTTGCCTGTAGGACAAAAAACTATTTATATTACTAATCTTTCTTTTGGAAAGTATTTGCTTTTTGTGCGGGTTGTGGATAATAAAGAAAGGGCTTATTCTCAGGATTTAGTATTAAAGATAGATGTTGTTCCACCTTTTTGGAAAACAAAATTATTTTATGCTTTGGTAATTTTAATTGTAATTGGAATACTAGCCTTAAGTATTATTTATTTATTAAACCGAAAACATAAGCAACAACTAAAGAAAATTGAAATTGAACACAAAGTGTATTTAGAAAGAGAACGGATATCAAGAGACTTGCACGATAATATTGGCTCACAATTAACTTATATTATTTCTAACCTCGATTATTTAAAATATAAACTGGAAAACGAACCGAATGCAAATCATAGCCAGGTAATTTCTGATTTAGGTGTTTATGCGAGAAATACTGTTCAACAATTAAGAGATACTATTTGGGCCATTAGCGGAGAAAAAATTACGGTTGATGAATTTTCACATAGAGTAAAATCTTACCTGGTTAATTTTCTTTCACTTCAAAAAGATATTCAGTTTTCAATGAATGTAAACGGAAAGGCAGATCAGGCACTTAGTCCGTTTCAATTATTAAATATTTTTAGGGTTATTCAGGAAGCTGTAAATAATATTGTAAAACATGCCAATGCTAATTTAATTGAGATTAGTTTCGATTGTTCATCATCAGAAATTAAAATAGTTATAAGCGATAACGGACAAGGTTTTGCTGAACGAAAAACTGAAAATTATGGCTTGAATAATATGGAATACAGAGTGAAAAACATGAATGGCGTAATAAGTATCGACTCCAAGCCAAACCAAGGAACTAAAATCACATTAATTTGTCCATTAGATTTAAATGATTAAAGTAGCAATAGTTGACAATGAAATTCACTTGATGGAAAGCATCAAGCGAAATCTTTCTTTAAACAAAGAAATTGAAGTTGTATTTGTAGCGCACAACGGTAAAGAAGCTATTCAAAAACTGGAAGCAGAGTTGCCCGATTTAATATTAATGGATATTAATATGCCGGTGATGAATGGTATTGAAGCCACGCAAAAAATTATCGAACTGTATCCAACTTTAAAAGTGGTAATGCTTACTGTAATGGATGCTGAAGATGTTATTTTTGATTCGATTATGGCCGGCGCTTCCGGATATTTAATGAAGGATTCTCCTTACGAAAAAATTAACGAAGCAATTCAAGAGTGTATTGAAGGTGGCGCGCCCATGAGTCCGGGAATTGCGTTTAAAGCTCTTAAAATTATTAAACACAGCAAACCTTCGAAAGAAGTAGTTACAAATGCCGAAGAGTTTGGTTTGACTAAAAGAGAGATTGAAATATTGGATAAAATTGCCGCAGGCTTAACCTATAAACAAATTGGTGAGGCTGTTTTTATTAGCCCGAAAACAGTTCGTAAGCACATCGAAAACATTTATCATAAACTAAGGGTACACAATAAAACGGAAGCTTTAAACGCTATAAAAAGACGTGATATAATTTAAGGAAATTATTTTCCTCTGCCTTGCACCACAATTAATACGGTGTGCACTAAAATTTTGAAGTCGAGCAGAAGGCTCATGTTTTCGATATACAGAATATCAAATTTTAATCGGTCAATCATCTGGTCAACATTTTCAGCGTAACCATATTTTACTTGTCCCCAAGAAGTAATACCCGGACGAACTTTTTGTAAATGTTTATAATGAGGAGCACGCACAACAATTTGATCAATGAAGTATTGTCTCTCGGGGCGTGGACCAACCAAACTCATATCGCCCATAAGAACGTTTAAGAACTGAGGCATTTCATCTAAGCGCACTTTGCGTAAGAAGCGTCCGAACTTTGTTACGCGTGGATCGCTTTCGCTTGAAAGGGCAGGGCCTGTTTTTTCAGCATCACATAACATGGTTCGGAATTTGTAAATTTTAAATGGACGACCGTGTATTCCAATACGCTCCTGATTAAAAAATGCAGGACCTTTAGAAGTAACTTTCACCAAAATAATTAGAATTAAGTAGAACCAGCTAAATCCAACCAATACTAAAACCGATAAGCTCACATCAATAAAACGTTTCACCGCTACTTGCCAATCAGGAATAATTTTATTTTTGATTTCAATCAGTGGAGTTCCAAAAATCGAATTCATTTTAACCTGACCTGATAAAATATCGTACATGTCGGGTATAATTTTTATCACTAAACCTAAATCGCTTAATTCGTTTACAATTTGTTTTAAGTATTCGTGTTCTTCGGTTTCGAGGGCAATAATAACTTCCTCAACATTGTTCTCCTGAATAATTTTTTTAATATCGTGATATTCGCCTAAGTGAGGTAGTTCTTTTTGTAATTCTTCGGAGTAACCATTTTTACCTTCAATGTGAACGAAGCCGATAAAAGTATTACCAATTCCTTTTTTAAGAGAGTTAATTTCGTTAAGGGTATTATGCGCGCGTTCGTTGCTGCCAATAATTACGGTACGGAATCCAAAATCACGTTTTCCAATTCTGTAATTAGTTACACTCGATAAAACAAAACGGAGTATAGCGGTAAACATAAAATGTAAACCGAAGAGTGTGAAAAATAATTTATAATAGAATCTGTAATTAGTAACGTAATCATCCAACAACAACACAAAGAACACAATAGTAACACCAAGTAAAGAAACCATAAAGGTTTGTACAAACTCGTTAATACGTGAACGACGTAGTACGTTGTTGTAAGTTCCTACTAAATAATAAAACAATAGCCATGCCAAAGGAATGATGATAATGCTTTTGAAAAACTGCGCATCAAAAAACACATCAGGCACTGAACCAATTTTAGCAGGATCAATTTTGCTTTTACGGTACACATAAAATGCAGTCCACGCCGCCGCTGCCGACAGTAAATCGAAGAAAACGTATTTTATGGTATGTAAAGTTTTATTCAAAACTAGTAGCTCACAACTTTAATATTATCAATCCAGTATTCTGTTTTTGGTTCATTATCTGTTTTAACAGTGCGGAAGTATAAACCACAATTACCGGATAGGGAACTAACACCTGAAGAAAGTTGAATATAAATTTTGTTCCAGGTGTAGCTGGCGTTAACGCCTGAAACGTACCAATATGTTGTTCCGCTATAAACACCAACTTCAAAAGCGCCGGTACATTTGTAATTTATTTCTAAATAAACTGAAGCTCCTGATTTTGGAAGTGCGTATTGAAAAATTGATTCATATTGTGCAATGCGTTTGTTATCATCAACCGCAAAATAGAAGCACTTTTTTCCTTCAAACACATCTGCAGTTGGGTTCACATCTTTATCTAAAATAGCAAATGAAGTATCGCTATTGCTTGAATATTTTATAGTTGTACCAGGTGATTCGAAATTTTCAAGCCATCTGAAAACTGTACCGGCTTTATATTTAAAAGTAAAATTGCGTTTAATTTGTGTGCCCGGTGTTACTGAAGTATCGAAATAAAGGGGCTCATAAAACTCGTAGGGCTGACGAGTAGCTGAAATGCCATTATTTTTTATGCCTGCAAAAAGTGTTACTTGAGTTGGGCCGGTAGAAGGAATAGGGAAGGTGTTATCAATAGGAAAAGCGCCTTTAAATTGTCCGTTTACATAATACCAGATGTCGGTAATTTTATGGCTGGTGGTTCCCTGAACTGATGGGTTAGATACAGCAAGACTTACAGTTTCCGGTTTTATAAAAAAAGCTTCAGGGGCTTTTAGTTTTTCTTTGTTGCAACCGATAAAAAGTAAAAAAAGTAGAAATATTCCAAATAGCCTCATTAATTTTTTTTAAGGCGCAAAAGTACGGTTGTTTTTACTTTTTTGGAAGCTATTTTGAGATAAGGTGTTGTATTTTTTCGTCAATACTGTAAGCTAAACTTAACACCCCAATAGCGTCCTCAATTGTAACAACCGGCTTCGAGCCCGTAGTTATACTATTATGGAACGCCAGCAACTCTTCTTTTATTGCGTTTGTTGGTAAAATTATTGGATGTTGAAAAACCAGCTCTTTGTCAGGTAATTTGGTGCCCGATTTAACCACTAAATTCTTACTGTTTTTGTCGGCATTTTTAATTTCGATTACTTCAGTAACCTTATCCAATAAATTGATGTTTACAATACTATCGGCTTGATACACTTTAATGTTACGCATATTACTGAGCGACATGCGGTTAGAAGTTAAATTGGCAATACAACCGTTTTCAAATTCGATACGGGCATTTACCATATCAACAGTTGAGCTGATGGTTTTTGAACCGAAGGCATAAATATTCTTGATATTACTTCCCACAATTTTGAGTAATAAATCCAAATCATGAATCATTAAATCTAAAGTAACCGACACATCAGTACCCCGAGGATTGTATTGGGCAAGACGATGAATTTCAATATATTGAGGCTTGTTAATGAAAGGTTTAGCTGCAATGAAAGCGGGGTTAAAACGCTCTACATGTCCAACCTGAATTTTAACGCCTGCTTCTTTTTCAAGGATGGTTAAAAGTTTGGCTTCTTCAACAGTTGGGGTAATAGGTTTTTCTAAAAAAACGTGTTTTCCTTTTTTTATAGCGGTTGATGCAATTTGGAAGTGGGTGTTGCTTGGGGTAACAATAATCAGTGCTTCGCAATCATCCATTAATTCTTCTCCGGATGCATAAGCTTTAACATCATATTGTTTCGACATGGTATCGGAAGTTACCTTATCGATATCATAAAACCCTACTAAATCAAAAGCATCAGTTTCACGTAAAATCCGCAAATGAATTTTACCTAAATATCCAACACCAATTAAACCAACTTTGAGCATTAAATGAAATTAGATTACAAAACTATTATTTTAAAACTCAATTGTTAGCAAGAAAAATATTTTTTTTGAAACAAAGCTTGTTATCGGTCTAAATTTGTTGTTTTAAGGGGGAAATCATTGTGTTTTATAAAGTAAGTAAAG
>JAGNIU010000028.1 GCA_018000995.1 Bacteroidia bacterium
ATCGGAATAGACCTTGGAACGACCAACAGCTGTGTAGCTGTAATGGAAGGTAGCGAATCAGTTGTTATTGCAAACAACGAAGGCAAAAGAACAACACCATCTGTTGTAGCGTTCGTAGATGGAGGAGAACGTAAAGTAGGAGATCCTGCAAAACGTCAGGCTATAACAAATCCACGTAAAACGATTTCTTCAATTAAACGTTTTATGGGACATAGTTTCGATGAAGTATCCGGGGAAATTAAACGTATGCCTTACGAAATTGTAAAAGGCGATAACAATACACCGCGTGTAAAAATCGACGATAGAAATTATACTGCTCAAGAAATATCTGCAATCATTCTTCAAAAAATGAAGAAGACTGCTGAAGATTATTTGGGTATGGAAGTTACCGAAGCAGTTATTACTGTTCCGGCTTACTTTAACGATGCACAACGTCAAGCTACAAAAGAAGCAGGCGAGATTGCAGGATTAAAAGTAAAACGTATCATCAACGAACCAACCGCCGCTGCCCTTGCTTATGGTATGGACAAAAAAGGTAAGGACATGAAAATTGTTGTGTTCGACTGCGGTGGTGGTACACATGACGTTTCTGTTCTTGAATTAGGTGATGGCGTGTTTGAAGTAAAATCTACCGATGGTGATACTCACTTAGGTGGTGATGACTTTGACCAAGTAATTATCGATTGGTTAGCAGACGAATTTAAAAAAGAAGAAGGAGTTGATTTACGTCAAGACCCAATGGCTTTACAGCGTTTAAAAGAAGCAGCTGAAAAAGCAAAGATTGAATTATCAAGCACAACAACTTCAGAGATCAACTTACCATACATCATGCCGATAAACGGAATTCCTAAACACTTAGTGAAATCTTTAAGTCGTGCTAAATTTGAATCGTTAGCTGATAGTTTAATTCAGCGTACTATTAAGCCTTGTATCTCAGCAATGAAAAATGCAGGTTTATCAAATAGCGATATTGATGAAATTATTTTAGTAGGAGGTTCAACACGTATTCCTGCAGTACAAGCTGCTGTAGAAAAATATTTTGGAAAAGCGCCAAGCAAAGGTGTTAACCCTGATGAAGTAGTTGCAATTGGTGCAGCCATTCAAGGTGGTGTTTTAACAGGAGAAGTAAAAGACGTTTTATTGTTAGACGTTACTCCTCTAAGTTTAGGTATCGAAACGTTTGGTGGTGTGTTCACTAAGTTAATTGAAAGCAATACAACTATCCCAAGTAAGAAAACAGAAACCTTCTCAACCGCGAGCGATAACCAACCAAGTGTACAGTTACATGTATTACAAGGTGAGCGCCCGATGGCAAAAGATAACAGAACAATTGGTCAGTTTAACTTAGATGGTATTATGCCTGCACCACGCGGTGTGCCTCAAATTGAAGTAACATTTGATATTGATGCGAATGGTATCTTATCTGTATCTGCAAAAGATAAAGCGACAGGTAAAGCACAAAACATCCGTATCGAAGCTTCTTCAGGATTAAGTAAAGAAGAAATTGAGAAAATGAAACGTGAAGCAGAAATGAATGCTGACGCCGATGCAAAAGCAAAAGAAGAAGTTGAAAAACTTAATCAAGCGGATGCAATGATCTTCCAAACAGAAAAACAATTGAAAGATTACGGTGATAAATTACCTGCTGATAAAAAAGGAACCATTGAAACTGCATTAGCTGATTTAAAAGCAGCACACGGTGCAAAAGATATCTCGAAAGTAGATACAGCAATGACCGCTATTAACGCAGCATGGCAAGCCGCTTCACAAGAAATGCACGAAGCTATGAATGCTCAACAAAAGCAAGAAGGCGGAGATAATACACAAAACCCAAACACTGATGCCAACAACAACCAAGGTGGCGGCGACAATGTGCAGGATGTAAACTATGAGGAAGTGAAATAAAAGGAAGCGGTCATGCTGAACTTGTTTCAGCATCTTAAAGATCCCGAAACAAGTTCGGGATGACAGAGCAGACAAAAAAATAAAACTTACGGAAAACCGGTACTCGAAATGAAAGGCCGGTTTTTTTTGTTATAGAAAAGCAAATGAAAAAAAATATACCTCTAATAGTGTTAGAAACCCTACAGCCAATTGTTGACAGGAATGCACATATAGTAAAAGCGATAAAAGATGAAAATTCTTTTTTTCATATGGTTGATATTGACGACAAGTCAGAATTCTTTTTTAAAGTTAGCAAGCAAGAGAATCGTGGGGATGGATTGTACTATTTGACGGAGTATAAGCCAAGAAAAAAGGAATATGTTGATGAATATTCGGGTTGGATAAAATTAGAGCATGTAATAGCATTTTCTAAAAATTGGATTGATGTATTAGAAGGTTATAATAGTATACACACAGTTCATGATGATCCTATATTAAAGAGTAATCAAGAAAGATTCGAGAAACAATTTGAAATTCTTGATAAAGATGCCGAAACATCTTCATTTGATTTGCAGCAGCAAATCTATTTAAATGAATATTTAGAAACAGTTAAACTAAAACTTGAAACTCTCAAGGAAGGAAAAGATGATAAATCAGTAGAAGAATTGAAAGAATTAGAAAATGAGGCGACGAATATTCAAAAGGGATTAACAAAAGAAACTAAAAAACAAATTGTAAAAAAACTTTCAAAACTTTGGGCTAAGGCGCAAATTATCGGATTAGACGTAATTAAAGAGATATTTGTAAATATAACAGCTGATTTAGCAAAAAAACTTTTAACAGGGGGATAGGAGACCCGTTTGCGCGTCCCGATAGCTATCGGGATTTGCAATCCGTGTTTTTTCATATCTTTAATTAATGAAAATAAATTTCCTGACAATATTATTATTTCTAATGTTTGGGATTGGCTTTGCTCAACAAAAAGATTCTTTCATTACAAAAGAGAAGGCAATTGATATTGCTAATGCTGATCTTGGGTTTGGAAATACTTGGATTGAAGTCCGATTGAAGAAAAGTCAATGGCAATTATATTCTCCTGCTACAGATGATAACCCGTCAATTTATATGATGCTTGACGCTGTTAGTGGAAATATCCTCTTAAGAGTTTACAATCCAAATGACTCAGGGCAAGATAAAAAATTTAAAAGATTTCTTAAACGTATAAATAGGGTAGATTATATGGAACCGGAATGGGTGAGAGGTGTTTTCAAAGTCATGCATGGCATAGCAAGCGTATTTATTAATTTATCCCGTTAGCGCGGATTTGTAATCCGTGCATAGTAAAAATTTTTATGGAATTTCGCCAACCTTATCATCTATATACCGTAAGGTTGAATGATGAAAAAAATAGGGATAGTTTTCTGTTTGTTTTATAGCTTGTTTTGTGCAGGTCAAGATTGGGTTTCAGAAGATGTTAAAATGATTAATAAAAGTCAAAGTTTAACTAAGGGAACTACTTCAATCCACACAGAAAGTGAAATATCCATTGAAAAATTATTAAACATTATTAAGTTTGAAACGGGGGATACAATATTTACTTCCAATTCACTCCAGAAACTAAACCAATTAGTGTTTTCTTATCCCGATTATGGATTTAAAATAATTGGGTTAAATAACAAGTCAGCTTATTTTATTGAAAGAAGATGGAAGGCAATTAGAAACCATTTATTGAAAGCCGGACAAAAAGCTGTATGTGTTGAAATACTTGCTTCAGGAAGTTTAAAGTCATTCACTCCTAAACAACGTTGTGTTAATATTGTAATTTTTGGAGATTAAGCGGTTCCAGAATATTTGCAATCCCGTTAGCGCGGATTTGTAATCCGTGCATTTATAGAACCAATAATTACCGCTTATTACAAAATACCGTCCACTTATTAAGTTCTTGTTTTATTGTTACTAAGTAGTTGTAGCTTTAAATAAATGAAAAATCTAATACTTATATTAATTCTTGTTGGTTCACTTAGTTTCTCCTGCAGAAAGAAAGAGAAAGAAGCAACACCTACAACTCCTGCATTTGTTTCAGATAGTCCTTATACAATTTCAACTGCAACAGTTTATAGCGGTATTTTTACTTCATCAACAAATACTACTATTATTACACCTACTAGTAGTGTTATTAATAATGGGTCGATAGCCTTTTTCAGTAATACAGTAGTACCTTCTATGGATTGGGGAAGTTCAGTTACAGTAAGTAATATTTCTAGTAATAATAATGTATTGAATTACGACCCGGTAAATTACTACTATGTAAATAGTGCTTTAGTTAATCTAAATAATGAAGTATGGCAAGTACAAGGTTCAAATGGAATACCTTCTTTTAAATATACCAGCGATAATAATGCTCCCGACTGTACAAGTTTTAATAGTATTCCCGATAGTATTAGTTTAAGTGCCGGCTTTACAATAAATATTAATAATGTAGTTAATTGTCTTCCGGGAGCATCGGATATTTCAGTTGGTTGTCTTTCTCAATTTCTTATCAATAAACCATTGAATAACGGAAACAATGTTATTACTTATACTCCCGCAGAGCTTTCTGCGTTAACGCCGGATAATACGGGTGTGGCTATTATTCTTTTGGAAGAAAGAAAAGTAGTTAATATTTACGGTAAAGATTTCCAATTTGTTAGAGTAAATCGTTTGGTGAAAAGCATTAAGGTTAAACCATAAACTTTTTTAACGCTGATTTGCAATCCCTAAATTAATTCCTAAATTAGTCTTCAAATAAAATGCCAACAAGAAGACATAACACCAACAAAGAAGGCAATCCATGGTCGCTGGATGTTTTGAAAGCGGTATGGGCAAAAGCAAAAGTGCGTGAAGGTTTTTCGGAAGAAGAGTGGAGAGAAGATTTGTGTGGTAAACATATTCAATTTAATGAACACGGTAACAGAAGTTCCAATTACGGTTGGGAAATAGATCATATAAATCCGGTTAGTAATGGCGGCACCGATGATTTAGAAAACCTCCAAGCTTTATTCTGGAAACACAACATGTCCAAAGCCGATAGATTAGATTGGAAGTGTTCGGTACTGGCGCCTTTGAGTGATCCTAAAAAGCAGTAGCACATTTTTCCCTCTCCGCCTAGGAGAGGGGGGACCACGCTTGCGTGGTGGGAGAGGTTATGAGTGAGGTTACTTCATAGTAAGTATTATTCCTTCGTGAAGAAGTAACCTCATCCGTCCGCTTCGCGGCCACCTTCTCCTCATAGGAGAAGGGAAATTGTTAGTTCAAAAAAAAGGCCGCCACATTTGTGACAGCCTTTCTATTAGTGCGGGGATTTATTATTCTAAAATAACTTTCTTAGTAATTGATTTACCGTCTTTCGTTTCAGTCTTCATAAAATAAAGTCCTTTTGCGAACGATTGTAAGTCAACGGTGATGGATTTAGTATTCACATCTGAAACATTTATCATTAACGCTCCGGTAACATTATAAACTTGTACCGATTTTAAATTCTCGATTGAGTTTATGGTTATACTACCGTTTGTCGGGTTAGGATATAAATTAATGAAACTACTTTTTTCTATTTCGTTAATGCCTGCCGCTAAAACAATTGTGTTTATTGTTTTATTAGTTGCAACCGGTGCATTGTAATCGAAATAAATATGAGCGCGGTTGGTGATTACAGTTCCTAATGGTAAACTTGGTTTTAAGTTAATTTTGTAACGCACGTAACCATGAGAACCCGGTTCGTTAGTAACAGCAGCCGGTAAATTAATATTAGCGAATTTAAAGTCAACTATATTATTTACTGCATTAACCTGTGCTTGTACAGGGAAACTTGAAGATAAAATTTGGAAACTGTTTAAATCAAGATGTGTACTGATAGTATCTTTAATATTCACGTTAACAGATTTTCCTGTTCCTAAATTTTGAAAGCGGATAGTGTACACTAAATCAGTTGTACTTGGTAAGATATCACCGTTAAGTGCCATACCCGGAGCTTCAGAAGTTTTATCATTCGGATCGTATGGTCCGCCATAATTAGCACAAAAACCGTAAGTATTATTTGTTGGATTACCATCCGTTAAAGGAAGAATAATTGACTTAATGCAATATTGTGTTCCAATAACAGCATTCGTTGCAGTGATAGCGGTAAACTGGTGTAGACCGTTAGGAGCAGGACTATTCCAAACAATAGTATCTCCACTAGCTGTTGGAATGATGGCACTTGGGGCAGGTGTTAAACCAACTATAGCACCAAAACTCATTAATGGAGGTAGAACTACTTTTAATTTTGTAGGATTTGGTAATGTAGAACAAGCGCTACCGTATCTGCTATTGTAAGCGTTAATGGTAATTGTTCCACCCGGTACAGCACCCGGACCAGGATTTCCGTTGGTTAAATTAAAGTAAGTAGAGAAATCAGTTGCAGGAACAGATACTTCTCTTAATCCAACATTAAATGTAAATGTTGAGCTGGTTGTAACTGTTGTAGCAATAGAAGGTGTACTGCAAATAGAATAACCCCCTGCCGCTGTTGGTACAATCGTATAACTTCCAATTGGCACGTTAACTGCAAAATTTCCGTTTGCATCAGGTTGAGCAAAAACAGTATTTGTAGGATTGGTTAAAAGAATATTTACTGCACTGTAATTTGGATAATATTCAGCGCCGTCTTTTGTACAATTAGTGTTACAATCAACAAAAGCATTACCGCTAATTTGTCCGCAATCATTAACAAAGAACGCCGTTTTCATAACGGTTGTTGCAGTATAACTCATACCAACAGGAACTGATTCGATTGAAAATGTATGCCATCCCGGAGATGGGGCTGGGTAGTTAGTTAATGAATAAGACATCCCTGTCATATAAGGTAATACCGCTGCGTACCATAACTGAACTGATCCGTTTGAAAGTGGAAAAACAGAATAATTATTTGTGGCGCCTGCTGTAAAAGAGTAAGTGTCGATTGTTGCGGCATCTATTTTAAAGTTCATAATTGTATTTAGATTATTACAATTATTCATATTGTAAATCATGAAATTATTAATCACTTTAATGTCGATAGTAGAATTGTTACATAACGTTCCTGTTGCAGTATCCGTTACACCACCCATTTGAGTACTTCCATACATAGTAGCAAAAGGCAAATTTGTATTTCTAAATGAAAGACTGGTATAATTAATAAAAGCTTGATTTAATGTAGAAGGTATTAAAGGAATATTGGTAACGGAAGAAGTATGTCCGGTCATATTGAAATTATTAACAGTAATACCTGGTTGAATCATACGTCCCAAGTGATAAACCTCGGCAATATAAGTTCCGGAGCTACAAGATGTAACATTACCACCATTTTTTGCACCGGGACAATTACCGTAAAATGTACCTGTACTATAATTACCTCCGCAAGCACTTCCTGCTCTAACCGGAACTAAATTGTAGGCATTGTTAACGTTAATTTCTCCCACATCATGAATAAGGTTGTTATTAGCATCAACATAAACATCGCATGTATAAGTAACGGATGTTTGAGATTTAATAAGAGTTGTTGAAAGAAGTAAAAGTGAAGCTGAGAATAAAAGCTTGCCGGTTTTTTTAAGATTGAATTTCATATAGTTTGATTAGGATGTTATAATTATCCGTCAAACTTATGATTTTATTGCAAGCCCGATAAACCAAATGAGTAAAGCTAGATTTATATCTAGTGTATATTTTAGGCAAGCAAATAAATGAGTGTAATAAGGATATGAATGAGCGAAAACAGATAATTAAACCACGCAGCAAATTCCGGCAGCGAGCTCAATTAAATAAATACAACCTCCCAAAGTAAAAACGGCGTGTGCGTAACACAACCATTTAGTAAATTCTATTCCCTTTATATCCTGATAAAGTAAAACAAGACCAAAACAAGTGGCAACAGCGAAGTAAAAAATGGTGGCGAGAGATTCGGGGTAGTAAGTATATAAAATAACAAAACCAATCATAGTTAAAAAACCATGGATTATAATTACACGTTTCGGCCGGTCTTTATTTTGAAGAACCCTCCATGATAAGTATAAACCCATTATGGTAGTCATGATAAAAGCAAAAACAGCGGCGTAAATTAATTCCATAAAAAATGTATTAAAAGAAAGCGTAAAGTATTAGAAAAATATATCCGGCTACAGCTGTTATGGCATGTGTTATAGCCAACCATTTAGGCACCCGTTTTGAAGTAACATGTTTGTACATTAAAGTTAAACCGCTTATCGCCGCCATTGCAAAAGCAATTAAACTTATAATAGGATCAATGTCGCTTGTAAAACTATAAATAGCTAAAAGTAATAATCCAATAAGTGCAAGGGTTCCATGGATGAATGAAGCTATAATTGGTGTTTTTTTATCTTCTAAAACAAGCGTTATAAGATAAATGCCAACAATTACAGTCATACTTAAAATTACTATAGCACTATAAATTGTACCCATGATTTCTTATTATAAAACATTTAACTCACCAACCACTGCAATAAAAAAGGCCTTAGCAGACATAATTACTTCAGCGGAAGGTGAGATTAAACTAAACAGTCTTACTAATTATTGAATCTGACAATTAATGCTATAATTACCCCAGAAATCACTTCCTGATTTTGTGTTTTCATTACAACGGTCTTCAGCACGTTTTCTGTTTTCTTTGTAGGTGTATGTTGAATAATCATGTGTTGATGTTCCCGAACCACTTGTGTAGGTTTTAGAGCAATTACACACATAATCCTTTTTGCAAGATGTTGCGGTAGTTCCAACAAATAATAAAACGCCAGCAGCAATCATTAACTTTTTCATTTTTTTTAGTTTTAGTTTGTTTCTATACGGCAAAGGTGCGTACTTTGAAGGCCGAAGGTGTTATATAAATTTCACTAAAGCTTACATTATTCACACACACATATTTTTAAGAGCCGAGAATCCTGTAGGTAATTGCGACTACTTCTTCACCAACTCCATACCTGTAACCGGATACAAATCCATCCCAACCATTTGAAAAAAGCTACCTTCCATTTTATTATTTTTCACATCAAACGGCGCGCTTATTTTTTTATTTATGTGTGGATCAGAGGGGAAGATGGTGCCTTTTAAATTACCTTTAATTAGGTAATCGGTTGCCAGATTTAAAGTTTTACCTAAGTCACCGCGATTTTTAAACACTTTGCAATTTTCAAAAACTGCATCGCCTAAATGTCCGTTAACATTTCCGTTCTCATCAATACTAAATTGGAATAGGATAGAGTCGGGTGCATTTATAAAAATGTATTTACCATTTTCTTTGGTTCTAACTTTAACCGTTTGTTTGCTTTCCCATTTGCCAATTAATATGGCAGGAACTTTCCATTGTTTGCAGGATATAAATAACACGTAAGCTAAACAGCTTGCTAGAAGTAATTTTGTTGTTTTCATTGCTCAAAAATTTTAAGCAAAGATGAAGGCTAAAACAGAAATGGCTTTTGATTTATGTCAAAAAAACATATAGATAAACAAAAAATATTACTTCAAATAGAATTTATTGCTTAATCAACTTCCGTTTATAAGAAGTTTCGCCGGCGGTAAGGATAACAAAGTAAATGCCGGATTCGTAATTTTTTAAATCTAATTCAACATTATTATTACCGGCGAGGGCATAGTAAAATTTATCTTCAACTTTAGTTCCTTTCTTATCATAAATAATAATACTGCACGATTTATCAGTTTCTGAATTAAAGTTTAATTCTACTTTATCGTTAGCCGGATTAGGTACTAAAGTTAACTCAGCATCTTTATCCGAAAAATAAACCGAACGGGTAGCAGAGTAATTATACTCGCCACCTTTATCAACTTCTTTCAATCTGTAATAATTTACTTTGCCGCTATAAGGTTTTGTATCATAAGCCCGGTAATGTTTCATACTGTTACTATTGCCTGTAAGATTATATATTCTTTCTATTTCAGAATAATTAACCGCATCGTCACTTTTTTCTAAACTATAATAATCTAAATCTTTTTCCATGGCAACAGTCCAATTTAAATCTACTTGTTTTAGTCCGTTATTATAATCCGCTGTAAAGCTTACCAATTCAACAGGAAGTATAATGGGTTTACAAACTGCGGTTGATGATAAACTAAAACCATCGAGACTTGCATAAGAAACGCTTCCGTTTGGGTGATCGCATTGCAGAGTCATAGTTGCTGCAGTGGCAACAAATGTCATACTATAACGGTTCCATGTACTTGCTACCATAGGTATGCTTGGCACAAAAGTAGCGCTACCTAGAGCAATAATACGTGGGAGAGATGGAGCGCTGTTATAAATAGAAGTGCCTGTTCCAAAACAAGCACCACAAAAATAAAGTGTATAAGTAGTGCCCGGGGTTAAACCTGTCATAGTTGTACGCGCGCATTCGGCCAAAGCCGCTAAACCTAACCAAGTACCACCATCAGGAGAAACTACCGGGGTTACCTGTGAGGAAGCTACATAAGATGGCATCGTTAAACAACATAAATCTGGAGAGAAACCGCAACCGCCCCAGCCAACTGCATTACCTGCATTAATACCACTATTGGCACAAGGGGCACCGGTAATAGAACCATTGTTAACCAATTGAGAAAATAAGGTATTCGAAAAGAATAATCCGGAAATAACTAAGAGCAATATTTTTTTCATTTCTAATTTAAACACTTGGTGGCGCTAAGATAATAAACTAATTAGTTATTTTACATTTGATTCCTATCTATAGGCTCATGAATCTAAATTATTTAGTAATTTCGTAGTATTAGTATGGAAAAACCAACCGGCTATTCATTTCCTTTTACTCAAAAAGAGTATCAATCTATATTTAGCGGGGTACTAGAAATAAATTTAGTGGATGGAAAAAAAGTTCTGGATACTGCCAATAGTAATTATTCTTACGGTACTCTTCAAAAAATATTACAGCGCGGTTTAGAGGAAATTAATTTTGATGATACCATTCAATCTGTATTAGTATTAGGTATGGGAGGCGGTTCAATAGTCGAAACTATCCGCCATAATTTTAAATCAAATACTTTTATTGAGTTGATTGATATTGATGAAGAAATAATCGCCATTGCTAAAAATGAGTTTGAACTAGAGAAATACGGTAATATTAGTTTAGTCTTAAATGATGCCGCTGATTATATTCAAAACACCAAACAATATTTTGATGTTATAGTTGTAGATATTTTTATTGGAGATAGGGTTCCTTCTCAATTCACCGAGACTAAATTCTTAACTAAACTTTCTCAACATTTAAATGCAAACGGTAAAATTATTTTCAACACCATGCGTAACACTTTGTCGCGGGAGCACTTTAACAGAATTACAAAAAACTTAACCGAATCCGGTTTAAGGGTTCGTATAATAGAAAAACTTCAAATCACTAACGATTTAATTATAGGAGAAAAGTAATATGATGGCAGGCATGTTTATATCGCTGGGAATACTAGTAATGTTATGTATTCCCGTTATTTGTTTCTTTTTCGCAAAACGTATGGGTCGCCGACCATGGCTTTGGTTTTGTATAAGTATTGTGTTACCAGGAATTGCTGCTTTGATTCTTTTTATTTTACCTGATTTGAGTGAAGTGGAGGATAATAGGACAAACGTTATTTAACCCCCTCGTCAGCTTTGCTGACACTCCCACTTGTAAAGGGGGAGAAATTTTGTTCTTCCAAAATTACTTTCTCGGCACGAAGGTTTTACTCAATAAATAAAATATTTTTAATACGGAAAAATTTTCTCCCCTTGCTAAGGGGAGATGTCACGAAGTGACAGAGGGGTTTATTGAATACTCTTCACAAACTCCACCATATCCATTATCACTTTTCCATCAATATTTCCTGACTCATCATACTCGTCAGGATTAGGAACACGTTTACCGCTGATAAATAAATGGTTTAAACTGATGTAGCTTTTAAATTTATTTTTCGGATTACTTTCCAATTCTTTTTTCCAAATTAAAAAATCCGTCATGGGTACTTGGTAATCTCTTTCACCATTCAATACTAAAATGGGTTGCTTTACTTTTTTGGCTGTTTTTACCTGGTCGTATTTTTTAATCGATTGCCAATAATAAGATGGCGCACCTAATGGTAAATCTTTTGCTGCAGCATTTTTTAAAGCTTTTGCATCCTTTACCAAATCAACTTGCTTCTTAATTTCTGCTAAATCTTTCTTCGAATCTTTTGCTGTACTATCTAAAGATGCTAAATAAGTATATTGCTCCAAAACCAAATCTTCTAATGGTCGCGCGGGTCCCGCTAACATAATTATCCCACTAACATCTTTACTTTTGCTAGCAATATAAGGAGTACACATAGCACCTAAACTATGTCCCGCTACAAATATTTTTGATTCTTTGGTTAAAGCATGAGCACGTAAAATTTTTACAGCACTTAAAGCATCATCTATAACTTCTTCATTAAGTCCGGTTTTATTTATATCTAAATCTTTTCCATGAGTTAAAGTACGTTTATCATAACGAAAACTGGCAATACCGTTGGATGCTAACCCTAAAGCAATGTCTTTTAACGGACGGTTTGGTCCAACCGTTTCATCTTTATCGTTTGGTCCAGAGCCCGCCAATAAAATAACAACCGGTGGATTGGTAATATTATTAGGTACACATAGAATCCCGGGCATTACATAAGTTCCTGTTTTAACAGAGAGTTTACTTTCGTATTGCTTCGACAAATCATAATAGGGTGGGAGATTGTAAGAGTTTTTACTTTTTGGTGGGATAAAGAACATCCCAATAATTTTTTTGTAGCGGTTGTAAGCAAACTTTAAATCGAGTTTTGTTTTTTCGAAAGCGACTTGAATTAGAACGACATCAATGGTATCAGCTTTTTCGGTGCGAATGTTCCCGTAAGATTTGTATTCACCCACAAATTGAGGAATCCGTTCCCACATCGAGGCCATCATCCCTGCATTAATCTTATCCGTAATAGAAGTATCGAAATACGTTTGGCAACTATCAAACTGCTGACGTATCATTTTATTAAGAAAAGATTCTGAAATTTCAGTCGTGGTTTGAGCATTGCCAATAAAAGAAGTAAGCAAAAAACAAAAGCCAATAATTTTTTTCATAAGAGAATTTGAAGAGACCATCATTTAATTCACACGGATTTTTTGTCCCACTTTTAAATAATAACGTTTTTGAGTGCCGTTAAGTGAACAAAGTTCTTTGTAATTGATACCGTATTTTTTAGCAATTAAATTCCAACTCTCACCTTTTTGCACAGTATGAAAACCTGCATTAATAGGATAAGCATTTACACCGTAACGCGATTTTTTTATCACCACAAAATTGTCCATTAACTTATTTTCATCAAAAGAAATAAATGTAGAAGGATTTAAGGCATGACTCTTATATCTAACCTCAAAATGCAAATGCGAACCTGTGCTATGACCGGTATTCCCACCTAACCCAATTAATTGTCCGGATAAAACAACCTGACCTTCTTTTACTTTTAATCTGGATAAATGAGCGTATACAGTTTCCAAACCGTTAGGATGCATTATAACAACAACATTACCATAACCACCGCGTTTCGCGGCAATACGAACTTTACCATCGAATGCAGCTACAACATGATCGCCTTTTTCTAAATCCACATCAATGCCTTTGTGCATACGTTTATCGCGCCAGCCGTATAAAGAGGTAACAACACCTTTACGTGGTGCAGTAAAATAACTTAAAGCTTCATTTTCAATTTCTAAAACAAGTGTTTCTGCTAAATCTTTATCGGAAGCAGGAGGGAAGATGATTGATTCATCTAAGTCTTCATAAAAATTCAAATCCGATAAACGAATAGTTTTAGTAGAATCGGCGTAAGAGATTAAAGTGTTGTAATAATTAACCAGTTCAATTTCGCGGGAATCGATGAATTCTAAATTTAAAAGAGAATCTACAATTTTAACCAACTGCATTTTATTAATTGGAGTAGTTGGTGGAGCACCTCCTGAATTTACTTTTGATGAGATACTTTGAGTAAAAGAAAAGTTGTTTTGGCCTAAAGACAACTTTACGACCAAAAGAAAAAATAGGGAGTATATTCTCTTCTTTTGCAATGGGATGTTTTTGCGAGTGACAAGATAGTAAAAATATAGAAATCAGCAAGTTTGGAGCTTTATTTAAAGCCCTAAGAAAAGGTTATTCCAATGACCAAAACGTCCCTTCGGCAAGCTCAGGGCAGGCTGACTCGTTTTGGTTAAAATGTAATTCCAATGACCAAAACATCGTCAATTTGCTCCACATTTCCTCTCCAATTTGTGAAAAAGGCCTCTAATTGGCTATTTTGCTCGTTTATGGGCAAATTAACAATTGTATGGAGTAGTTCTTTGAACTTTTTAGTGGTCAGTTTTTTTGATTTTTGACCTCCAAATTGGTCGGCAAAACCATCACTAAACATATAAACGGCCTTCAATTCGGTGGTATCAAATTGGTGCTGTTCAAATTTCTGATCGTAGGGGGTCAACCCGGCAATGGCTGTTTTAGTGGCTTTAATTTCTTTAAATTCTCCGTTTTTATAAAACAAGTATAACGGTCGGTAAGCCCCAGCATAACTTAAGGTGTTGCCTTGAATTTTGCATAAAGCAATATCACAACCATCACGAGAAGCATCGGTTTGATGTTGTTTAAGAGCGTCTTTAACTTGTTTATTGATGCTATGTAAAATTTCTGAAGGCTCGCCGTGATACTTTGTAGCGTTCTCTAATTTTTCATGCACAATCATACTCATTAAAGCGCCTGGAACTCCATGTCCGGTACAATCGGCAGCAGCAATAAACAAACCGGCTTCTTCACTGCTTTCTTTTCGTCCGGGATGATCTTCTTTTTTTGAGAAAGCATTAAAGAAATAAAAATCACCACTTACAATATCTTTCGGAACGTAATACACAAAACTGTTTGGCAAAGCTACTTTGATACTTTCCAATTCTGGAAGTAAAGCCTGTTGAATACGTTTTGCATAGTTAATGCTATCCGTAATTTCTTTTTTCTGATGTTCGAGTACTTTGTTTTGTTCACCAATTTCTTTGGTGCGTTCGGCCACTTGCGATTCTAAAACCTTATTCTGGTTTTCGAGAATTTCTTGTTTTTCCTTTTCTTGTTCTAATGATTTTTTATTGAGTTCTTCGTTTGCTTTTAATTGATTAGAGAGATCTTTATTAGTTCTTGAAAAATCAAATGCCAAATAAGCTGTCATAGAAAGTGGAATACTTAGTACACACACTGTCGCTAATAATCCTAAAATAAAAGTAACAAGGTCGCCACCAATCCCACTTAATACAGAGGAAATTAAAACAGAGACAATAATTAGTAATATGATGGAAATAGTAAAACTTAAAATACCCCAACCTAAAAATTTAGAAGATGGTATTTTTCTCTTTATACCAACAATCGAATGTGCTAAGGTGTTAAAATAGGTGTAGAATACTATAGAGGTGGTTAGCATTCCTGAAATTCTTCTGAAAAAAAGTAAATCAATTACCAAAGCAATCATCATACAACAAAGAAAGATGTAGTGCTTAGTTCTTTTTTCGTTTAGTAATTTATTTAAGAGTGTTACTAAAAAGAAGCAACAGGCAGGGAAGAAGATACCATCAATATTACTAACCCATAAATAAGTTTCGGCACTTTCAATATAATTTACAAAATAGAATTCAAAAAAGCTGAGGGATAAAAAGAGGAGAAATAGAGCGTAATAAAGATTGAAAGTTTTTTCGCGGTAAAACAGATAAATTACCAAATGGATGCAAAACAAAGCAAAGAAGAAAGCCGCCAACATGTTGGTGATGCTGTAAATCAAATCAAACATATCTGTTCTCGAAACATTTTCTTCCGGACCGGAAAATATGACTTCTGGGCCAACTTCCCGTTCTTTATAATTGTAGGAAGATGAGTAATCAGGAGAAGAATAGCGGATGGCGAGAACGTGAACTAAGGTATCTTCTAAAAAATACCTTATAATTTTTTCGTTTACATAAACAGCTTCTTTAGTTTCGCCATTATCAGAAATTTGTCCTACTTTTTGAAGCAGTTTTCCATCTAAATAAAACTCGGAGGCGCCAATTTGTGAAATAAAGAAACTTTGTATTTTTTTTACATTCTTTAAATTAATGCGAAAGTATAATTTATACCAGGCTATTCCATTAAATTGAACGCCGTTTTCATCATCATCAAGTTCTAATTTGGTTTCGGTAATAACTGAAAAACCTGTATCGGTAAGGGAATTATTCTTTGCGTCTTTATAATCATAAGCAAAGTAAAGCCAATTTAAATTTATTCCGGTGTTATCGTGGCTACGACCATCAAGAGTGATGTTAACATGACCATGTTTTATTTTTGTGAAGTCTAAATGGTTTATTAACGAATCAGGTAAACTACCTGCAATCAATTTACAGCTTAATACAATTAAAAAAGTTATGTAAATTTTTAGTTTCATTATCTGATTCTATCGGCACTACGCACCAACTTGTCGTCTTTTTTAATATACCAACGGGCCATAAAAGCCATAACAATATTTACTGCGGGAATAAAAGCGTATTTGGTATATTCAACCGTGGCGTTAGCATTTTCAGAATTTAAAAAATCAAATGCAAACATACTGCCGATGAGAAGGGCAGATAAGGCTAAAATAATTTGACAAAATTTAATTTGTTTACGGCGGTTCTTAAATTTAAAAATCACGTAAAGCGAAAGAGCCAGAATAATAAAATTTAAGGCCACAGGTGCGTAAACAGCAGGTTTAACTAAATCTATTAAACAGCCGGGCATTAGTGATAATAAGTTGGTGTTCCCACCATCCTTAACAATTAAAAATGGTTTAAAAAGTAGAAGTGAAGAAGAGCCGGTAATGGCTAATAAGAACAAAGTTTGTACGCGTTGGATCATAATTTGGTTTCAGTTAAGAGTTCTGCAATTTTTTTATCTATTACAAATGTAAAGTTACTTTCTTTAATTTCATCTAATGCTATCCATCTAAACGATTGTGCCCCTTCTTTTTCCTCAAAATCGAATTCCTTTTCGCTGATTTTAAAGTTTAAAGGGTCGAGGGCACTTACTAAATAATAAATGCTTATTACCTGACTATTGGCATTAAATGCTGATGTGACAAAAAAATCGGTTGTATAGAAATGATTTAGCACTTCAATATTCAAATCCAACTCTTCCTTAAATTCACGAATCACGCAATCCATAGTGCCTTCACCAAATTCTAATCCACCACCTGGAAATTTTGTAATGTATTTTCCCTTGATGTATTCATCAGATACAAGAACGTTTCCTTTGTTGATTAAAATACCGTATACCCTTACGTTAAAATGATGCATTTCCCTCTAAAAATACACAATTAATAGGAGTTTATAAAAAAGAGTTGTAAGCCCCGCAGACCGTGATTTTCAGAGGATTGGAATTAAGGTTTTTTCTTCACAAAATAACCGTCAACCCTTTGTTTCACGTTTTCCCGGATATTGATATAGAATAAACTGTATTCGACAACATGGAAACTTTCGGAGGTGATGTACATGTAATCTCTATTGGTTTTGTTTTTAGGACGGTGCACCCATAATAAACCTTTATCTGATATTTTAGCATCTGCTAAATTCATATCAATCATTTTATAATTTAAAGGTAAACTTCCCTTGTTTAATTCGCGCGGGGCATAAGTTGTATCCATTTTCCAGGTAAGAGGATTATTACAAACTAAAACACCTTCATCTTGTCGGAATAATAATTGTTCGCCCCAAGGCACAGCATTCCAGGTCACAAAACAACTACAATCTTCTTCAACTTTGCATTGTGGAATTGCCCTAACACTTTCTTTGGTTAGAGGTCGTCCTATTAAATAGGCCGTAATAAATTGTTTATAGAGAACAGAATCGTTTTTAATGAATTCATTTATTAAACGTACGGCATGGTCGGTACCCTGACTATGCGAGGCAATAATAAACGGGCGACCATTATTATAATTTTTAATGTAATAAAGAAATGCTTGTTTAATATCCTGATAAGCAAAAGCGAAAACTTTTGGTGCGTTTCCTTTTTTCTCGATATAAGTCACCAAAGAAGCTTGTCGGTAACGTGGCGCATAAACTTTACAAGAGCCATTAAAAACACTGGCTTGATAACGCATAGATAAGTTATTGGTACGTTTATTAACGCGTTTACGTTTTAAAACACCGTTCCAGGTAAAACCAATTCGGTAAGTGGTGGGGTGAATAAAAAACACATCCGCTTTAGCTTCGTTTTGTAAATCAACAATTGGTGTATTTGGAATTGTTAAATCGGCTTCATCTTTTTTATCGGGTAGGGCGGCCCAGGTTTCTGTTTTGGAATAATCGGGAGCTTTAGGTTTTCGTGCTTTATCGAACGAACGTAAAGGAAAAATGCAGGAAGTTAAAACAACTCCCTGCATTCCTAAAATTAAAAAGTACTTTAAAAAAACTGAGTAACGGTTCATTAAAAAATATTAAGGCATTGCGGAAATAATTCCACCCATTAAAGTCATAGTAAGAATCCAGTAACCTGCATTAATCCAAATGTATTTCCAACCTTTTTGTTCAAATAAAGCATTGGTACATAAAATAGGAAGCGCAATAAATAAGCCGCCAATAAAACCATGTAATGCACCATGTTTAAATGTACGCCAGCTACCACCTAATAAATCCATTACTTGTTTGTACAATGCGCCTTCAGGAGTCGAAGCATCATCTATCGGCAATTTATAAAACAAACCGGCAACACTAAATTGGTGAATTACCATCGACTGCATAACAAATGCAAGCATCAATGCCATTACAAACGAAACACTAAACACAACTGCCATGTTAGATTGTTTTGCTTTTTCTTCTGTCATGCCGGTTACCGACATCCAAGCTGTTCCTAATACTTTTGGGTTATACCAAATAAAGCCGACCACCATTGGTACAAGTGCGGCTAAGAAAACTGCGATAAAATTAATATGCATAATTTAAGGTTTAAGGGTTTATCAAATGTATTAAGGAATAGCGAGAACTACTTTTATTAAAACTACAGTTTTAAACTATTGAATGTTTAAACATTAGATTGAATTAAAGAGGAAGTGTTTGTTGAGATAGGTGATGATAAGTAATACAAATCAAGTACTTACTGAATAATAATTTTATCGCCCAAAAACTTAGGCTGTTTATTAGAGTACACATCTATAAACACTTTTACTCTGGCAAACAGTTCACGGAATTTGGTTTTAAATCCGCTTGCGGCACTTACATCTTCGGCATTGTAGCCATAAGCCTCTATTCCGTATTTACGGGCGATAAAGATAGCGCGTTCGTTATGAAACTCTTGTGATACGACAATAAATTTAGTTTGTCCGAATACCTCTTTAGCCCTTATCATCGAATCAAAAGTTCGGAAGCCTGCATGATCAAGAAATATACATGAATCGGGAACGCCAGCCTTCATTAATTCCTTTCTCATATCGGCGGGCTCGTTGTAATAACTTAAGCTGTTATCGCCACTAATAATTACAAATTGTACTTTGCCTGACTTAAATAAAGTTTCAGCTGCTTTAATACGATTATAGAAGAAGTAATTTTTAGTCCCGCTACGCATAAATTTACTAGTGCCTAATAAAATGGCGGTTCTGCATTCGGGAATAGAATCTGTTGAATTGTAAATATATTGTTCGCTAAACGAGTTAATTTTATAATTGGCCCAGCAAACAATTACAGAGACTAAGGTAAGGAGGGATAATATCCAGATTACTACTTTTTTCACCTTAAATTTTTACGCCCAATAAAGTTACATCATCTACTTGCTCATACGATTTTTTCCAATCGTTAAAAGTAGTTTCTAAAATCATTTTTTGTTCAGCCAAAGTTTTGGTTTGATTAGCTAGAATCAAATCTTCCAATTGTTTGTATTTGAATTTTTTTCCTTTGTCACCACCAAATTGATCGGCGTAACCATCGGTAATTAAGTAAATAATTTTTCCGGGTTCGTATGGTATAGAATGAGTGGTGAAGGGGAGAGGATTATCTACTTTACCAATTGGTTGTTTATTAGCTTTAATCTCAGCTAATTCATTTGTGTTATCGGGTGAAATATACCATAATGGATTATTAGCGCCAGCCCAAGTAATACTTTTCGTTTTCCGGTTAATGCACAGCAACGAAATATCCATACCGTCTTTTACATCACCTTCACTTTTTGCAAATGTTTCTAAAACCAATTCGCGGGCTTTATCTAAAACTAAACCTGGTTCAGTTAATTTAAACTCTTTAATAGCACGGTTTAAAGCATTAGAACAAACTACTGAAACCATTGCCCCCGGAACACCATGACCCGTTGAATCTGCCGCTGCAAAGAATGTAAAATCACCGGAATTTTCCATCCAATAAAAATCACCGGCTATAATATCTTTTGGGATGTATAAAATAAAACTCTCCGGAAACACTTCCTGCACTAATTTAATAGGAGGTAAAATGGCTTCCTGTAAACGTTTAGCGTAGGTAATACTATCGGTAATCTCCTTATTTTTTTCATCCACCAATTCTTTCTGATGTTCCACTTCTTTTTTCTGAGCCGTGATAATTCTGTTCTTCTTTTTGTTCTGTTGTAAATTTCGGAATACAACAACTACTAATATCAACACTAAACCAAATCCGATAGTAAAAGCATAACGAATTGTTTTCTGACGTTTTAATTCTTCTTCCTTTTGGGCTTGCTGTGCTTTATAAGTTTCTTCGCGGGCAATTTGTTCAGCTTTTAAACCTTGTTCTTTGGCTTGGTATTCGATAGCCGCTAATTTTTTTACGTTCTCTTCATTTCTTGTTGAATCCTTCATTGTAATAAACAAGCGTAGCATTTTAAGGGCTTGCGATGCATTATTTTGAGTCTCGTAAACATTGGCTAAAATATTGGCGGATGTTTTTATTCCTTCAGGAGTTTGAGTTTCTCTTGCATAAATTAATCCTTTTTCAGCAACTTGTTTAGCTTCTGAATAACGCTTTAAACTAAAATAACAATCGCCAAGCTGATTGTAAGTATTAGCAAGCTGACTTTTATTTCCGGTTTCGGTGGCAATGGTAATGGTTTTATTATAACACTCAAATGCTTTTTCGGGTCGGTTACTTTTCGAATAGATATCGCCCATAATAGAATAAGCGAAAGCCATTTTATCTTTATTCCCAATTTCTTCGGCCAACTTAATGGTTTTATCAAAATTATAAAGAGCATCCTCGTTTTTGTCGAGTAGATAATAGGTCATGGCAATGCTGCTTAAACTTTGACATTCTTGTAATTTTAAACCCATTTCGCGGGCAATTTTACCGGCTTCTTCATATTGTGAAAGTGCTTTTGTGTAATCATTTTGAGTACTATAAATATCGCCAATACAACTTAAGCAAAAGGCAATCTGATTTTGGTTCTTGTTTTTCTTGGCGATGGCAAGCCCACGGTTAAAAAATTCAAGCGCTTTTGGATAATTGTTCTGCACACGATACACATCGCCTAAACTATTATAACAAACAGTAATTTTATTTAAATCATTAATTGGTGTGGCAAATGCAATAGATTGACTATAACAGTCGATGGCCTTATTAAATTCACCTTGTATCCGATAAGCTTCTCCTTTCGAAATATTACAAAATGCCAAACGTTTTTTATCGTTTGCTTTAGTAGCGAAACTAATGGCTTCATTTTGTAATTCTAAGCATTTATCAATTTCTCCGCTATTCCGCAAAACTTCTGCGTTCCATGATTTTGATTGTGCTATGATATCGTTGAAATTATTTATTTTACCTAAGGATTCAGCCTGATCTAAATAATAATTAGCTGAGTCGAAACTAAAATTTCGTACATAATAAATTCCTAATTTACAAAGCGCATCGCCTTCACCAACTTTATAATTATTTTTTTTACTTTGATTTAATTCTTCAGTAGCCAGGTAATAAGTAAATGGTCGCCAGTTCTCGGCCAATTCTCCTAAAATGATAATCTGGTTTTTACTATCGGCATATTGAAATTCTGTTTTTAAACTATCAATTAAAGGATTAACAGAAGTAGTGTCGCTAATTAATTCTTTTATATCTGCCGATAAACTTAATTGGTCATTTGATTTTTCTCTTTCCTTAGTATCTGTTTTTTCGGAGCAGCTGTTTAATACCAAAAGCAGCCAAAGAAAAAGAAGGGCAGGAGATATAGCTTTTGCATTAAACATAAGGCTAAAAATAACAAAAAAGGCTGCCATATGAAAGCAGCCTTTGTATTAAAGTTTATTAATATTATGGTATGGCAGCTATCTCCGCTTGTATCTGACTAAGTGGTTTGGCCGTCATGGTTAAATTGACTGCGGCTGCAGTTGTTAAGAGAGACATGATACCTGAATAGTACTGTCCGTTTTTTACACCAAAACCAATAACATGTACACCTCTTCCATTAGGAATGTTAGCAATACGGAATTTACCGGGTAGTAATTGATAGAAAGACCCAACTGTTAAACTTCCATTAAGGGATAAGTAGAAAACACTATTCGTATTGTTAAAGATGGTATCAGTGTTTAAAATAATTGCGCTTTTATTAGAAGTTAATGAATCCCACATAACTCCAACATTTAACCATTTTAAAGAATCAAGAGCAGCTCTGTGGTGATTTACTGAGCCGATTGTTCCCATTGGAATGTCATTCATATCATAACCTAAATCCCAAACAATGGTTGAGTCGGTTGCAGTAATTTTTGGAGCATAATATTTTTTCATTGGAACACTACCAGAAGGATCCGGAATATTTACCGTGACAGTTCCGCCACTGCCAACACGTAAAGATTGGGTGTTTTGAGAAGCAGTAACTTTAACACAACCTTTAGTACTAATTAATCGGCTACTTGTTGAATTAGCAGCTGCACCTGAAAAAATAATTTGTGACTTAGTTAAAATGGTTTTTGCTGTAACAGTTACATTTCCCGTTGCAGGTAAACTAGTTGAAGGATCAATAAAAGCATTCGCAGGAATTTCAACTAATACGCCATTCACATTTAAAGTACTTGCGGAAGCGGCGCTCACTGTAAATGTTTGGTTTTGCGAACCAAGAGAAGCTAATACCTGAGAAATTGCAGTAAAAGTTGTAGCCGGACCTGTTGGTGCCGGTTCTTCTGCAGCAGGCTCTTCTGTTGTTTTCTTTCTACATTGAGTGCTTGCAAAGGCAATAAGAATAACTGCCATTAATAAACTTAGTTTTGATTTCATGGTATATATGTTTTAGTGCTTTTGTTTGATTAACAAATCTAATGAAAATCCAACTTAAATACAATAAAAAAGGCCACCCGTTAAGGCAGCCTTTTTTAAATAAGATTTAGTATTTAAGGTAATGCAGCCACCATGTTTTTCATTGTGGTTTGGCTAACAGGATTCATTGTTAAGTTTATTGGTGTTGAAGAAATGGTTGTTGATAGAGTAGCTGCGTAATATTGTCCGTTTATTACCGAAATGCCTACTATATGAACACCTTTTCCTTGCGGCATGTTAGAGATACGGAAAACGCCATTACTGATTTCAAATAAAGCTCCAACTGTTAAGCTATTGTTAAATGAAATAAATACCATGGTATTAGCTTTTGTAAACTTAGTACCATCAATATTTACAGTTACCGGAACTTTTGTTGCAGGAACAGAATCAAATTGTACACCAACGTTTAACCATTTTAAAGAATCTAAGGCTGCATGGTGATAAACTGTTGGGCTGGAAGTAAAAGTTCTTTGAGTAATATCAGCTACATCAGTTCCTAATGCCCAAATAGCTGTTGAATCTGTTGCAGTAACTTTTGGTGCGTAATATTTTTTATTGGGAGGAGGTGTTGCAGATGAAGGATCAGGAATATTTATAAAAAAATTGCCACCGCCACTTAAACGTAATGATTGGGTATTTTGAGATGCAGTTGCTTTAACACAACCTTTAGTTGAAACTAATCTACTGCTTGAAGAATTAGCACCGGCACCAGAAAAAATAATCTGACTTTTTGTTAAAATAGTTCTTACTGATAAACTAACAACGCCACCAATTGTACCACTTGTAGTAGCATTTACAAATGCATTAGCAGGTATTTCAATAATTGTTCCGTTAACATTAATAGTAGATGCAAAAGTAGCATCCACTGTTACGGTATTAACCGCCGAACCATTTGCAGTAATAATTTCAGCAACTGTGTTTATTCCGGTAGGTGTAGGCTCATCATGTTCATGAGGTTCTTCGGCTGCTTTCTTTTTACATTGAGTTGTTGCGAATACAACAAACATTAAGGTAATAACTAAACTGATTTTCGATTTCATGATGTATAAATTTATGCTTATCAAATATAATAAACGGCTATGTAAAAACCAAAAAAAGGAATAAAGACGTAAATTACTTGTTTTATACTAAGGTTTTAGTTCAATTCAGTGGTAACGGCACCCAATCTATCCAATTCAAACAACAAATCATTACTAATGGCCACCTTATATCCTTTTGAGTGAAGTTTTATGGAGATATTCTCGCTTGGGTCTTCAACAAAAAACTCAACATTACTCTTACCATTAAATTGCTTGAATAAATTTTCGAGATTTGTGATAAGCTCATCTGTCAGTTTACTTAACTCAACCTTCACTTTTAAATTACTGAAGGCTTTTTGTTTTATCTCATCTAATAATTCAATCTTCTGAACTTTAAACTCTAAACTACCGGGTTGGTTATAACGTTCCTGAACTCTCCCTTTAACGAAAATAAATAATTGCGGTACCATGAATTTCTGATACTCCACAAAATCTTTCCCAAATAACATGATATCTAAAGCACCATGATAATCTTCAATTACAATTTTACCAAACTGATTTCCTGTTTTTGAAGTACGGTTCTCAGTGTTCACTACAATTCCGGCAATGGTTACGTCTTTATTTTTATAAGGTTCTAATCCCGCTTTTAATAAAGCACAATTAGTTTTACATAAATGTTCAATTTCTAATTTGTATGGGTCGAGTGGGTGACCGGAAATAAAGAATCCAACCACTTCTTTTTCTCTCGCTAATTGTTCTAATGAATTCCACGGTTCTACTTTTGGTAATTGTGGTTCAGAAACTTCAATTTCATCTTCACCACCAAATAAACTGGCTTGCGACGTATCGGTACCATTATTTTTTTGATTACCGTATTTTATCATACGGTCGGTTAGTGTAGAACCATCTGTTTCTAATTTAAAAAACATAGCACGGTGAACACCTTCAAAACTATCCATTGCACCGCTTAACGCTAAACCTTCAATTGATTTTTTATTGATGGCTTTACTATCTAATCGAGATGCGAAATCAAATACACTGGTGAATTTTCCGTTTGCTTTTCTTTCTTCCACTAAAGCTGTCACCACATTCTCTCCAACACCTTTTATACTGGCCATTCCAAAACGGATATCTCCATTTGGCATTACACTAAACTTTCCAAATCCTTCGTTAATATCCGGACCAAGCACTTTAATGCCCATACGTTTACATTCTTCCATGAAGAATGCAATCGATTCTATACTTCCAGTGTGATTCAAAATGGAAGCCATGTACTCAGCAGGGTAGTGGGCTTTTAAATAGGCTGTTTGAAAAGCAACGTAAGCATAACAAGTAGAGTGAGATTTATTGAAGGCGTAACTTGCAAATGCTTCCCAATCTTTCCAAACTTTTTCTAAAACTTTTGCATCATGTCCGTTCTTTGTAGCATTCTCAACAAATAATGGCTTTAGTTTATCAAGGGTTTTCTTATCCTTTTTTCCCATTGCTTTACGCAATACGTCAGCATCACCTTTTGTAAAGTTGGCTAGCTTCTGACTCAAACGCATTACTTGCTCTTGGTAAACTGTAATACCATAAGTTTCCTGAAGAAATTCATCCATTCCTTCTAAATCGTAAGTAATTTTTTCACGACCGTGTTTACGCGCAATGTAATTGGGAATGTAAGCTAATGGTCCCGGACGATATAAAGCGTTCATCGCAATTAAATCGGTGAAGCTATCGGGTTTCAATTCTTTTAAAGCTTTTTGCATTCCGGCACTTTCATATTGGAAAATACCGTTTGTTTCGCCGCGTTGAAAAAGTTGATAGGTTTTTTCATCTTCCAACGAAATGGCATCTATATCAATTTCTACATCACGTGTTTTTTTAATTAAGGTAACTGCATCTTTTATAATGGTGAGTGTGCGTAATCCGAGGAAGTCCATTTTTAATAAACCTGCGCTTTCTGCAACAGAGTTATCAAATTGGGTTACCAACATATCGCTTTCTTTTCCTTTTGTAACAGGAACGTATTTTACCATTTCTCCCGGTGTAATAATTACACCACAGGCGTGAATTCCTGTATTGCGTAAACAACCTTCTAATTCGTATGCTTGTTTTAAAACATCAGCTTCAGGTGTTTTTTCCTCAGCTAATTTTCTGAAAGCATGCGATTGATCAATTACATCTCGTTTTCCTTCAATCTTTCCTAAATATTTTAAATCAATTCCTCCCGGTTTTAATAAGGCACGTAATTTCGCATCTAAACTATCAGGAAACATTTTGGTTAAACGATTCGCATCATCTAAAGGAAGATCTAATACACGAGCAGTATCCTTAATAGCGGATTTTCCACCCATTGTACCGTAAGTGATAATTTGCGCAACCTGAGTTGAGCCATATTTTTTAATTACATAATCTATTACAGCGCCGCGACCTTCATCATCAAAGTCAATATCTATATCGGGCATACTAATACGATCCGGATTTAAGAAACGCTCAAAGAGGAGATCGAACTTAATCGGGTCAACATTTGTAATTCCTAAACAATAAGCAATCGCTGAACCGGCTGCAGAACCACGTCCCGGACCAACCGAAACACCTAATCGTCTTGCTTCACTAATAAAATCGGCAACAATTAAAAAGTAACCGGGATAACCCATTCTTTCAATAGTCGCTAACTCAAAATCAATTCTGTCTTTTATTTCTTTGGTTAAATCAGGATAACGTTTTGCGGCACCAATGTAAGTGAGTTCAGTCATGTAAACGAACTGCTCTGCAATGATGCGCATTTCTTTTTTTAAATCTTCAATAACAACTTCACTATATTTTTTATCCGTCCATTCCTTTTCCTTTGAAGCCACAATACGTAAATACGAAGCCTCAATCTCGTCGGATTTACTATCGATAAAATCTTGCGCGATTTCAAATTTTGGTAAGAGAACTTCTCTTCCTAATTTAAACTGTTCTATTTTATCTACAATTAAATTCGTGTTAGTAAGTGCCTCCGGAATATCTTGAAATAAAACCGCCATTTCAGCAGGAGATTTAAAATAAAATTCCTCGTTCGGCATGCCATATCTAAAACCGCGACCTTTACCTTTTGGTGTTTCTAATTTCTCGTTATCCTTTACGCATAATAAAATATCGTGCGACTTAGAACCTTTTTTATCAATATAATAATTGCTGTTAGCAGCGAAGTAGGGAACGTTATGTTTTTTGGCAAGAGCTAGTAAGAGTCCGTTCGCATATTCTTCGTCTTGCGTTTTAAATTGTCGGTTTATCTCAACATAAAAATCTTCACCAAATTGTTCTTTATACCACAGGAAAGCTTGTTCACCTTGTTCCTCACCCAAATTAATAATACTGCTCGGCACCTCAGAACTTAATGAACCCGTAGTTGCAATTAATCCTTCTTTATATTTTACTAAAATATCTTTATCAATCCGGGGCACGTAATATGCGCCATCAATTAAACCGATAGAACTAATACGACAAAGATTTTCATATCCTTTACGGTTCTTCGCGATTAATACTTGAGTATATCCGTTATCTTTTTTGGTTTTGTCTTTATGATCGGCACAAATATTGACTTCACAACCAATAATACATTTTAATTCTGTTTTCTTTTCGCCAATAACTTCGCCCTTATCAATAGCAGCATTGTGTTCTTTTATTTTTTTATTCTGACTGTCAATTTCTTTCCAGAATAAAAATGCGCCGTACATATTGCCATGATCGGTTAAAGCAACACCCGGACTTTTAAATTCGATGGCTTTATTTACCAGAGACGCAACATCACTTGTAGATTGAAGAACTGAAAACTGTGTGTGATTGTGAAGGTGACTGAATTTTATATCTACATCTGTTGTAGTAGTTGTTGTTTCAACTGTTGTAGCTTTTGCAGCATCTTCTTTTTCTTTTGCTTCTTTAGCTTTACGTTCTCTCCAATAATTTTCGTGTTTAATTAATTCAGTAAAATCAGGAGCTACGTAATTGATAGTTGGTAAAACATCAGCGGCAACTTCTTTTACTTTTGTAATGCCTCTTTTAATAATTTCGAAAAATACTTTTGTAGTTGCATCTACGTCGAACGCCGCATTATGAGCTTCATCAAAACCTTTGTTAAATAATTTCTGATGTAATTCGGTTAGAGTAGGCCATTTATATTTTCCGCCTCGTCCACCGGGAAGAGCACAATATTCAGTTGTTTGATCGTTCTTAGTATCAATAAAAGGTTTACCTTCTAAAATATTTGGCAAGCCACAACGTAAAAATTCAGCGCCGACAATGTTTAAATCAAATTCAACGTTATGTCCGCAAACATACTGAGCTTTATTAACTGCATCAGTAAATTCCTGTAAAGTATTTTGAAGAAGTTGTCCTTCTTCATTAGCGCGTTCATTAGTAATCCCGTGAATTTGTATAGTAGCGAAAGGAATAGTGTAGCCCTCCGGTTTTATAATGATAGAGTTATTTTGAAGTAAATTCCCTTTCTCATCATGCAATTGCCAAGCCACCTGCACCATTCTCGGCCAATTGTCGAAATCAGTAAGTGGGGCATTATAATTTTTTGGTAAGCCTGTAGTTTCGGTATCGAATATTAAGAACATTTTATGGAATTATAAATTTTGAATGATGAATGTTGAATTTTGTTATTTTGATTTGAGAATAATTTTTATTTCTGAAAGTTCGTTTTTTATCTCTAATAAAATTTTGTCGCTGTTGGTTGATGTTGTTGAAGGAGCTGAGGAGTAACCCTGAGATTTTTCTTTTATAACCTTTTCGCGTTGATTTAAGATTAAAGTTTTAAATTCTTCTGCATCATTGATACCAGGAATACTCATCATATTTGTACCATGTTGTCCACCTCCACCTGCAGTTTCAACTCTAATTAACGTTAATCCAAACCAACGTAAAACCGGGCCTCCTATAAATGAAAGGTCTTGTATGTTCTCTAAGGGAATTGTTTTTTCGATGTGTAATATTAAGCCTTTTGAGAATTTTAATTGTTTTTCGGTTAACTGACATTTAAGTGTAAGGAAAAATTTATTACTAAGCCATTGTCCTAACCCAAATATCCAAAATGGTATAAGAACAATACCAAAAACGGTAATAATCATATAAAACAATATGATTAAAAAAATGTAAGTTTTTACTTTAGGATTAAAAGTTGCTTCCTTAATGATTTCATTGTTATCCATAGCTTAAATTTAACACTATTGGCCCTTAAAATTACCAATGTTAAAAACTAATAAAAATAGCTATATTAGAAGGCTAATTGTTTGAGATTAATTTGATTAAAGCCCGTACATATTTCACAATATACTTACTCTTAAGTATTTTAAACCTATTTCCTCAGTCAAGTAAGATTGATGCATTGGCTACCTCTGTAATCAGATTAAAGGAGTTTAATAAGATGCAGGATCGCCATTTAGCTATTACCGATAGTTTCGGAAATATAAAGAATTTTAAACCTGAATTTTATTATCTGGACACTCTTTTACATAAGGTACAAGCCATTAAAGATAAAAAATTTGAAGCTATTGTCTGGATGTCGAAAGGAAATTTTTTTCTTGGAACCGGTAATAGTTTTAGTTCTATTGAGTCCTTTAGGAAATCAATAAAATTATGGGAAGAACTGAACTATTATTCAGGGGTTTGCAATGCTTATACAAATTTAGGTAATACCTATTTCTATATGTTGGATTATGATAAAGCTTTAATGTATTATAAAACGGCCATTAGTTATTGTAAAAAAATTACCGATCCAAAGAGTAATAAAGAAGGTAAGTTAGCGAACCTCTATAATAATATGGGTAGTTTATATTGCTCGATGGATGATTTTGTGTATGGTAAAACTTATTTCAATTTGGCTTTAAACGTTTGGCTTAAAACTAAAGACAGTTTAAGTATTTCCTATATATATAATAATTACGCACAAATATTTAATGAACAAAAGAATTATGATAGTTCTATGGTGTATTATTTTAAGGCATTACGTATAAAGAACTCTTATGGCACTTTGTTAGATAAAGCAGATGCTCATCTAAATATTGGAGGTCTTTACCTTGTACTGAAAAAATTACCTCAAGCTTTAGAATATACCACAAAAGCATTATCGTTTATAGACACCAATTCCTATTCCAGACATTTAATAAGTTGTTATAATAACTTGAATAGAATTTACCATGAAAAGAAGGATTATAAGAATGAATTAAAATATTTTAAACTTTACTCAATAGCCAGCGACTCGGCTAATAGTAGGGAGAAAATAAGCAGTATTACAAAAATGGAAATGCAATATGAATTTAGTAAAATTCATTTGGCAGATAGTATAAAATCAGTTGAAGAAATTAAATTAAAAGATTTGAAAATATCAGCAAAAAATACACAAACTTATTTTCTGGTATTTATTCTATTGTTAACTATTGTGGCGTTGAGTTTAATTTATTCAAGATTTAAACTTACTAAAAAGCAAAAATTAATTATTGAAGAAAAGAACAAAGAGATTACAGATAGCATTACGTATGCCAAAAAAATTCAGAATTCAATAATGCCTAACGAAAGCTATATCAGCAGAGAAATGAAAAGGCTAAATGAAAAGAAAAAGGGTTGATAATGCCCTGACACCCTCTGTTTTAGGCTATTTCAGCCAATTTCTTAACTTAAAAATATTTGCTTAATTAAAATAAAAGTTGTTATTTGGAAGTAACAAACACAAGCGAATTATGACAGGTACTTTAGATATTAAAATTGAAAAAACTGCTAAAAGCAGAGTAGGCGAACAAGATGTAAATAACGTTCCTTTCGGGAAAGTTTTTTCTGACCACATGTTTGTTGCAGAATACGCCGATGGTAAATGGCAATCAGGTTCTATCTCTCCTTATAGAGATGTACCAATGAGTTTAGCACTCTCAGCTTTACATTACGGTCAGGCTATTTTTGAAGGTATGAAAGCCTATAAAAATGAAAAAGGAGAAGTTTCTTTGTTCAGACCACTAGATAATTTTAAGCGTTTAAATATTTCAGCAGCAAGGATGGCAATGCCTGAAATGCCGGAAGAATTATTTATGGGCGGCTTAATGGAATTATTGAAATTAGATAAAGATTGGGTGCCAAGTTCAGAAACGGGAAGCTTATATATTCGTCCGTTTATGATTGCAACTGATGAAGCGATTGGTGTTAAAGCCAGTGATACTTACAAATTTGTAATTATTACTTGCCCTGCCGGTAAATATTATTCAGAGCCTATTCGAGTAATGGTAGAAACTAATTATTTCCGTGCTGTTGAAGGTGGAGTAGGTTTTACTAAATGCGCCGGAAATTACGGAAGAAGTTTATTCCCAACTAAATTAGCACAACAAAAAGGGTATCAACAAGTGATTTGGACGGATGCGAAAACACATTCTTATGTTGAAGAATCAGGAACAATGAATTTAATGTTTGTGATGGATAATATTTTAATTACACCTGCTACAAGCGATACCATTCTTGCCGGTGTAACCAGAGATAGCGTTATTCAATTAGCGCGCGATTGGGGAATGTTGGTGGAAGAACGTAAAGTTTCTATTAAGGAAATTTTTGATGCTCATAAAAACGGAAAATTACAGGAAGCTTTTGGAGTTGGTACTGCCGCTACTATTGCACAAATTGTAACTATTGGATATGAAGGTAAGGATTATGAATTGCCTCCAATTGATCAACGTAAATTCTCTCCTAAAGTAGACCAAGCTTTACGCGATATAAGAAAAGGAAGAACGGATGATAAATTCCGTTGGACTTTGAAGGTATCTTAACTCTTTATTGGTTATTAATTTTATCGGGTTTCGGTTTGTTCCGGAGCCCGTTTTTTTTTGCGCCTTAGCAGGAATCTTTTAGTGAACGAAATAATTGAGAATTCCTGTTAGAATAAGAACCACTCCTGAAATCAATCCTGCATTATGCTCAATTTTATGAGCGTTTATTTTTTTGAGTAATTGCTTTGCAAATGACAACCAAAGTACAATTCCTGCAACAGAAATAATAATATAAATTAAACTCACCAGAAAAATATATTTTACCCCTGCTGTTCCCGCTAAAATAAAATACCCTTCAATTTCCAGGCAAGGAGATAAAAACATTCCCATTACTAAAACAGTAATAATTTTTTTTGAACTTAATTGTTGTAATTCACCTTCGTTATGTAAATGAAAGTGGTTGTGTTTGTGGTGACGGATAATAAAAACCAATCCTAACACAATTAAAATAGCAGAAGATATTATTGTAGTAATATATTCATATTCTTTACTCACTTTAAAACTTAATAAACCAATTGCAATACCTAACAAAACAGTGCTTAATGCATGCGCCAAAGCCGAGATAATTGTAATACGAAGTGTTTGCTCCCTGGTCCAACTAAATTTTTTTTCGAAAGCCAAAATAGGTATCCAATGACTCGGAATTAAAGCATGTAAAATGCTAATGGTAAGTGTGCCTATGATAAGTTGTGAAATCAAGTCGTATTTTAATGGAAGGCGAAGTTACGGTTTTAATTGGGATTAGAGACATAAAAAAAGGCCTCCTATTTGGAAGCCTTTTAATAATGAGATTTGTATTATTGTTTAACAATTTTCTGACGGTAAGTGTTTTTAGAAGCGTCTTGTGCTTCAATAAAATAAATCCCCTTTGCTAATGTATTTATATCAATACGATTTGTTTTGCCGATTAATTGTTTTGTGATTAATGTTTTACCTGTTGCATCATAAACTTTAAATAAAATATCACTTTCTTTTTCGGTAGTCAACGTAATAAAATCACTAGCCGGATTTGGATAAATTTTAAAGTATGCCGAATTATTTAATTCATTAATTCCAACACAAGCCCCAACAGTAATAGTTTTTGCAGCAAAGGCAGAACAACCACCAATTGGATCTGTATAATTATACAATACAGTATAAGTTCCTACTCCAATAGCAGGGTTGAAATTATTTCCTGATACACCTGTTCCTGTAAAAATTCCACCCGATGGTGAACCTGTTAATACAATTAAACTATCACTAAGACAAGAGTTAACAGTTGTGGTTGTCATTGTAACAACCGGAGTAGGATTAACCGAAACAGTTGTTATTTGTGATATGGTACCACAAGAAGCTGTCGCCGTTGATACAGTATACGATGTTGTTACACTCGGACTAACTGTAATTGACGAAGTAGTTGCTCCTGTATCCCAAGTATAAGAAGTAGCTCCAGTTGCAATTAAGTTTGTGTTTTGTCCGCTACAAATTGTAGATGAATTAACTGTAAGTGCAGAACCAGGAATAACAGTAGCAGTAACAGGTACCGGTGCTGAAGCACAATTTCCCGGATCTACTTCCCAATTATAGAAGAAAAAGAAATAATTTGGTCCTTGACTACTTCCTGTAATATTTAACATACCACCAATATTATAAGGATAAGAAACACCACCATTATTTCTGTATAATGCTCCAATACCTGAACCTAAACCTAAACGGTAACCATAACCGGGAGTTAAATTAAAATTAAGTGTAATGGTACTAACACCGGCAGGAATATTTATAACGGTACTTTGTACTACTGCATTTAATTTGTCTCTAAGTTGAATAGTTCTTGTCCCTGTTGAAGCCGCCGTTACCATAACTGTTCTTAAAATACAAGGTTGTATAACGGTTAATGAATCGTAAGGTGTATTTGCAGGGAAATTAGCACCTGTACCAATTGTTGTTGAGGCTGGTCCGCCAAATATGACAGGATTAGTAAATGTATTTACAACATAATAGTTTGTTGTACCAGTAACTGTTGGGGTAAAATTGTTTCCAACATATACCGGAGTCCCTGTTGCACTAGGAGCGGTATACCAATACTGTAAACCAGTTCCGCTTGCTGCTAAATTAACTGTACCTGTTCCACAACGTGAATCACCTGTTCCTGATGAAGTAGGAGGAGAGTTAACAGTTATATAAGCATTTTTAGTAATTGAATCAGGACTAGCTGCACAAGTTGACGAAGCTTTTAACTTAACATTATAAGTTCCGTTTGCAGTGTAAGAGTGGATTGGGTTAGTAGCTGTAGAAATTGCAGAACCATCACCAAAATCCCAAACATAAGCATCGCCACCATAAGTAGTATTGTAGAAATTAGCATTATAAGGTAATGCACAAGCAGACGATCCTATAGAGGTAAAGTTAGGGATAGGAGTTGCAGTCCCTGAAGGTGCAACACCAACACCTACAGCGTACCAAGCCATTTTGGTTTGATAAACTTCATTTGAACAAGCACCAAATAAATCAATTGCGGCTTGTGTAGATAAATTTCTTGCTGAAGCGTAATTGGTATTCGGCCCGTAATAGTTCACTAAAGCGCGGAAAGCAATTCGTGATGCATCTGTCATTCCTAAACCGGTAACAGTGTAACTACTTAAAACATCATTCACACCAGTACCTCCTGTTGTCAATAAATAAAACCAAAAATTACTAACGCCGCTATTAGTATGTACGCCACCGTTATCACCTGTACCGGTATACCAACTTGTTCCTAAATAAGTATCAGGGTTTCCATAGGCATTAGGGTTCGACATACTTCTGAATGCGCCAACTGTTTCGCCAATTAACCAATTTGCAGTTAATGGTTTTGCAAACCACTCAATACAAACACCAAAAATATCAGAGTAACTTTCATTTAATGCTCCTGATTCGTTTTGATAAATCAATCCGGCATTCATACTGGTTAATCCGTGCGTTACTTCATGTCCGCAAATATCAAGTCCAACAAATCCACCGCCACCACCTGAACCATAAGTCATATACGAGCCATTCCAAAATGCGTTATTATAACCAACTCCATAATCAGAATAACTGATTAATTTAAATCCTGCATTATTAATACTGTTAAAGCTGTGCGCGCTTAGATAATAATCATAAGTCATTTCAGCACCCCAATGAGCATCAGTTCCAATTTGATCAATAGTTGTAGTGTTTGTCCAAGCAACTGAAGTATTAGTATAATCAACAGCTGAACTGGTTGCGGTGGCAGTGTTTAAATCATAAGTTTCAACGCCTAAACCACGTCCTGTTTCACGTAGGCGGTATAAACCTGCAGAAACATTATCAACTGTGAAAGATTGAACGCCACTAAATTTTGTAGTTCCTGTTGCAGGCACATCGGCTGTATGAATTAAGTTTTCTTCTGTTAAAACAGCTCCTGTTTGAGCATCCACAATAACATTCGCACCATATAAAGGAACATCGGCATAAATAGCAAATTTATAAGCGTAATGTTGTGTAGTGGCTTTGTTAGAGTTTTGTTTGTTGTAAATAACAAGTTCTGCTTTTGGATAATATGAGAAAGAAGGGTTGTTAAGTGCAGTTCTTAAATGTGATTCTCCTGCTTTATCTTCCCATTTGTATTTTTTAGCGCCCACTTTTTTTAAAGCCGCTTGTAAAGCTTTTTCTTCAGAAATAGTTACGGTATTCACAGGTTTGTTTATGCCGTTTAAATCTCCGTTTATGGATACTAATTTTCCGTTTTGTGCGTGTGCAATTAGCTGCATACCGTGAACAGGAATATTATTATAACTTAAATGATAACGACTATGGATAAACCCTAATTCATCAGAAACAGATTTAAATTTTTCTACTTTAACATCGTTAGTTAAAACTGTGTTATTTAAAAAGGCTTCTGTATTGTTTTCATAAATCGAAGTCGATTTTTCTAATCGGATAAAGTCAATTTCATTTTTATCATTCACAGTATAATCTTTACTGATAGATGCTAATCGTTGATTAGTTTGGGAAATGAGTAACTGAGCGGAAAATAATCCGAATGTTAAAAGGGCGAAAGTGTGTTTTTTGTTCATGTTTTATTTATTCTGGTTTATTAACTATACGTTTATTTAAACAAAAAAGTTTGGCCGATTTAAGCCAAACTTCTTAAGGCAATATTAAATTATTATTGTTTGATAATCTTGGTTTTGTAAATGCGTTTTTCGCCATTCATAACTTCAACAAAGTACAAGCCTTTTGCAAACTTACTCATGTCGATGTACTCTTTGTAGAAGTCGGCTACCTTAGTTGTAATTAATTTACCGGTTACGTCATATACATTGATAGTTGTTTTATCAGTAGTAACTGTGTTATAAACCTCAATATAATTATCGGCAGGGTTCGGGAAAATACTAATTACGTTAGGAGTAGTGGATGCTGAAATTTCTTCAACACCTGTACATAAACTTACCGAAACACTTGAAACCGCTGATGAAGAACAATTAAATCCATTTGCACCAATAACAGTGTAAGTTGTATTAACTGTTGGACTCACGGCAATTGGGTTTCCGGTAATATTACCCGGATTGAAAGTATAAGTGCTGGCACCGCTTCCTGTAATTGTTGCTGTTTGACCAACACAAATGTTAGGTGAATTTACAGTTACTGTTGGATTAGGATTTACAACAACACTTGTTGTTCTTGTATTACTACAACTTCCTGTATAACCTGTAACTGAATAGGTAGTATTACCAGTTGGTGAAACTGAAATGCTTGCAGTTGTTTGTCCCGAACTCCAAGAATAAGTTGTAGCGCCACTCGCTGTAATGTTTGTAGATTGTCCATTACAAATAGTTGCTGAGTTAACTGTTACAGTTGGATTTGGATTTACAGTAACATTCGTAGTTCTAGTATTGCTGCAAGTACCAACATATCCTGTAACCGAATAAGTAGTTGTGCTGGTTGGTGTAACCGCTACACTTGTAGTAGTTTGTCCTGAACTCCATGAATAAGTAGTAGCACCACCTGCTATTAAATTAGCGGTTTGTCCGTTACAAATAGTAGATGAGTTAACTGTTACTGTTGGTCCTGATGTTACACTTGCCGTTACAGCAATAGGCGTACTAACACAGGCATTCTTTTGTAATTGCCAGTTATAATAGAAATAATAATAACCTGCAGTTGCTGCGCTTGTTCCTGTAAAGTCAACCAAGCCACCAATGTTTGTGGGGTAAACCGGACCACCGGCACTTGTTCTGAATAAATTAACTGCCGATGCTGCATTTAATCCTAAACGATATCCTGTTCCAACAGGTAAAGCAAAGTTTAATGTTAAAGTATTAACTCCTACAACCATGTTTATTACAGTGCTTGTTATAATTGCATTTGATGAGTTTCTTAACTCAACAGTTCTGTTACCCGCAGTACTTGCATAAGCTACTACAGTTTTTAAAGTACAAGGTTGAATAACATTAAATGTATTATAAGCTGAAGCTGTATTATAATTTCCGCCAGTTCCGCTAGCCGAACTTGTTGGTGCTGCAAAAACAGGAGTGTTTGTTGAAGTATTAACTACATAATAAGTTGTAGTGTTTGTTAAACTTGGAGTTGTATAGTTTGTTCCAATATTGACAGGGGTTCCTGTTGCTGTTGGACTTGTATACCAATACAATTGAGAAGTTCCTGTAGCTCCTAAACTAAGTGTACCTGTTCCACAACGTGTAGCTCCGGTAGTTGAAGGATTAGCTGGAGTATTAATTGTTATATAAGATACTTTTGTAATTGAATCAACACTTGATAAACAACCAGTAGCTTTTAATTTTACTGAATAAGTTCCGTTTGCAGTATAAGTGTGAACAGGATTAGTAGTAGTTGAAACTGCAGAACCATCACCAAAATTCCATTGGTAAGTAATTCCACTTGCTGTTGTGTTACTGAAGTTAATATTAACCGGTACCATACAGAATGAAGTTCCTGAAGCCACAAAATTTGGAGATATAGAATTTGAATAAGCCGGACCAACACCAACGGCATACCATGCATTTGTTGTTTGAACTACTTCATTACTACAGTTACCGTATAAATCTTTTGCCGCTTGAATTGATAAAATTCTTGCGTTTGCATAATTTGTAGATGGGGTATAATAAACCGTTAAAGCGCGGAAAGCAATCCTTGAAGCTGCAGTCCAACCTAAAGCATTAACAGTATAAGAATTTGCAATATCGTTTGTGCCGGTTCCACCATTTACTAATAAATAATACCAATAATTACTTACACCACTATTAGTATGCACGCCACCGTTATCTGCAGTACCGGTATACCAATTGGTTCCTAAATAAGTATCAGGATCTCCAAAGGCATTTGGGTTGGCCATGTTTCTTATTCCTCCAATTGATTCTCCCAATATCCAACTTGCAGTTAGTGGCTTTGCATAATATTCAATAGAGTTACCAAAAATATCAGAATAACTTTCGTTTAGCGCTCCTGACTCATTAGCATAAACTAAATTAGAAGTATTTTCTGTTAAACCATGACTTACTTCATGTCCACAAATATCTAAACCTATAAAGCCGCCACCGCCGCCAGAACCGTAAGTCATTCTTGCGCCATCCCAAAATGCGTTATTATAGTTAACACCATAATTGATGTAACTTAATAATTTAA
>JAGNIU010000029.1 GCA_018000995.1 Bacteroidia bacterium
TAACTATACTCTGCGCAGTATCGTATTATATTTTCAAAAACAAAACCAGCGGCAGCACTATTGCTAAAGAAGAAAGGGATTTTAAAATTGAAGACACTGCTTCCATCACAAAAATTTTCCTAGCCGACAAAGAAGGTAATTCTGTAACTCTTGAACGCACAAAAACAGGATGGGTTACAAATAATAAATATCCTTGTCGCGCCGACGCCATTAACCTTTTGCTCTATACAATGAAAATGGTGGATGTAAAATCAACCGTTTCTAAAAATGCTAAGGCAGGTGTTATTAAACAAATGATTGGACGCTCCATTAAAGTTCAAGCATTTCATAACGATGATTTAATAAAGCAATATTACGTTGGGCATGAAAGTATGGAAAATGACGCCACTTACATGATATTAACGAATTTAGATAATATGGAGAATTACGAAGAGCCCTTTTTAATGTGTATTCCTGGCTTTAACGGGTATTTGTCCTCACGTTACATAATTCATGAAAACGAATGGAGAGAACGTGTTGTTATCAACTATATTCCACCCCAAATGAAAATGATAAAAGTAGAACATAGCGAAATGCCCGATTCGTCATTTATCATAAAACTTAACAGCACCACTAATTTTGAATTACAAAAACTAAATGGCACACCACTTCCGTTTGATGAAGTGAGAATGAAACAGTACCTCGCCTATTTCCAGAACATTAGTTACGAAAAACTACTTACTAAGGTGAATCAACGCTTAGTTGATTCGATACAAAATGCTGTACCTTTTATTAAACTAAGCATCACCAATACTGAAAACCAAGTGAAGGAATTCAACTTCGTGCGTAAAAATTCTACCTGGGAAATAAACAAGAAATATGGTGTTGAATACAAGTATGATCCTGACCGCTTTTTTATGAGTTACAACACCGGTAAAGAGACTGCACTTGTTCAGTATTATGTGTTCGGGAAAATTCTTCAAACCAATGGTTATTTCCTCCCAAAATCTACTGTTAAAAAGTAGTTCAAAACTAAACCCATTATAATGGGTGTTTTTTAAGGCGAAACCTAAATTTGTTAAAGTATAATATGCGGTATTGCAAAAGCACTACTGCTATTTTGCATTACACAAAAGAAAAACTCTGACTTATGAATTTTGTAGTTTCATCCTCCACATTACTTAAACACTTAAAAGCCGTTGGCGGCGTATTAAACACAAATAATACTATTCCGATTTTAGATTGTTTTTTGTTTGAAGTAAATAATAATGAGTTAACCATTTCGGCAAGCGATATGGAAACCACTATTACCACTGGTTTAAAAGTTGAAGCCACTAAAGGCGGCTCCATCGCTATTCCTGCAAAAACTTTACAAGATGCATTGGCTAGTTTACCAGAGCAACCCATTTCTTTTATTATCGACGATAAAAAATTCTCAGCAAAATTAAAAACAGAAACCGGTGATTACACTTTAACCGGACATAACGGTGAAGAATATCCGAAAATGCCGAAGTTAGATTCACAATCTTCAATCGTAATTAAAAGTGATATTTTAGCTTCTGCTATTAACAAAACTATTTTCGCAACAGGTAATGATGATTTACGTCCTGTTATGAGCGGCGTGTTTTGTCAGTTTACAGAAACCAATACAATTTTCGTTGCCACTGATGCTCACAAATTAGTGCGTTATATTCGTAATGATGCTAAAGCAGGAGCTTCAACATCTTTCATTATGCCAAAGAAACCTTTGAACGTTTTAAAAGCATTATTGACTGGAATTGACGATGCAGTGAAAGTTGAATTCAATAAAACAAACGCCTTATTTTCTTTTGGAAACATCAACTTAGTTTGCCGTTTAATTGATGGGAAATATCCAAACTACGAAGCTGTAATTCCAAAACAAAATCCGAATAAATTAACTATCGATCGTTCTTCTTTCCTTGGTGCTATTAAACGTGTAAGTGTTTTCGCCAATAAAGCTACTCACCAAATCCGTTTAAAAATTAATGGTAGTCACTTAGTAGTTTCTGCGGAAGATTTAGATTTCGCCAATGAAGGACACGAGAGTTTAGTTTGCTCTTATGTAGGTGAAGACATGGAAATTGGTTTCAATTCTAAATTCTTAGTAGAAATGGTAAGCAATTTAGAAAGCGATGAAATTACCATTGAAATGAGCGCTCCTAACCGAGCAGGAATTATCGTTCCTTCACAAAAATCAAATCCGGGCGAAGATGTGTTGATGTTGGTGATGCCGGTGATGTTGAATAATTAATTCGTATCTTAGCTTCATGCAAAAAGCTAAATTATATTTAAGCCTGTTATTATTAGCAGGCTTTTTTGTTTCCGCACAAACAGGCGTTACAGTTGTAGATAGTATTAACTCCTCAAGTATCTATCGTACTTATCGTTTATACCGACCGTTATCCTATACAGGCTCTCAGGCTTATCCTTTAGTAATTAATATGCATGGATATACTTCGAGTGCTATAGCGCAACAATATTATGGAAATTTTATGCCCATTGCTGATACAGCTAAATTTTTAATTGTTCACCCGCAAGGCACAAAAGATGCCAGCAACCAACCGTATTGGAACGCAGGAATTTCTCCTTCCGGCGCAAACGATTTATTATTTATCTCCCAATTAATTGATAGCTTAAAAACAGTCTACAACATTGATCCAAATTGTATTTATTCAACCGGCATGAGCAATGGTGGTTTTATGAGCAATTTCTTAGCTTGTAATCTCAGTAATAAAATTGCAGCTATTGCAGGCGTAACAGGAACTATGTTTTCTACTGTTAGTCCAACTTGCAACCCGGGCCGCCCCGTACCTGTAATGCATGTTCATGGTACTTCTGATGGAACTGTGCCATATGTTGGAGGATCAGGAATGATTGCAGTTGACTCTTTAATGAAATTCTGGCGGATAAATAATAATACAAATGCAGTTCCAACAACAAGTGCGGTTCCTAATATTAATTTAACTGATGGTTGTACTGCAGATCATTTTTTATGGAGCGGTGGAACATTAGGTGCAACCAACGAATTATACAGAGTAAATGGCGGGGCACACACTTGGCCGGGCGCAACAACTATCATTGGCATAACCAATCAGGATTTTAGCGCATCAGTTCAGATTTGGCGCTTTTTCAGAAAATATAAATTAAACATGTTTACAACTGGAATTGCTGAAAATAGTTTTGCGAGTTCTTTTTCTGTTTATCCAAATCCAACAAGCGATTTTGTAACGATAAATTCTGATGAAGAAACAACATTGAGCTTGTATGATATTACCGGGAAAAAATTAATTCTGGAGACATCCCAAAAAACTATTTCTTTAATCGGATTAGAACAAGGGATTTATTTCTTAAAGGTGAGTTCGAAAGGACAATCCCTTACCAAAAAAATAATTAAGCAATAAGTTCGCTATAATTTGGTAAGTCATTAATTAATTTTGCTTTGCCGTTTTCAACTTGAATTACAAATTGTTTCAAGCCGTTTGTCATCAATAAATAATTAACTCCTAAAATTAAATTGTAGCGTAAGGTTTGTTCTAAAGTTATTTCTGTAATAGGAACATCGGGAGCTTTACATTCAATTAATAAAACCGGATTCATAGTTTTATTATAAACCACCGCATCATAACGTTTACGGGTATTATTAAGGTTAATTTCTTTTTCAACTGATATTAGAGAAGCGGGGACGTTTTTTTCTGTTACCAAATGATTAATTAAATGCTGCCTCACCCACTCTTCAGGCGTTAATAATATCCATTTCTTACGTATTTCATCAAAAACATAAGCTTTGTTATTCTCGTGTTTTATACGTACATTAAATGTTGGATATATGAGGGAAGATTCCAATTTTATAAATATCTTTACTTAATAAAGTGATACAAAATAAGAAATTTTAATGAAGACGAAAGAAGAAATAGTAAACAACTGGCTACCGCGTTACACCGGCAAAAAGCTAGAAGATTTTGGATCCTATATTTTACTCACCAACTTTGGCGGCTATGTAAAAATGTTTGCCGATTTAAACAAGGTGCCTGTTGAGGGCTTAGATAAACCTATGCAAAGCGCTACTCATGATGGCATTACCATTATTAATTTTAGTATGGGTAGTGCCATGGCAGCAACTATTATGGATTTGTTAAGTGCTATTAAACCTAAAGCTGTTTTGTTTTTAGGTAAGTGTGGCGGTTTAAAAAAGAAAAATCAAATTGGCGATTTAATTCTTCCTATTGCAGCTATTCGTGGTGAAGGAACCAGCAACGATTATTTACCTTTAGAAGTTCCTGCTCTACCCTCGTTTAATTTACAAAAAGCAATTTCATATACCATTCGTTTAAGCGGCCGCGATTATTGGACCGGTACAGTTTATACCACTAACCGTCGCGTATGGGAACATGATGAAGAGTTTAAAGAGTACTTACGTAAAATTCGTGTAATGGCTATTGATATGGAAACTGCCACAATATTTAGTGTAGGCTTTCATAACGAAATACCTGTAGGAGCTCTTTTATTAGTGAGCGATCAGCCCATGACACCTGAAGGAGTTAAAACAGAGGAAAGTGATAAAAAAGTGACTGAAGGTTTCGTGAATAATCATTTACAAATTGGAATTGATTCATTAAAAGAATTACAAAACTCAGGTATCTCAGTTAAACATTTACGTTTTGAGTAATACAACTATTAATACTCCCGATTATTATATTACAGGCATTTTAGCCGGCGACATTTCTATATTAAGCCGCGCTATTACTTTAGTTGAATCTACTAAAGAAGAACATCAGTTAATTGCAGAAAAAGTTATTGATGGCGTCATAGAAAAAACAGGAAAATCGTTTCGTTTAGGTATTACAGGTGTTCCCGGTGTTGGAAAAAGTACATTCATTGAAAGTTTTGGTTTAGAATTAGCTGATAGCGGACATAAAGTTGCCATCTTAGCAATTGACCCAAGTAGTCAGAAAAGTAAAGGCAGTATTTTAGGCGACAAAACCAGAATGGAAAAATTATCTGTTCATCCTAAAGTTTATATCCGTCCTTCTCCAAGTTCAGGAACTTTAGGTGGTGTTGCACAAAAAACTTTTGAAACTATTTTATTGTGCGAGGCAGCAGGCTACGATTTTATTATTGTAGAAACTGTTGGTGTTGGTCAGAGTGAGATTACTATCAGTCAGATGACAGATTTCTTTTTGTTATTGATGTTAGCAGGTGCCGGTGATGAATTGCAAGGAATAAAAAGAGGCATTATGGAAATGGCCGATTCTGTTATTATAACAAAAGCGGATGGAGCAAATGTTCAGAAAGCAAAAAGTGCTCGTTCAGAATACGCACACGCTTTACATTTATTTCCGCCAACTGAAAGTGGATGGATTCCGAAAGCAGATACTTGTTCAGCTTTACAAAATGACGGCATTACTAATGTTATTCGAATTATTGAAGAATATAAATTACTTACCACAAGCAACGGTTATTTCGCAAAAAAACGGAATTCACAATTAAAAGAGTGGCTTCATCAAAGCATTGCCGATAAATTAAAAGAGAAATTCTACAATAACCCCGCTATAAAAGCAGAATTATCGAAAATGGAAGACCAATTATTGAACGGAAATAAAAATCCATACAAACTAGCTTCCGACTTAATTTCCAAATGGAAATCCTAAAATCGTTTTAGGACTGTTTTCTCACATTTCCCTCTCATTTTACCATTATTTCAGAATAGCAGCCCTTTATTTCTTTAAATTTATTCATTCAAAAAAATACTGATGAAAAAACTTTTACTTCTCATTTTTACCTGCACATTTTTAATTTCAAGCGCTAAAGAATTAGTTATTGAAAATCCTTACGCTCAACAATTCAAAAAAGCGTATTCTTTATACCCCGCAGTTCCAAAAGGAATTTTAGAAGCTGTTGCCTATACACAAACGCGCTTCCAACATTTAAATAATCCGGAACATGCTTGTACTGGTATTCCAACCGCTTATGGTGTGATGGGTTTAATTGAAAACGGAAAAGGTTATTTTAGAAGTAATTTATCTTTAGTTTCTAATTTATCAGGATTTACAGAAGAAGACATTAAAAAAAATCCTGAGACTTCCATAATTGCGTATGCCGCAGCTTACAACGCACTTCAACAAAAACACAATGCCTTTTCAAAAAATGCAGCTGATTATAAAACTATTTTAATTGAATTAAGTGAATTACCTCTCGCAACCGATTTAATAAATGATTTCGTTATCAACTCTCACCTTTATCAATTATTTTGGTTTTTAAATAATGGTGAGTTTCAAGATGCCTATAATTTTCCTGATTATAATTTAAATCTACCGGAAATTTTTGGTGAGAATTACAATATCCTAAGTTCTTCAACAGTAAAAATATCTAAGACAAGTATTCTATCGCAAAGCGGACAAAATTATAAATCCAATACACCTTCTGTAACACTATCTCCTGATTACGGTCCGGCTTTATGGAATCCGACTACTTGTAATTATAGTTCGCGTTCAGGAACGCAAATTACTGCAGTTGCTATTCATGATGTAGAAGGAAGTTATTCTGGTTGCATTTCCTGGTTTAAAAATTGTAGTGCTAATGCATCTGCACACTATGTTTTGCGTAGTAGCGACGGACAAGTAACACAAATGGTTTTAGAATTTGATAAAGCCTGGCATATTGGTTCTGAAAACCCTTACACTGTTGGATTGGAACATGAAGGTTACGCCAGTAGTTCTGCATGGTATACCAATGCTATGTATGTTTCTTCTGCTAATTTAGTTCGTGATATTTGTACGTCAAATACAATTAATCCTTTGCGTTGTTATTATGGTCCCGGTTGTTCAGGTACAACACCACAATGCGGATTAGGTTCGTGTACAAAAATTAAAGGGCATCAAATGTATCCGAGTCAAACACACAGTGATCCTGGTCCGTATTGGAATTGGGATAAATTTTATAAGCTCATTAACAATACTTATTCTATCACCACAACATATACTGCATCAACAGGAAATTTTTATGATTCAGGTGGGGCTACAGGAAATTATACAGATGATGAACGTAAATTCTATTTATTTACAAAAACAGGAGCAACTAATATCACTTTAAATTTTACAGCCTTTAATCTTGAAAAAAATTGGGATCATCTTTTTATCTATGATGGTGGAAATATAAACTCACCACTAATTGGAAAATATACAGGAACTGTTAGTCCGGGCCCCGTTACATCTACCAATGACAGTTTATTAGTTGAGTTCAGAAGTGATTGCGCTACCACTGCTTCAGGTTGGGCTGCTACTTATACAACTGTAACTACAGCTACAATTACACCGGATATTACTTCACCTAACACAACTGTAAGTACAATCGGTGCTTGGAAAACCGCGAGCTTTACTGCAACTTTTACTGATGCCGATAATGTTGGTGGTTCTGGTTTAGAAAAAAGTTACTACCAGGTAATTGATTTTGACGGAACAGAGTGGCGTGCCAATTATACTAAAGGTTTTTTTGCTGATAATTTTGATAATGCCATTCACCCGGAGTGGACACAAAAAGTGGGAACATGGAGTGTAACCGGAAATTCATTGGTACAAAGCGATGAAGTTTCGACCGCTGCAGGTAATACAAATATTTATGCTGCGCTGACTGAAAATTTATCGAATCGTTATTTGTATCAATTCTTAGCAAAGTTTGAAGGAAGCGGTACTAATCGCAGAGCAGGTTTACATTTTTTCTGTGACAAACCTGATAGCACTAACCGTAACAATTCTTATTTCGTTTGGTTTAGATTAGACGATCAAAAAGTTCAGATATACAAAGTAGTTGCCAATAATTTTGGAGTTCCCGTTGCTGATCTTCCTCTAGCATTTACTGCAGGACAATGGTATGACATAAAAGTTATTTTTGATCGCATTAGCGGAAAGATGAATGTGTACATGAATAATGGTTTAATTGCAACATGGACCGATCCTTTGCCCTACTCTAACGGCGGTTATATTTCGTTCAGAAGTGGAAATTGTAAATTTAGTATTGATGAAATTAAAGTGTACCGTTCACGCGCTGCAACTGCAAATGTAACTTTAGGAACTGGAAATGCCTTTGATATTCGTTACCAAAATCCAAATCCATTAACAAGTAGCGCTAAAATAAAATCAATTTGTCAGGACAGTGCCGGAAATTTATCGCCGATTTATTATCACGATTTAAATATTGATTGGACGCCACCCAATACTTTAACTTTTGTAAATGATGGTAAGGGTGCTGATGAAACTTTAAATTGTAATGATGATTCATTAAGTGCCAATTGGAGCGCTTCAGCAGATACAAATTCAGCAATCGTGAAATATTATTATTCTGTTGGGACAAGCGCCGGTGCAACTGATATTCAAAATTGGACCAGTAGTTTTACAGGGACTGCCGTTACAACTACATCAGTTGCTTTGGCACAAAACACAACTTATTATTTTAATATTCAAGCAGAGAACGGCGCAGGACTATTAAGTAATATTATTAGCAGTGATGGTCAAAAAGTGGACAGCACCTGTACTGTTCCGGGATTTAATGAACTGAGTCTGGAAAATAATCTCTCTGTTTATCCAAATCCATTCGGCAATACAATAACTGTGAAATTAAATTCAGTTATCGAAGGTGAATTCAAACTAAAATTAACAGATGTTTTAGGCAGAGAAGTTTTCTCCAATAAATTAGAAGGTAACACAAAAACAATCAACACCACTTCATTAGCACAAGGCGTTTATTGGATTACGATTCAGAACGGAAAAGATAGTTTTGTCACCAAATTGGTAAAAGAGTAAAATTTATTTACTTACAAGTTCTCTTTCAAAATAGACTAACTCTTTTGCATCCGGCTCTCCCTGCGTTTTGCAATAGTAGATTCTATCGACATATCTTCTTATTACTAATTTTTTTGTCGGATCTTCTTTTGCGCTCACAATATCACCTTCCTTGTACTTATTTTCCATAACGGCATCTTTATTATATTTTAATGGGTTAAAGGTTAACATATCGTTGGTTTTAAAACTAATTTGTATTCTGAAATAAATACCCGGAAAATCTTTAATGTAAATAGGAGTATATGTGTAAAGGTGCAAGGATTGGAGCCCATAATTATTATACAACTTTAGAAACAAGTTACATAATTCACACCTTCTTACTCGTCTTATTCTATAAAAACCAACTTTACCGAAGATAGTCTATTTAAAGACACCAAACAGAGAATTGATTCAACTCATAAAAGCTTAGTTGCCTAGCAGCTAAGTAGGTAACAAAAAAAAGGCTGTCCGTTAAGACAGCCTTTACATTGAAAGTTATAAAAACTAGTTTTTTGTAACTTTAAAGATATTGCTTTTGCTAGCAGAACTTACTTTTACAAAATACATACCTCTTGCTTCAGGTAATTCAATTGTATTAGTTGTGTTAGTGATTTCTTTTGTAGAAACTACTTGTCCTAATGCATTGATTACTTCAACCGACATTACTTCATTAGTGTTATCTAATTTAAGAGTAACGTTCTCGGTAGTTGGATTAGGGTAAATACTTACACCTGCAATTACATTAGCCGTTGAGATACCTGTACCAAATGTATTTTCAGCATAAAATAATGCGCCTGTCGACATTCCTGTTAACATATCCTGATCACCATCGTTATCTAAATCAGCAAATACCGGACAAGCACCTGCGTTAGTTAAATTAGTTAATGAGAAAGGATTGCTTGTTGGTGCACCAAAAGCAGGAGCACTTGCAGTACCTGTGTTTAAATAGTATGCAAAAGCACCACTATCACCAGACCACATATCTTTATCGCCATCAGAATCTAAATCAGTAAATGCAACAGTACCGTAACCAGCAGAAAGGTTAGCTGTTAAACCAAATGTATTCATTACAGGAGCAGCAAATGCCGGAGCAGAAGCAGTACCAGTATTTTGGTAATAGAAGAAATTTCCATCAAAATTACCAACCATTAAATCCTGGTCACCATCGTTATCTAAATCAGTAAATGCACCATAGCCATAACCATTAGTTACAGTGGTAATTCCAAAAGGATTTGTTACCATAGCAGCAAACGCAGGAGCAGCAGCGCTTCCTGTATTTTGATAATAAAAAATATCTCCGGCATAACCGCTAGAAATCATATCCTTATCGCCATCATTATCTAAATCAACAAAAGAAGGGCATGCATAACCATCACCTGTATTAGTTAAACCAAGTCCATTCATAACAGATGCAGTAAATGAAGGTACAGAAGCTGTACCTGTGTTTTGGTAATAAAAGAAATCACCGTTAACATCAGCTGCCATTACGTCTTTATCACCATCATTATCTAAATCAACAAAAGTTGGAGTAGACCATGAACCTGCAGTATTAGCTAAACCAAAAGGATTAGAAATTTTTGTAGGGAATGATTGTGCAGTTGCTGCATTTGGCTGAAACAAAACAAAACCAGCAGTTAATGCAAATGTTGCAGTGCTAAGTTTAAGTTGAGTTTGCATTCCGGTTAACAATTGAAACAAACGAGCGATACGTCTTTTAAGAATATCTTGTTTGTATTCGTTTTTACCAAGCGATAATAAGTTGCTTAGTTTTTTGCGGCTACGGTTGTAAAACCTAACCAGTTCATTGTAATTGTAATTTTTCTTCATTTTTGTTTTTGTTTTTTGATTTGTATATATGTTATTATTGTTTTGGATTTTCAGGATTAGCCCAAAAGGTTTGTCCTGGTATGCTTAAAGAGTACTTGTGCAATGGATTTGTTGTATTTAAAATATTGGGACGAATTGAATCCTTTAAAATTTTAAGTGAATAAATTTCGTCAACACTTGTTTGATACGTTAACTCCCCTACAATTGCACCTGTTGGCAAATGAATTACTTTAATACAAGCTACATCTGCTGTTTTTGCAAATGGAAGTTTAGCGAATGTTGAAGAGTTTTTTCTGAGTTTACTCATAGCTACGAACATATAATCGCCAATAGCATCCATGCCTCTGCAAAACCCATCTAGTTTTTTTATGACTTCGTATTTCTTTTCTTTAAGATTTACTTTTACTAATTCACCACTTGCTGATAACAGCATGAAAAACTCACCTTTATAAATCATTGGTGAATGCGGCATTGGTAATTTATCTAAAATAATTTCGTTGGTCTCCACATCCATTAAAACACCACCACTTACAATATTTTCCCTCCAACCTTGATGTGTATCTGTTGTTCCTAAAGCAGTAACGTATTTTGGTTTACCATTTACCATCACTAAACCATTAAGGTGACAACGGTCTTCAGATACCAGATTACTAATAAAAGGCGGTTGCCATCTTGGAATGAAATTAAAATTTCCTGTTACCTGTGCTAAACAAGAAAAAGAAGTATTAATAGCCCAAACACCATCAGTACCCATGGCTACATCATGCATATCAACCTGACCGGTATAAAACGTAGTGCGGGGTAAAAACAAACTATCGTAGGTGTCTTTTTTATTGGGATAATGTTTCGCTAACTCAGGAGAGTTTTCGAAATAATGCACTTCATCTTTTGTAGCTAATATTAGTTTATCGCCAGCAATTTCAAAACCCATTGGTTTATTAAAATCGCGGGGCAATTGAGTGATACGGTTCTCGTCAACCGGACTAATAAAAATAAGTTTACCTGCCTGATAGGTGCTAATAGCAATGCTACATTTTAATTTGAACAACAATTCAGATAATTGCGGTGTGAATGTGCAACTAAAAGGTGCTAATCCGACATTATTTGGCGTTTGTTGATCCATTGCTAATTATGCCCTTTTTCAGGGCTTAGCAAAGATAACCTTAAATATTAATGGACAAAGCCCTATTTATCCCCCAAAAATCGTGAAAAACTCGAGGGTTTTTAACAATTAAAATCTTGCATTATTCCACTTTAACAAACTTCCTTGCTTTTACTAAACTACCGTTTAGATAAATATTAGCAATATAAGTGCCATTTGCGAAGCCGGAAACATCCACTTTTGTTTCAGAACTTAATTCACCTTCATACAGTTTTCTACCTGTAAGATCTCTAACTACAATTGAACCTTTATCACCTGATTTCAATTCTGTTTTAATAGTGATTTCATTTACAGTAGGATTTGGATACAATTCGTTTCCATCGTTATAAGAATTTGCAAATTCAGTAATTCCGGTTGCTGTAACAGTTCCTGTTTTCATTCCGTTACCGAAACTGGTCACCCAAATTTCTCCTGCAACATATGGATTAAAGAAAACACGCTCCGGTTGTTGGAATGGATAACTCGGTACCATCGAAAAAGTTGGTGTGGCTGAATTTATATTATGACTAATCCATAATCCTTGTCCTTCTGTTGTAATATAAATTTGATTTGGATTCAAAGGATTGAATGTACAAGATGTAACTCTATCAATTGTTGTTCCGGTTAATTTTGTCCAACTTGTTCCGCGATTTGTTGTTTTGTAAATTCCTCCTAAACCATTTGGTGGTCCGCCCCAACCACTAAACACATTTGCATACCAAGTATTTTGCGTTGCATCGTTCGGATCAACAACAATATCTTTTGTCCAATAATACATTCCTGTATGCGAAACATCTGTCCAACTATTCGTAGCAGGATTATAAAGAAATACGCCTGAACTTGCAGTGAATGCTCCTGCACCGGTTCTTCTTCCTGAATAAGTCGCTACTAATTTTCCATCGTTCAACACCACTAAACTTGCAGGATGTTTTTCTGTACGAGGAGGATTTGGTAATAAAGTCCAAGTGGATGCAGCTAAATTATTTAAATCACTTGTAACATAAACACCACCAACTCCAGTTCCACCTGAATAGTGAATTACACTTGCATATGCACGATTTGCATTATTTGGATCTAAGGCTACCCAAAACACAGGATGATTGAAATTATGTAATAAAGTCCAAGCTGCGCCACTATTGGTTGAGTACATTATTTTTCCATTCGCATCTGTTCCATCTAAAATCGCATCTTGTAAACGTGTACTTTGATACATGTCGTGAATGTTTGATGTAGCCATGTACAAAGTTCCGTTGGTGGGATGTTGCGCAATACGATACGATGAATTCGCTGTGTAGTTTGTATAATTGAACGACCATGAATTTCCTGCGTCAGTACTTCTCATTCCTCGTATATCAGAAAAACACGACCACATATTATTCGCGTTCATCCAATGTACTTGCCATGATGTAGTATTTTCAATTCCTACACTTTGATACGTATCGAAAGGAGGTGTATTTGCTCCGGCAGGATGTTGGTCTGCTGCATTTACATAAGCTTGTGTCCAACCTGTACCGCCATTACTTGTTTTATGTACGAAACCAAAATCACCAAAAATAACTGAGTTAGCATTGTTGGGTGCAACAGCTAAACCAAACGCACATTCACCATAACTCCAACCACGGTCTCCGCCTTGCCCACTCCAACCTGTAATAATATTTGCATTACTTGCTGTTTGAAATGTATTGGCCCAGCTTGTACCCGCGTTTGTTGTTTTTAAAACAATTGGTTCAGCAGCATTGTTACTTCCTGCTAAATAAACTGTATTGATATCATTGGTTGCCATTCCGACAAACATCGGAAATGTTGTTGCTAAATTGATTCCTGTACTTTTTGTAACCCAGTTTCCTGCGCCATAATCAACAGAATAAATTCCTTTAGCATAATTAAAATAATCAGAACCTACAATTCCTACATACAAATCACCAACATCAGCAGTGATACAAAAGAAACGAGTAGTTGGTCCAACTTTTGCGCCGGCAAAACTCCAGATTCTTTCAGCAGTTGGTAATCCCGTAATGGTTGCGGTACTCCATGATGTACCGCCATTTGTTGAAACTAAAACGCCATCATTTGTTCCTATATAAATATTATTTCCATCCCAAAATACTCCACCAACTGTATTTCCAACTCCTGTATTTGTTGCTGTATGAATTGATGTAAATGTATTTCCGCCATTATTTGAAAAATGTATTTCACCATAATATGAAATAATAACGCGTAAAGGATTATTATAATCTGCATCAATACTAAATGTTTCTTCGGTATTATCAGGATTGCCTGGTAAAGTCGACCATGTTACACCATTGTCGGTACTCTTTACAGGAACTATTTCATTATTCGCATAATTAACTGAATACAATAAACCAACCGAATTAGTGAAACATACTTTTGAATTATGTCCACCTATACACTCAGTAAAATGAACTTGATTATAAGTAGTTCCGAAGTTAGTGGTGTGAAATAATTCACCCATATCGCAAGAAACATAATACTCGTTATTATTTGCTGGATTAATTGCTACTGCAAATAAAGCACCACCGCCGCCAATACCGCGTGATTGGAATGAAGTTGGTTGAGAGAAAATAAAAGTTGAAAATGCTAGAAGAAAAATCGTAAATAATTTTTTCATGATTAAGGGTTTTGAATACTTTAAATTAGTAAAAAAACCATTACGAAAAATCTTATTTAACGAAATAATCTATATCAATTTAGGAATTGCGATTTATCCATTCCATATTGGGCATTTAATAAGATTGTTCGGCCGCCTCCAAATATCCCAATGTTTAAATTCATAGAGCCAGCGCGGTTCACGGATGCGCTTGGCTCTTATTTTATGCTTTTGCTTTCTATACTTTTCTATTCTTGTTTTATGAATTTTATCTTCACGAAAATTGGTTCTACCAACAAACTCTCCCACTCCTTTATTTCCGGCACGCAATAATTTTTTATACTCTTCATCAGCCAATTTTTGATACTTATGACAAGGACAATGCGGATTACGCGGATCGTTGATATCAAATGTGGTTTGTGATTTTACACTCACACTAAAAAACAAAACAAGCAAGAAGAGAATTAATCCCTTCTTGCTTGCTAAGTATTTTATTTTGTCTTTCATTTTATCAAAGCGGTCTCGACTACTCCCGATAGCTATCGGGACGACCTGACAAAATCTTATGCTTTTACTTTGTTGATTGTTACTTTATCAGTCGCACTCCAAGTTTTGAATTCGTTAGTGTAGTATAAATACGCTGCAGAAGCAGGAGCATCATATTCACCGGGCATTTCAGCTTTAAGATCTAAATTAATTTCCTTAACAGCTTTCGGACCCATACCGCGATAATAGATAGCGATGTTGTTGCCTTTTATTTCGTAGTAATCGAATACTTTTTTCTCTTGCAATTCTTTCAACTGCCATGGTTGTGCTGTAAATCCTGCAGGGATACCAATGATCGCCATTGTACTTGGCACTTCTTCAGATTTTTTGTTTGTGATAGTTGCTGTTAAACGAACAGTCTCACCAACATTTGCAGTTTTACTTGCCATTTTAGTTTTTAAATCAATTGCGCATTCTTTATCGCTGTTTGGTAAGGAAGTACTCCAGTTAATAGACATAGAATATGGAAGCGGCGTTTTCACACCAACGTATTTTACTTTTACCTCATGCTTACCTTCACCTTTAATGAATTCTTCTAAACCTTCAGCAGTGATGGCGCCTTTATCTCCGGCTTTGTATGATTTTGTGATTGCTTTTTTACCGTCGATATAAATTTCAATTGTACCATCTTCAGTTGTTTTCTTGCTGAACTTAGCATACTCAGTTAAAGCTTTTAAAGCTAAAATTGTACCTTGAGTTGAACTGAATACTCCCGAACCACTTCTTGTACTGGTTAAGAATTGAACAGTAGAATTTAAAGCCGCTACATGTTTACCATTCGAATTTAATATCGCCATGATAGATAAAGCTGATGTTTCAATGGTTAAAGATTGTCCTTGTGAATAAGTAATAGAGTGAGAAGAACCGGTGAAGCTGCCATCTTTTGCTTGTTTGTTTACTAAAGCATTCAATGCTTCATCACCTTTACTTGTTTCTTTCATAGCGTAAGCTGCGTTCGCCATCATTGCTAACATGTAAGGATCTTTTGTTTCCATTGCTTTTTTGTAAGATGTTTCAAATTCTTTCTTTACATCTGTGTAACCTGCCTCTGTGAGCGCGTACACGATATAAGAATTTAAAATATCATCGCTTATTCTTCCAAAATCATGGTAAGCATGTTTTTCTCTTGCAAAACCACCTTTACCATCTTTGTGCTTAATTAACCACTCAGCAGTACGGTCTAACATTTTCTGGTCGATTTCCTGCCCGGCATTTTTCATATCCACAAATTCCATAATGCCATAAGCCGTTAAACCTTCGTGTGCAGGATTTGCACCGAACCACTCATAACCTTTTTCGCTTGATTCGAATGTTGTTAATCGTTTATAACCACGGTTTAAAAGATCGGTTGCTTTTGCTAATGTTTTTGTGTCTTTACTATCAGTCGATTTTAAATAATCTAACACCATTGCATTTGGATAAGCTGTGCAAGATGTTTGCTCAAAACAACCGTAAGGCTCTTGTAAAATTCCTTCTACACCTTTCATTAAATCTGAAACCACATTCGGAAAAGCAGTGAAGGTTGCTTTTAATGAACCGTTCACCATTTTATTTATTTCAAATGTATATTCTTTTTCTACTTCTTGTGCAGAGAATGAAGTTTGAACAGGGAAACCTTTAGGAGCAATTTTTATTTTTTGAGTGAATGCATCACCTAAACCACAAGCTTTGAAAGCAATTGTGAATTCGCCTGTTCCTATTTTGTCTAACACTTTATAATCTAAATAAATTGTTTTTGCAGCTCCCGGCATAATAGTTTGCACACTTGGAATGGCAGCTAATTCTTTTAATCCATCAGGCGCAGTAATGGTGATTATTCCACCTAAAGGACCGTTAGTATTATTTTTAAGCGTTAAAGGAATAGAAACAAAATCTTCAGTCGCCACTTCAACCGGAATTTTGGTTGACATATTGAAAGGTAGTTGAGTGAAAATATTTTTTTCAGTTCTTCCAACAGTTCCATCACTTCCTAATCCTTCAATAGTTGTACGGAAAGAAGTAATATCATCAGAAGTATAAAACTCAATTGTTTTTTTACCACTGTAACCAATTTCAATATTCGGATTCCAATAAATAGTATTACGGAAATCAGTACGCGTTTCTACATTTTCCTGTTTTTCGTAAGTTGGTGCGTAAAACTGACGAGCACGATAATAAGTTTGAATAGCTTGTTGGTTATTCGCACGTTCACCACCCCATTCATCTAAATCATCACCTGCGTTTTTATCAAAGCGACGGTCAGCCACTTTCGATTGACTTGCTTGAACTTTTGCATCAGCTGCTAAATCTTTTGGTCCGTTATTGGCCTTTTGTTCTTCTAATTTAGACTGGTCGCGTAATACTTTCTTACCTTCTAATTGTTTAAACGCGCCACCGTCCTTTTTCTTTAAAGCTTCAACAGGTTGCGCTTCTTTACGAACGTTATTGTTATTCGCTAATACATTATCAAGCATTGGTGCTTTTTCATTCACCATTCCACCGGCAGCCATAGGAATAGCATCTTCAAAATCTACTGCAGAACCCACTCCACTTGGCTTCCCTGCTTTCGATCTGTGTTTGTTATTCCCGTTATAACCATAGTAGTTGTAATTTTTCTTGTACATATACAATACTAAATTTTGGCTATAATCTTGCATGTATTGTGCTTGCTGATAAAAACCTTCAGAATTGAACACTAAAGAAACAGGAGAAGTTAAATCCACTTTTCTAATTGAGAACTTTCCATCAGAATCTGATTCATATTCAACACCATTAGGAATTTTAATTTTCACACCCGGCATTGGTTTACTGTTTTCGCCATTGTAAATTGTTCCTGCAATAATCGCACGTTCGCCTAAGTAATTAATGACAGGTAATTCTTCTTCCATTAATTTTTCCCAGCTAAAACGTCTCCAACCTGCAGTCATCATTACATAATCTAAAGCTTTGTCTGCTTTCACTTCTTTGTTGCTGAAATAAAACGCAGGTTCTTCAATTTTTTTATTGATGTCTTGTTGCAATAATAATTGAGATAAAATATTTCCGGATTTATCGTCAGCGAAAGAAAGTAATTGATCATTTACAACTGCCATCGATAAATTAGCCGGCATTGGTAAACCACGCTCGTCTTTTACAGTTAAGGTCATTTTTACTTTTTCGCGAGGTAAGTATTTTTCTTTTTCTGTATCCACAGAAATATTCAATTGTTTATGTTTGTTTACGAATGCTAAACGTTCAGCACGTGCAATTCCTTTTGAATCGAATAAAGTTATTTGAGAAACGCCAATAGGAAATTCATCCGTTGAGAAAATAAATTTATTACTTCCGGGTTTCGCATCAATTAAAGTGGAATAATATAATTTACCGCGAACTTGTGCTACAACCGCCAATTTTTCAGTTTCAGTGGTATTGATATTAACCGCAACTTCACCAAGTTTAGAATTATCAATATTTAAAACATAACCGCGCTCTAAAACAGAAGGTAATTTAAATGTTTCAGTAATACCTTCAGGCTTTGTGATTTTTACATGGTAATTTTCACCGGTTTGCGGATTGAATTTAAAAGCGCCCATACCTTGGTGGAAACTTGAGAAGCTTGCCACTTTACTTCCCTTTTCAGTTAACACCACACCTTCAACATCGGCAGGTTTTCCAAATTCATTTAAAGCAGTAAAGGCTACATTATTATCTAAGCCACAAACTAAATCACCACCTTCAGGGAACATAGTGAATTCAACTTTGTTTAAAATAATTGGAATAGAACGCGAAATACTTTCTGTACTTCCGTTATAATCGATCATGATATTCAATAAACCATCATTCGTTTTTAATTCTTTTGGTAAATTAAATTTAATGTAACGCATACCGTTCTCATCTGTTACATCTGCTTTCTCAACAATTTTTTGTCCGTTTAAGTTAGCTACGAATTTAATTTTGTAGTCCGACAAAGGTTTGTTTTCATTGGTGTTTAATTCCAACTTTGCAATCACTTCATCCCCTGCACCAAATGCTTTCTTTTCGAAATCTAATTTCATTTTTAAATTAGGAAGGATAACATCTTGTACTTGCAGATCTTTTTCAAATACATTGTCTTTCCCTTCGTTCTTCATCCAAGTAGTATAAGCGCGTATTTTATATAACCCACCTAAAGCTTCTTTATCAATACTAAAATCACCAGCAGCCTTACCGTTCTTCGCAATAATATTAATGCGTTTTTCAACGGTACCTTTTGGACTTAATAATTCAATGTGAATGATATCACTTTTGTTGGAAGGTTTTAAACTTACGCCATCACGCACATAAGCAGAGAACCAAATATCATCGCCCGGCGCATAAAATGGTTTATCGAGTTGCAAATACACACGGTCTTCGGGCGCATGTGCATTATACTCAGTTAATTTTTTCTTTACTGATTTAATGAAATCATTTTCCAACGCAGCCTGGTAATACGAGGCCGGTGTAATCCATGCAATTACAGAAGCTGTTAAAGCTGCTATTGCAAAGATGTGCGATAGTTTTTTGGTTTTTGTGGTTTGCATGACTATATATATTAAAATGTTAAACTTTTAATATTGAGATGTCATACTTTAAATTATTCCATAAACTTTTTTCAGGGAAATGTTAAATAAGGCTTGGAAGCCCCGCCAATAAAGGATTTCAGAGATTAAAGCTGCTTTCGGCGAAGCCAATAAATTACGCTATAATCGTTCAATAAAGTATCCATGCTGGCTTGCAATTCTACGGGCTCCAATGGACGGATAGTTTTATCAGGAAGTGTGAAATACAATCCGTAAAAATAAATTTTATCGCTTTTTGGTTGAAAGTGCCTTAGTCGTTCGCGCATTAGCTTTGTGAGCTTACAAGTATCGGCACGTAATGTATCAGCTATTGGTTTCTTGCTCTTTTTAATGGAAGCAGAGAAATCTTTATAATACAACATATAAAATTTATTTACAGGTAAGGTCGTTTTATAATAATCGGAATAGACATACAAATGCACTTTACCTAATTTTAAACTCTTTGATGAAGAATCTACTTTTAGTCCGCAGAAGAAAAATTTAGGAGGAACGATATCTGTTTTCTTAATACCTATTAATTGATGCCCTTTTGGTGTAATCTGATATACACTGATAACCGCAATGCCCGGATTTAAAAAACGTAAGTGATAGACATTGCCTTTAACATAGCGGATCTCACAACCTTTAACTCTCACATCCGTTTTTGCGTTACGTCCTTTTACTTTTATCGTGACATCCGTTTCGCACTCTAGATTAAATTTTTCGGGACCAATTATTTCACACTTCGCCAAACCTGCCCTTACTTTAATAACGGAGGTTTTACCTCTCCCTTGCGATAAACACAAAGAAGAAATGAAAATGAATATGAATATGGCGAGGGATGTGAAGCGCATTATTAGATATCGATTGCTTTTTTAATTTTTTCAAGATTCATTGATCCATTTATAATACCACCGTCAATTGCTATTGACTGCACTTTAAATACAATTTCTTTCCCGGTCATGTTTGTGCTTTTGAATTCATTATCTTTTACAAACACAATACTATTATCGCCCGTTACACCAATAAGTAAATCTGCATTTGTAGCGAGTGATAGAGGGAATTCATTTATTTCATTGGTAGTTAAAGGATAAATTGCGTTAATATCCCTCTTAATTAAATATACCGCACGCAATAGTATTTTTTTACCATCTACATTCACAAAACTAGCAGAAGGGAACCCTTCCTTTTTTGATAGCTTACCATAAATCGCATTTAGATCAATCGGTCTGTCAAAATTGTGAATTCCGAATCTTGAAACAATTATTCCACGATAAATAGAACCGTTTCTTGTAAACGCTTCGAAACGCGCATTAGAATTATTAACGTTTGCTTCTTCAGCATTAAACTTATCTTCCAATCTGCTTAACGAATCCGCTTGTGCTTTTACAACTTTGCTGTGATGCAATCTGATTTTTTCATACTCCTTCATTGCTGTTTCAAAATTCTTATCATCAAATACAGGATTTGCGGTTATACTTGTACTTTGTTTATTTATTTTGAAAGTGAGCATGTAACTTTTTCCATCGGGATGTCTGCTAATGAATACATCTTCCCAAACAGTTTTAGTGAAATCAGAAGTGTAATTAGGATCATTTGCATTCACTTCAAATTTAATTCCATCATACACTGCTAATTCAGGGAATTCTTCTTTATCATAATCAATCATAAAATTATTAAGAATAGGATTTGCTTTTCTTGGCGTGATTAATTTATTCGGATCTAATAAATTATGTTTTGCTAAAAACGCTTCTTTCTCTTTACTTAATTTATCCAAATCTTCTTTGTGGAAACGGGTTTGATGTTCGTTTAACTCCCAATTCTTCGCAACAGTATCTAAATAATAAACATTGAATTTATTTTCATCATTGTGCGACAATAAATTCACTTTTAAAGTTTTTCCATCTTTTAAATAAACAGGAATAGAATCATCTTCAAAAGCCAATACTTCAAACATTCCGGCTGATTCAAACGGACGAACAATACCTGCCGAATCATAATTCATAGGGATACCACTGAAAATAAAATCAACCTGATCGTGAAATTCGCGGTATTTTACTTTTACTTTTTTCTTTGCGTCTTTCCCGTCTTTAGTTCTAAATGCATTAGCAGGAACATAAATTAAGCTGCCCGTTTTGTAAACGATAGTTGTGTCTTTATTATTATCAACTAAAAATTCATCCGACTTAGAATTTAACTCCGGTAATGGAGGATTTATAAAAGCTTGCGAAGCTGAAGAATCTGTATGCTTAGTGGATTTATAGATTACAAAAGTTGCAGTAACTACAACAACCGTTGCCACTGTTCCTCCAATAAAAGTTTTCATGCCTTTAGTTAACCAACTTGATTTTCCTGCGGCAGAATAACCTGAATAGAATTTATCGAAATTCATATTGTTGGCAATATCTTTTTCTGATAAGGGTTGTTTGTCTAATTTTATTTTGTACTTGCTCATGGCAGAATGTTTTATGTTTAAATGTTTTATTGTTTAATGTTTGAAGTCATTTGTTGTTTTAATTTTTCGAGGATACGGTACAATTTCATTTTGCACGCGCTTTCGCTCATATCTAATATTTCGCAAATCTCTTTGAAAGAACGCTTTTCAAAAAAACGCATGTTTATTAATTCCATGTCGTCTTCTTTTAAAGTTTCTAAGGCTTTAAATAACTGCGCATCAATTTCAGGTTGATTATTTTCTTCCATATCGCCTTTCAGTTCTCCCAATCCATCTCTATCAATACTTAAAACACGAACAGCTTTATTTTTCCGGAAGTATTGATTCATTTCATTTCCCGCAATGCGGAATAACCATGCTGAAAACGGAACACCCATTGGTTTATATTTTGGAAGATTTTCTAAGGCCTTATAAAAAACCTGCGAGGTTAATTCGAAAGCTGTTTCTTTATCTTCTACTCTATGATAAATGTAATTCGCGATGCGCTGGAAATACATTTTATACAATGGCTCAAAGTTGCGCGGATTGTCCTGCGCCGCTTTTATCAGCTTCTCTTCAGAACTAATTTGTTCTGCTGTTTGATGGTAAGAAGCAATGTCTGTCATATTAATGGCTGTTAGCATTGTGTCCCTTTTAGCAACCATAATACAGGTGTTTTAAAAAGTCACATTTATTTTAAAAATAGCTATTTTTATAGAATAAATCTGTGTTATGAGTAAAACCAATTGGCCTGAAGCTTTTAAACCGCTTATAAAAAAGTATAAAGGCAAACCTCATCCTTTAGAATACAAGAGCATTTACCAATTATTGGTGATGGTAATTTTATCGGCACAAGATTCAGATAAAAACATTAATAATATCGCCCCCGAATTATTTAAGGCTTTCCCTAATATGAAAGCTTTAGCGAAAGCGGATACCGTTTCATTACAGAAATACATTAGTAAAGTGAGAAATTTTGGAAATAAAACTAATTGGCTTATCAATCTCGCTCAAACTATTAAAGAAGATAAAAACATTCCATTAACTATGGAAGAGTTGATTGAACTTCCGGGCATTGGAAGAAAATCAGCCAACGTAATTATGCGTGAAGCAGGAATAAAACCCGAAGGCGTAATTGTGGATTTACACGTTATAAGAGTGGCACCTCGTTTAGGTATTGCAACAGGAACAGATCCTAAAAAAATTGAGAAACAAATTATGGAAGTAATGCCTCAAAAAGATTGGGGTATTGGTATGGATATTTCTTTTTTAGGTCGCGAAACTTGCCGACCAACCAACCCCAATTGTGGCGACTGTGTTATGGCGCCAAACTGCGATTTTATCAAGAAAAAGTAGGCTTTCTACTCGATTTTAAATTACTATTAATCAACCGTTTAGTAAGGTTAATCAAACATTCGTGTTTAATTACTCTTTGTTCGTCGAATTCGCCGAACCCTTTAGCATTATTTAACGTAAAATCGGGATAGCACCCCTTAAACCCTGCTCTATGCAAAAAAATTACTCGAACGCCTTTTTTAAATTCTCAAAAAAATCCAAAAAAGCGGGAGCTTTCTTTGGTGGGAATTTTAATTATCGCCAACTATTAATTTTACTAGCCTTCTTATTTATAATTCCATTTAAGGGATTAGCTACACATATTGTCGGCGGTGTTATTACCTATACCTATAATGGTGGGAATAATTATACTGTATCGATGATATTGTATCGTGATTGCGGTGCCGGGGCTGCTGCATATCCGGCAAGTGTTACGTTTACTGTTTTACAAGCCGATGGTTCAGTTTTTGCACCATCCAGAAATTTTACAGCAAATGGAGGAACAGTTACTCCAATACCTGCTACTTTACCACCATGTGCTACTACACCAAGTGTTTTACCCTGTGTTGAACAACGAGCTTACACAACAACAGTAAACTTAGCTCCTTCGCCTGGAGGTATGCATATTGTTTGGTCTGTTTGCTGTAGGAATGGAAGTATTTCAAATATTTTAACTCCTGGAGCTGAAGGTGAAACTTTTTATGCTTACATCCCTTGTTATTCTACAGTTTGGTCAGAAGATTTTACTTTACCAAATGGGACGATTACCGATGCCGGACCAACAGCATGGACTCGCACGATAAATGTAGTCGCTCCATTACCAACTGCACAAGTCAACAACGGGCAATTTCAAGTGATAAGTCAGAATAGTGGTACAGCCGGTCATGTTATTTGGGCATCGCAAGTTATTCCCATCAATACTTTTCCTGCCGGTGTAAATTTAAGTTTGAATTATTCTGAACCTAACACAAACACTCTCGAGAACTCCGATACCATAAGTGTTTACTACTCTTTAAATGGTGGCGCCAAAGTTCTATTTCCAAATAATGGAAGGCGTATAAATGATTTTAACGGAAATGTATTCGCAACAGCAACAGGTTTAATTGGAAATACAATTCAAATATTTGTAAGAACTGCCTATGGAGCTAACTCGCCAAACGACGAGCAATATAATTTTGATATGGTGAATGTTTATAATAATACATTCTTGCCAAATAGTTCTCCGTACTTTAATAATCTTCCTCCTCTGATTTTCTGTGCTACAAATTCATTTAGTATAAACTGTTCTGCAACCGATGTAGATGGTGATAATCTCGTCTACTCAATGTACACACCATACGACGACAACCCTAATCCTCCATTATTTCCAAATAATATTTTAGCTGTAAATGCTGTTACTTGGCAACCCGGATATTCAGCAACAAGTCCATTCAACTCTCCTTCTCCAAGTGTAACGCTCAGTCCAACCGGTATAATGACAGGTGTTGCGAATTCACTAGGACAATATGTATTTGGCATAAAAGTTTCAGAATACCGTGCAGGTGTTTTATTAAGTGAAGTAGTTCGCGATTATCAAGGTAATACTGTTACTTGTCCTCCGTTTGTTCCGGCTGCTCCAACTGCTGGAGCTAATAGTCCGCTTTGTGTTGGACAAACTTTAAGTTTAACAGCCACATTTAGTGCGGGTGCAACTTATAGTTGGACAGGACCAAATGGCTTTACTTCTACATTACTAAATCCAACAATCCCAGGTATTACTGTACTTGCCGCAGGGGTGTACTCCGTTACTGCTACTGTTGCAGGATGTACGAGTCCTCCCGGTACTGTTGCTGTTACCGTAAATACAGTTCCTGCAACACCAACCTTAACTTCTAACTCCCCTATATGTGCGGGACAAAATTTAAGTTTAACGTCTTCAAGTGTAACAGGCGGTACCTACAATTGGAGTGGTCCAAATAGTTTTACCTCTGCTGTACAAAATCCAACAATAGTTGGTGCTTCTACTTTAGCGGCCGGTGTTTATTCGGTCAATGCAACAGTTTCAGGTTGTACAAGTGGAAACGGAACAGTGAACGTTGTTGTAAATCCATTACCGGTTGCACCAACCGCAGGAAATAACTCACCTTTATGTGCAGGTTCCAATTTAAATCTAACAGCAAGTTTAATTACAGGTGCTACTTATAGTTGGACAGGACCAAATAGTTTTACAGCCAACGTCCAAAATCCTACAATAACCGGCGCTACGACATTAGCTGCCGGAGTTTATACGGTGACTGCAACTGTAGCAGGTTGTGCTGGACCTGGCGGAACAACAACTGCAACAATCAATCCTGCACCAATTGCTCCAACAGCAGGCGCCAATACACCATTATGTGCGGGACAAACTTTAAGTTTAACGGCTTCTACTATTGCAAGCGCTACTTATACTTGGAATGGTCCAAACTCATTTACATCTAACTTACAAAATCCAACGATTGTTGGCGCTTCAACATTAGCCGCAGGGGCATATACCGTTAGAGCAACCGTCGCCGGTTGTCAAGGCCCGGGCGGAACTGTTACTGTTGTTGTTAATGCAGCTCCTGTTGCACCTACTGCCGGAGCTAACACACCTTTATGTGCAGGTTCTACTTTAAGTTTAACAGCTTCTAATATTGCTACAGCGACTTATAATTGGTCAGGACCAAATTCATTTACATCAACTACACAAAATCCAACTATCGTTGGAACAACAACTTTAGCAAGTGGTGTTTATTCGGTTAACGCAACAGTTGCAGGTTGTGCAGGACCATCAGGAACAATTAACGTAGTAGTTAATCCAATTCCAGCAGCACCAACCGCAGGAGCTAACTCTCCTATTTGTGCGGGCTCTACTTTAAGTTTAACAGCATCTCCAATTGCAGGTGCTACTTATACTTGGAATGGACCAAACGCATTTACTTCTGCATTACAAAATCCAACTATTGCAGGTGCTACAATATTAGCATCCGGTATTTATACGGTTAGAGCAACCGTTGCAGGTTGTCAAGGGCCTAACGGAACTATTTCAGTTACTGTTAATCCAATTCCTACAGCACCAACTGCGGGTAATAACTCTCCTTTATGTGCGGGACAAACCATTAATTTAACCGCCACCCCTGTTGCAGGTGCAACATATAGTTGGACTGGTCCGAATACATTTACATCAAACGTTCAAAATCCAACAATACCAGGCGCAACAACATTAGCCGCAGGTGTGTATACCGTTAGAGCTACCGTTGCAGGATGTACGAGTGCTAATGGATTAACAACTGTTACCGTAAACCCGATTCCAGCTTCTCCTACTCCGGGTTCTAATTCACCAATATGTGCAGGTTCTACATTAAGCTTAACAGCTACTACAATTGCAGGCGCTACTTATAATTGGTCTGGACCAAACAGTTTTGTTTCAGCATTACAAAATCCAACTATTGCCGGTGCTACAACATTAGCAACAGGAGTTTATTCTGTTAACGTAACAGTTGCAGGTTGTACAGGAACTAATTCTACAATAAGCGTAACTGTGAATCCAATTCCAGCTTCACCGGTTGTTGGATCTAATTCACCTTTATGTGCGGGACAAACTTTAAGTTTAACAGCTTCACCCGTTGCAGGCGCTACTTATACTTGGAATGGTCCGAACAGCTTTACATCTAACCTACAAAATCCAACCATTGTTGGAGCAACAACACTTGCCGCAGGTACGTACACCGTTAGAGCTTTAGTAGCAGGTTGTACTAGTCCAATTGGTACTGGTGTTGTGGTTGTGAACCCAGCACCTGCTGCGCCAACTGCAGGAGGAACTGCTACTTTATGTGCAGGTTCAACCATTAGCTTAACCGCAAGTAATATTGCGGGCGCTACTTATAATTGGACAGGTCCTAACGCATTTTTATCAACTTTACAGAACCCAACTATTCCTGGCGCTCCAACTTTAGCAACAGGAATTTATTCAGTTAGTGCAACTGTTGCCGGTTGTCCAGGTCCTATCGGAACATTTAGTGTTACAGTTTATGGTGTTCCCGGTTCTCCTACTGTTACTGCAACCAATCCTTCGTGTATTGGTCAGACTTTATTTTTGAATTCACAAACAGTTGTCGGTGCAACTTATAGTTGGAACGGACCAAGCGGATTTACATCTTCAACACAGAATCCAACATTAACTCCTGTTACTGTGGGTATGGCAGGAACTTATAGTGTATTAGTTTCAGTAATGGGTTGCGGAAGTTCCGCTTCAACAGTTGCTGTAATAGTTAATCCTACACCAGCTGCACCAACAGCAGGAAGCAACTCACCATTATGTACAGGATCAACAATTAATTTAACCGCCAGCAATATTGCAGGTGCTACATATAATTGGACTGGTCCGAATACATTTACTTCTAACACACAAAATCCAAGTATACCGGGTGCTTCCACTTTATCAGCCGGAATTTATTCTGTGAATGTAACTGTTGCAGGTTGTACAGGACCAATTGGTACAACAAGTGTAGCAGTAAATAATTCCCCGATTGTAACTCCTAATAGTAACTCAGCAATTTGTGCGGGACAAACACTTAGTTTAACTGCTAATGCAATTGTGGGTGCAACTTATTCGTGGAGCGGACCAAATAGTTTTACATCCGCTTTACAAAATCCTACAATTCCAGCTGTAACAGTTTTAGCAAACGGAACTTATTCGGTGTTTGCGAATGTGGGTGGTTGTATAGGACCAGTTGCTACAATTAACGTAACAGTTAATCCAACTCCTGCTGCCCCGTCAGCATCCAATAACTCTCCTATTTGTGCTTTACAAACAATAAGTTTAAGTGTTGGTACAGTAGCAGGTGCTACATATAGTTGGACAGGTCCAAATACATTTACATCAACCACACAAAATCCTACCATACCAAATGCATCTACATTAGCTGCCGGTGTTTATTCTGTTACTGTAAATGTTTTAGGATGTAATAGCGCTGCAGGAACAACTTCTGTAACTGTAAATCCTTCACCTGCTGCTCCAACGGCCGGCGGTACTGCTACACTTTGTGCCGGATCAACTATAAATTTAACCGCAAGTAATATTGCAGGCGCTACCTATAATTGGACAGGGCCAAATAGTTTTACAGCCTCAACTCAAAACACAAGCATACCAGGAGCTTCAACATTAGCAACCGGAGTTTATTCAGTTAACGCAACTGTTGCAGGTTGTCCGGGACCATTTGGAACATTTAGTGTAACAGTATTCGGTATTCCCGGCTCGCCAAGTTTAACAGCAACTAATCCATCGTGTATAGGACAAACTTTAAGTTTAACATCAGCAAGTGTTGCGGGTGCATCTTATAGTTGGAGTGGTCCGAATAGTTTTACATCTTCAGTACAAAATCCAACACTCGCTCCCGTTACTCCTTTAATGGCTGGTACATATAGTGTGTTAGTATCTGTAATGGGTTGCGGAAGTTCTTCTTCAACAATTGCAGTAATAGTTAATCCAACTCCTGCAGCTCCTACTGCCGGAAGTAACTCACCGTTATGTGCAGGTGCTACAATTAATTTAACAGCTAGTAATATTGCAGGTGCTACTTATAATTGGACAGGACCAAATACATTTACTGATAACGTTCAGAATCCAACCATAACAGGTGCAACAACTTTAGCAACCGGCGTTTATTCAGTGAATGCTACTGTTGCAGGTTGTACAGGACCTGTCGGAACTGTAAGTGTTACGGTAAATAATTTCCCTGCTGCTCCAACAGCAACTGCCAACTCACCAATATGTGTTGGTTCTACTTTAAGTTTTACTGCAAATACAATTCCGGGTGCAACTTATAATTGGAGCGGACCGAATTCATTTACTTCAACAACACAAAATCCAACAATACCCGCAGCGACTGCTTTAGCAAGTGGTGTATATACATTAAATGTTACTGTAGGAGGTTGTACAGGACCGGATGCGACAATAAGTGCAACAGTTAGTCCAATCCCTGCCGCACCAACTGCAGCAAACAACACACCGATCTGTGCTTTCCAAACTTTAAGTTTAACCGCAAGCACAATTGCAGGCGCCACTTATAGTTGGACAGGGCCAAATACATTTACATCAAACGTTCAAAATCCAACAATACCTGTTACTACAACTTTAGCAGCAGGAGTTTATTCTGTATTTGCTAATGTAGCTGGTTGTAATAGTCCGGCCGGTGTAACAACAGTAACTATTAATCCTGCACCGAATGCACCAACTGCAAATGCTAATACACCTTTATGTATTGGTGGAACTATAAATTTAACCGCCAGTAATATTGCAGGTGCTACTTACAATTGGGTTGGTCCGAATTCATTTACATCAACCACTCAAAACCCAACCATACCGGGCGCTACAACATTAGCAACAGGTGTGTACTCGGTATTTGCAACTGTAGCAGGTTGTCCCGGACCAGCAGGAACAATCTCTGTAACGGTGAGCACCCCTGCTATTTTAAGTACAGGACCTGCTCCTATAGTTTGTGCAAATAATAATACTATTTCGTTGAACGGAACTTCTTCTACAGGTTCAGGAACATGGACCTCAGGAAGCACAGGAACATTCGCACCAAATGCTTTAACCGGAACTTATGTTCCAACTGCATCTGAAATTTCTGCAGGAATGGTTTCATTTACTTTAACTTCTACAAACAATGGTGGTTGTCCTGCAGTAACAGCACAAATGACAGTTAACATTACACCTGCTCCTACTGCGAATGCAGGAACAGATCAATCTGTGTGTGCTAACAATGCTACGATTTCTTTAGGAGGAACAGTAACAGTTGCTTCGGGTGGAATCTGGTCATCATCAGGTACAGGAACATTTACACCAAGTAATACCATTCCAAATCCTCAATACATTCCAAGTGCAAGTGATATCACTGCAGGAACTGTTGCCATCATTTATACAACTACAGGAAATGGAAATTGTAATCCGGTTAGCGATACAATGCTTATCATAATTACTCCTTCACCTGTTGTAAGTGGCGGACCGAATTTACAATACGTTTGTAAAAACAATCCTAATGCGAACTTAAATGCTACTTCAACTACGGGTTCTGTAATTTGGACAACATTAGGTACAGGTGTGTTTACGCCTACTAATACTATCTTGAATCCAACTTACAATTCAAGTACTGCTGATACAACTGCCGGAAGTGTTCAGATATTAATCACTTCTATAAATAACGGAAATTGTAATGCGGTAACAGATACTATTACTCTAATTTACACTTCTACAATTACTATTAGTGCCGGTGCAAGTCAAACCGTTTGTTCAAACAATCCCGTTGTTGCTTTAAGCGGAACTTGTACAACAGGTGTTGGTACTTGGACAACAAGTGGAAGCGGAACTTTCTCTCCAAATAATTTAACAGGCTCCTATATCCCAAGTGCAGGTGATATTTCGGCAGGTACTGTTGTATTAACAGTTACTTCAGGAAACAACGGAACTTGTTTACCTATCACATCAACAATGACGGTAAATATTACGCCTGGTCCAACTGCTAATGCAGGAAGCGATTTAAGTGTATGTGCTAACAATGCAACTATTGCTTTAACAGGAACAGTTGGTGTTGCAACAGGTGGTCAGTGGACATCGAATGGAACAGGAACATTTACACCAAGCTCTACCAACTTAAATACAAATTACATTCCTAGTCCTGCTGATACAACTGCAGGAAGTGTAACTATTTATTTAACCACAACAGGAAACGGAAATTGTAATGCAACGATTGATAGCTTGGTGATTAATTTCACACCAGCTCCATTGGTAAATGCACCAAATGTTTCAGTTTGTAGAAATAATCCAAATGCTTTATTAAACGGATATTCATCAACCGGTACAGGTACATGGACAACTTTAGGTTCAGGAACATTCAATCCAAACAACACAGTTCCTAATCCTACTTACATTCCGAGCACAGCCGATACAACAGCGGGAAGTGTTCAAATTATATTTACTTCAACAGGTAACGGCGGTTGTAATGCGGTAACAGATACATTACTTCTAACGTTCAGCAGCATTCCTACTGTAACCGCAGGAACAAGTCAGATTGTTTGTGCAAATAATTCGAGTGTTACTTTAAGTGGAATTTCTTCTACTTCATCAGGTACATGGACATCAAGTGGAACAGGAACCTTCTCTCCAAATACTGTTAACGGTAATTATTTACCAAGTGCAGCAGATATTACAGGAGGAGTTGTTTCCTTCACCTTAACCACAACAAATAACGGTGGTTGTAATGCGGTGAGTGATGTAATGACATTAACAATAACTCCGGGACCAACATCAACGGCAGGAACAGACCAAATATTATGTGCTAATAATGCAACGGTTGCATTAAGCGGTTCGGTAACTATTGCTACAGGTGGAATTTGGACTAGTAATGGTACAGGAACATTTACGCCTAACAATACATCATTAGGAACTAATTATATTCCAAGCGGTGCTGATACAACTGCGGGAAGTGTAACTATTTATTTAACCACAACAGGAAATGGAAATTGTAATGCGATAGTTGATACTTTACAAATCAACTTCACGCCTGCTCCTCTTGTAAATGCCGGAACAAATATTTTCTTATGTAAAAGTTCACCGGATGCTAACCTTAACGGTTACTCATCAACTGGAACTGGAACATGGAGCACTTCAGGTACAGGTTCATTCAATCCAAATAATAATACCTTAAATGCAGGTTACATTCCAAGCTCTGCCGATACAAGTGCAGGAAGTGTAATTTTAATTTTAACGTCTACAAATAATGGTGGCTGTAATGCAGTGATTGATACCGTAACTATTACTTATCAGGCAAAACCTATTGCTAATTTCTTAGCCAATAGCAAATGTGTTAACACTGTAACAACGTTTACAGATGTATCAACCGGTAGTCCTGTTACATGGTTATGGACAAGTGGTGCTACAACATCAACAGTTCAAAGTGCCAGTACAACATTTACAGCTACAGGTAACCAAACCGTTAGTTTAGTGGTGACCAATGCAGGTGGCTGTACAGACTCAATTACCAAAACAGTTTTCATTAACGAAAATCCAACTACAACATTCACATTTGTTCCATTATGTTTTGATTCGGTAATGTTTGCAAGTTCATCCAGCAGTACGCCAAGTGTTACAGGTTGGGCTTGGAATTTTGGCGATACCACTTTCTCGTCTATAAAAGACCCTAATCACACTTACGATGATACCGGAACATATTATGTTACACTAGTTGTTACATCCGATTCAGGTTGTGTGGCTTCTTTCATGGATACAGTGCATGTAAAAGCTTGTTCAGATATAATTCCATTAGTGAGCAACCCGGCAGTACCATCCGGATTTACTCCTAACGGTGACGGAACAAATGATGTTCTCTTCGTAAAAGGTGGTCCGTTTAAAACAATGGAATTCCGAATCTTTAATGAATGGGGTAATCAGATATTTAAATCCGACGTCCAAAGCACCGGCTGGGACGGAACCTTTAAGAGCGCTCCGCAAACAGCGGGACGTTACTTGTGGACACTGACAGGGGAAGTCGTGGACGGAAGAGAAGTTAAGATGTCGGGCGAAGTAATTTTATCACGTTAACCTTTAAAACAAAAAGACTATGAAAAAGTATATAACATATATCGCAGCTTTCGTTTTAACAGGAAGCATTTTAAAAGCTCAGGATTTTCATATTTCACAATATGATGTAGGAACAATGTATTTAAATCCTGCTCTCACCGGTATGTATGGTGATGAAAAAGGTGATTACAAAGCTTATATCGATACGCGTTCGCAATGGCGTGCGTTTGGTGTGAAACCGTTTTTCACAACTTATTTAGCTTTTGATATGCCTTATACCATTAAGGAGAAAAAAGTTGGTTTTGGTGCTTACTTCATCAATAACAGAACCGGACCTGGTAACTTTAATACAACCGGCTTTATGTTATCGGGCGCTTATAATATTCTTGATAAAAAAGCAAACGGCGTTCATTATTTAACTACCGGTTTGCAATTGGGTTTATTTTACAAAGCGTTTAATAATAATATTACGTATGATGTGCAGTACAATCCTTATCAAGATGGTGGTGGATTTGACCAAAGCATTAGCAGTGGTGAAAACGTAAATAATTTAAGCATCACCCGCTTCGACGCTAATTTTGGTTTATACTATAAGTATTTAGAGAAAGGAAAAAAAGCACATCCTTTTATTGGTTTCTCAATGGCGCATTTAACACGAGCTAATACTTCGTTTGTTGGAACAGTTGATCGCATTCCGTTTAAGTATATTGTAAATGGTGGTTGCGATATTCAGGCTCACGAAAAATTTATGGTGACACCACGCTTCTACTATGCCAATCAAGCGAAAGCTTACGAGGTGAATATGGGTGTAATGATGGCTTATAATATCAGTAATGATTTCAGTGTGAAAACCGTGAATTGGAAAATAATCGGCGGTTGCGACTGGCGTTATAAAGATGCAGTAATAATTCATTTAGGCGTTAAACAAGATAGTTATGCTTTACGTTTTAGTTATGATGTAAATACATCTTATTTAAAAAGCTATACAAACGGACGTGGTGCATGGGAAGTGTCTTTAGTTTTCACCGGCGAGAAAGGAAAGTCGTTTATTAAATCGATTACGAGTTACTAGGATTTAGGATATAGGATATAGGATATAGGGGTTAGGATTTAGGGTTAGAGTTTTATTGCTAATTTTAGAATGTGAAAAAAATAATTTTTGGCTTTTTACTTTTAACTTTTAACTTCCTGTATTCCCAGTCTCCCACCTGGCAATGGGCACAGAGCGGAACTTGTACTACTACCGATAATGGTTCTGCGGTGACCTCTGATAACAGTGGTAACGTTTTCACAACAGGTTATTTCTTTGGTTCTAATTTTACTTTCAGTACCACTACCCTAATTAACGCCGGCAATTACGATGCTTATATTGCCAAGTATGATAATCTAGGTAATTTTTTATGGGCGCGTTCCATAGGCGGAGCGTTCGACGAAGTTTCTAATGCTGTTGTTTGCGATAATAGCGGGAATGTTTTTATAACAGGATATTTTACCAGTTCAACTTTAGCCATTGGTGCATTCACCTTAACTAATTTAGGAGGCACTGATGTTTTCGTTGCGAAATTTGATGCTAACGGAAATGTTCTCTGGGCAAAAAGTTTTGGCGATAACATGATAGAAGAATCGAATGGTATTGCCTGTGATGGTAATAATATTTTCGTGACCGGCCAATTTCAAAGCAATACCATAAATTTCGGAACAGGAACTTTAACCTGTAATGGCGGTGGCGATGTATTTACAGCTAAATACGATAATAACGGAAATGAATTGTGGGCAAAAGGGTTCGGCGATGCCGGATTGGAAATCGGTTATGGCATTACTACAACAACTGCAAATGAAATTTATGTGACAGGAAGTTTTAGGAGTGCGGCGCTAACGTTCGGCACCTATACCCTTAATAATATGGGAGGCAGCGATTATTTTGTTATTCGTTACGATAATTCAGGAAATGAAATTTGGGCTAAAGGCGCAGGCGGTAATTTTGATGATGCGGGCACAAGTGTTAAGCAAGGCTTCGCAGGCGAAATATTTACCACAGGGTATTTCAAAAGCACAACTATAAGTTTTGGATTTATAACCTATTCAAACGCAAGTATTGCAAGTGCTGATATATTCCTGGTTAATTACGACAACCTTGGCAATGAATCCTGGTCGACTGCTTATGGTGGCAATCTGGATGATATTTCTTATGGTATTGTTTGCGATCCTTCGGGAAATGTTTTTATTGGGGGACATATTCATAGTTCATCAATTAACTTTGGAACATACACATTAACTTGCAGTGGTGTTGGCGATGGATTTCTTGCTAAATTAAATCCTTCGGGTATTGTTGTTTGGGCGGAGAATCAAGGGGGATTAAATGACGATGGGATTAACGGTATTGCGAGCGACCCAGCATCCAATGTTCTTATCACCGGTTTTTATAACAGCAGTTCTATAAATTTTAATCCTTACAGTTTAAATAATAACGGAAGCTCCGATCTTTGTCTCGCCAAACTCGGCAATTTTTCAACCAACATAGAACAAGAAACATCAAACATTAAACATCAAACAATCTACCCTAACCCTGCTTCATCAGGTTTTACTATAAATTCACTTCCTAGAAACTCAAGCGTACATATTTTTGATGTAAGCGGAAAGGAAATACTTCGCTATGAAATTCCCGATAGTCCGCAATTATTTATTGAAACCCAAAATCTTGCGGCAGGGATTTACTTTGTAAAGATTTTATCTAAAGAAAGTTCTTCTACGCACAAATTAAGTGTGATTCACTAATTTCAAAATCACTTCTCGCATTTCTTAATTACTTGTTAATAGCGCTTCCAACTTTTTCATTAATTTCAAACCGTGAAAAAAGTTATTCTTCTTATTTTGTTCTGTTCTTGTTTGTTTTCCATTGCTCAAACAACTACAAAACCATGGAGCTTAAAACTCAGCTCGCATGTTGAACTAAGAACATGGAAGCTCACCTACAAATCTGATAAAACAGAAAAATCATTACCCGGCGCCTCTCTTGTTCTTACCAAACAAGGCAAAGTTATTTGGCAAGGCTCCAGCGATTCTAACGGCGACTACACTGTGATGGTTCCCGGCAATGATGTTTTTATTTTAACCGTTTCATATCCCGGCTGTAACTCCAAAAAAATTGAAATTGTGACTACCGGAGTTCCTGAAGAAGTTCAGAATAGCAATTTCTATCCCAGCTTTAGTATTATTGGCGGCTTCATCATGGCAAAACCTTTTCCGGGTATTGATTACAATGGACTACAAGAACCATTGGTAAAAGTGGTGTATTCTCCCAAAATAAAAAACTTTGATGACGATCATGCTTACACCGATTACGGAATTGGAATCGTATCTAAAATAAAAAACGCTGAACAAATCTTAATTGATAAATTTTGCGGGACTAATAAAAAAGGAGACGACGCTTTGGCTATTCCTGATTGCCCCCTTGCCAAAAGATTATACAACGAAGCTATTGCTTTAATTCCCGGTGAAGAATATCCTGTTGTGCAATTAGCAAAAGTGCCCGATTGCGACAAAATTGAGGAAGAAAAGAAAAAAGCAGAGGAAGAAAAGAAAGCCGCCGAAATAGCGGCCAAGAAAGCTGCTGAAGAAAAAGCTGCCGCTGAAAAAGCTAACAAAGAAAAAGCTGCTGCCGATAAAGCGGAAGCAGATAGATTAGCAAAAGAAAAAGCTGCTGCTGAAAAAGAAGCGAAAGCAAAAGCGGCCGCTGAAAAAGCGGAAGCCGATAAATTAGCGAAACAAAAAGCTGCAGAGGAAAAAGCCGCAGCCGCCAAAACAAATACAGTTGCTCCTAAACCAAAACCGGAAAAGAAACCGGAGAAAAAACCTGAAGAAAAAGTGGCTGAGACTCCTAAAAACAAAATGCCCGACTCAGAAAAAGAAATTAAAAAACACGAGTACGAAACGAAAAGCGATGATGGAGATCCGGAAATCGGTCATGGTGATAGCAAATATCGTAAACCACAAGTTATTGGCGCTAATAAATACAAAGAATATTTAAGTAAAGCCGAAGGCTTATATAAAATGAAACGCTGGGCAGAAGCTAAAACGGCATATGAAAATGTTCTGAAAGAAAAACCCGGCGACCCTTATGCGACTTCTAAATTAGAAGAGGTGAATAAGATGTTGGATAAATAATTTCTGTTGTGTGGCTTCGACAAGCTCAGCCACCATTTCTAGAATTCGGTCACTGAGCTTGTCGAAGTGCCGAATACACCTCCACCATTTCCAGAACACAATCACTGTTTGTATTAAGGCGGTCACTGAGTTAGCCTGTAGTGAGCTTGCCGAACTATCGAAGTGCCGCATCACACCTCCCCCATTCTGTGGGATAAAATAGATAAACGGCAATTCCCTTTAACGAGCTCCTAAATTCCCATTCAAATACCAATGATTATCAAGGGATTAAATCCGGTTTAGATTCAGGGAAATTAACGAATATTTGTACTAAATACATCGCCCTCCCATTTAATTAAATTACATTTACTTCTATAAAACTATAAAAATGAAAAAATTAAATTACACTTTAGCGCTTATTATTTTAAGCTTCGTCTCATCAACTGTATTTTCTCAAACCGCTGATGAAATTGTAAAAAAACATATTGAAGCCATTGGCGGAAAAGATAATTGGGCCAAATTAAAAAGCCTGAAAACAGAAATGAAAATGAAAGCTAATGGTGCTGATATCGTTTTCACAATGTATCAAGTTGATAAAAAAGCAATGCGTCAAAATATTACTGTTATGGGAATGGAAGGTTACAGTATTTTAACGAACACTGAAGGCTGGAGCTATATGCCGTTTCAAGGTCAAACAAAACCTGAGCCTATGACTGCTGATGATGTAAAAAAATCTCAAGATGGTTTAAATCTTCAAAATGATTTTATTACCTACAAAGAATTAAATAAAAAATTAGAATACTTAGGGAAAGATGATGTTGACGGAACTGAATGTCATAAATTAAAAATGACTGATAAAGACGGTATCGAATCAACTTATTTTATCGACCCAAGTAATTACTACGTGATTAAAGAAACTACAAAAATGACAATGAACGGTAAGGAAATGGAAAACTCTACCACTTTCGGGAATTACAAAAAAACACCTGAAGGAATTGTTTATGCTTACAGCATCATGGGCGGTTGGGGCGATTCTGAAATTACAGAATTAGTTATCAATCCAAAAATTGATGAGGCGATGTTTAAACCAACAACTCCTCCTGCAACAAAATAAT
>JAGNIU010000030.1 GCA_018000995.1 Bacteroidia bacterium
TAACATTTTAATATATATAGTCATGCAAACCACAAAAACCAAAAAACTATCGCACATCTTTGCAATAGCAGCTTTAACAGCTTCTGTAATTGCATGGATCACACCGGCCTCGTATTACCAGGCTGCGTTGGAAAATGATTTCATTAAATCATTAAAGAAAAAATTGAACGAATATTATGCGCATGCACCGGAAGACCGTGTGTATTTGCAATTCGATAAACCTTTTTATGCGCCGGGCGATGATATTTGGTTTTCAGCCTACGTGCGTGATGGTTTAAGTTTAAAGCCTTCAAACAAAAGTGATATCATTCATATAGAGTTATTAAGTCCGAAAGGTACTATTGAAAAACGTATTAATATTATTGCAAAGAACGGTAAAGCTGCCGGCGATTTTAGTATTGATAAGGAAGCATTAGGTGGTTTGTATAAAATCCGCGCTTATACTACATGGATGAAGAATGAAGGTAAAGACAATGTATTTGAAAAAGATTTACAAGTACAAGATGTTATCCTTCCTAATTTAAAAATGAAATTAGATTTTGAGAAAAAAGCATTTGGTGCAGGTGATGAGGTAATTGCGAAGTTGGAATTAAACACCAATGAAAATGTACCTTTAAAAGATTACAAAATTAAATTTGTAGCTAATTTAAACGGACAAAAAATTGTTGAGAAAGCAGATGTGACGGATGAGAACGGTATGCGTTACATTAAATTTAATTTACCAAAAGAATTAAAAACTAATGATGGTTTATTGAACATCATGATCGATTATAACGGAAGCACAGAAAGTATTTCGCGTTCTATTCCTATTATTTTAAACAAAGTCGAATTCACCATGTTCCCTGAAGGTGGTGATTTAGTTTGTGGTCTAGATAATAATGTAGCGTTTACTGCTTTGAATGAATTTGGAAAACCTGCCGATGTTGAAGGTGTTGTTTTGACTGACAAAGGAAGTAAAGTGGCAAGCTTTACCAGTTTTCATCAAGGAATGGGAGCTTTTAAATTTAATCCTCAAAGCGGCGAAAATTACCATGTAAAAATTACAAAACCTGAAGGAATCACTGAAACATTTAAATTACCTTCTGTTTTAGAACGCGGTTATGTTTTAAATGTAGATAATTCTAAACTTGGTGAAGTTGCGGTAAATATTAACACCACTGAAACTGAAAAATTAGCAGTGGTTGCTCAAGTCCGTGGTAAATTATATTACTCAACTTTAATTGATGCAAAACCCGGAAGTAATAAATTTATTTTCTCAACCGATGAATTTCCTATTGGGGTTTCTCAAATTACCTTATTCGATTCAAAAGGAATTGCTCGTGCTGAACGTTTAGCGTTTGTAAATAAGCACAAACAATTAAATATTTCTGTCGATACTGAAAAAGATAAATACTTACCACGCGAAAAAGTAAAAATGACATTAACCGTAAAAGACGAACGCGGATTACCAATGCCTGCTAACTTGTCGATGGCAGTTGTAAATGATCAATTACTATCTTTTGCAGATGATAAATCAGGAAATATCTTATCTCAATTATTGTTACAACAAGACATCAATAAAAAAATTGAAGAGCCGGCATTTTATTTCAACAATAAAGAACCAAAAGCTGATAAAGCTTTAGATTATGTAATGATGACTGCAGGTTGGAGACGTTTTAGCTGGGAAAAATTAATGGAAGAAGAATTGCCGGTAATTAATTATATGGGCGAGCGCGCAATTATTGCGGGAACAATTTACAATGGAGAAAACAGCAAGCCAATGCCGGGTGTGAAAATTAAAATTCCTAATGGCGTTGAATACGAATCAGATTCTGATGGAAAATTCTCAATTAAAAAAGTGGACTTAACTTCTCCTGTTTCGTTACTATTCAATTCTGAAGGATTTTATCAGCAAGCACAATATATGCAAGACTACAACCAAAACTTAGTATTGTATATGTATAAGAAAAATTACAATTACTATGGTTATAATGGAAACGGCAAACACAGATCTAAAGCTGGTAAACCAAGTGGAGTTGGTTCTGCTGTAGATTTTGAAGATGCGATTCCAATGGCTGCAGGCGGAATGGTAAATGAAAAAGCGCCAATGCTGGATAATGTTTTAGCGAATAACAATAATAAAATCCGCAAAGAAGCTCAACCGATTGAAGCTTTAAAGAAAAAAGACGAAGGTAAAAAGGAATTGCGCGACCAATCTAAGTTAGAGGAACAAAAAGCTAATAACGGACCAAAAGATATTGCTGCCGATGCAAAAGTGGCTAGTCAATCAAAAGTAGCTGATCGTCGCTTTGATAAAAACGCAGGTGATGATTTAGATGAGTGGGGTGGAGAACAAATGAATAATCAACAAGCTATTCAAACATATTACCGCGCCCGTCAGTTTTACGCACCAACTTACGAAAAACAAGAAAATGTGGAGACGCGCACTGATTTCCGGAATACTATTTATTGGAATCCTAATATTGAAGTAGGTTACAGTGGTAAAAAAACAATTGAGTTCTATACTTCTGATGATATTACTTCTTTCCGTACAACTGTTGAAGGTTTAGGAAGCGATGGAACTGTTGGAAGAACTGAGAAAAATTTCTTCACACAATTACCTTTTGCTATGTCAACCAAAATTCCGGTTGAAGTAGCTACTGAAGATTTTGTTTCTATTCCTTTAACACTTAAAAATAATACAAATGGTCCTTTAGGTGGAGTAATCACCATTACTGCTCCTGATGGATTAAAAGAATTAGCTGCCATTCCAAGCGTACAAACTATTATGCCTGGTGCTGCAAAAACAATTTATTTAGATTATAAAGTGTTAGATAAAATTGGAACAGGCGAATTCACCATCGCATTTAAAGCTTGTGGTTTGGGAGATGCTTTCACACAAAAAATAAAAATCGCACCGAAAGGTTTCCCTGTACAAACTTCGTTCTCTGCACAAGAAGTAGAAAAGGAATATACATTTGAAATCAATAAAATGGTGAATGGTTCCTTAAAAGCAACTTTCACTGCTTTCCCAAATGTAGTTTCTGATTTAATGAAAGGTGTGGAAGGAATTTTACAAGAGCCTTATGGTTGTTTCGAACAAACATCTTGTACTGCTTATCCAAATGCAATGGTGTTAGATTATTTGAAATCTACTGACAGTAAAGACACAAAGACACTAGCAAAAGCATCTGATTTATTAAACCGCGGATACAAACGCTTAACAACTTTCGAATCAAGTGAAAAAGGTTACGAGTGGTTTGGTGCAAATCCTGCACACGAAGGGTTGACTGCTTATGGTATCATGGAATTTGTAGATATGAAAAATGCCGGACAAGAAATTGATCAGAAAATGTTAGATCGTACTGCAAATTGGTTAATCAGCCATAAAGATGGTAAAGGTGGTTTTGCAAGAGAGAAACATGCTTACCATGATTTTGGAAGAATTAGTGATGATATTTTAAATTCTTATATCGTTTACGCTTTAACTGAAGCAGGATATACTGATATCAAAAAAGAATTTGAAACCTCATACAAAAAAGCAATGGACACCAAAGATCCATATATGTTAGCAATGATGTCGAACGCAGCTTATGCAATGAAAGAAACAAGTAAAGGTGATGAAGCGTTAAATGCTTTAGTGAATAAGCAATCTAAAGATGGTAGCTTCACCGGTTCTTCTCATTCTATAACTTATTCTCAAGGACAATCGTTAACCATTGAAACATCAGCTTTATCAATCATGGCGATTTTAAATTCTAATGGTAAACATGGTGCGGCTTTAAATTCTACTGTTCAATTCTTAACTAGTACACGAAGTGGTTCAGGAGTATTTAGTTCAACACAGGGAACGATTTTAGCTCTTAAAGCTTTAACGGAGTATGCTAAGTTCAGCAAGAAAACAACTGAAGATGGTACAATTGAAATTTATATCGACGGTAAAAAAGCAATTACAAAATCTTACAAAGCCGGAGATAAAGGTGCCATTACTGCTGAAGGTTTAGAAGAATTTATTAAAGGTGAAGGTAAGCATGAGGTAAAAGTAAAATACGTTGGTGTTAAAACTCCTCTTCCATATTCTATGTCGATTAACTGGAGTACCTCTTTACCGAACAGTGATAAAGAATGCGCTATCGATTTAAAAACTAAAATGGCAAGCAAAACTGCTAATGTTGGAGAAACAGTTCGTTTAACGGCGACCATCACCAACAAGAAAAGTGAAGAAGTGCCAAGCACAATGGCTATCATTGGTATTCCTGCAGGATTTAGTGTACAACCATGGCAGTTAAAAGAATTGCAAGAGAAAAAAGTATTTGATTATTACGAAATAAAAGGCAACAACATCGCAGTTTATTATCGTGGTATGGGTCCGAAAGCTGTTAAGGAAATCAACTTGGATTTAAAAGCTGAAATGCCCGGTGAGTATGATGCTCCTGCTTCTGCAGCGTATTTATACTACACTAATGAATTCAAAACATGGAGTGCTACTGATAAAGTAACAATTAGTAAAGCTAAAGCTTAAGAACGTTGTCAGGTCGAGCACTTTGCTTTCGCTCAGCATAAACTCCGTCGAGACCGTGTAAGTAAAATGAAGAACAAAGAAAAATACATAGCAAGCAGGAAGGGATTAATTCTCTTCTTGCTTGTTTTGTTTTTTAGTGTGAGTGTAAAATCTCAAACAACATTTGATATCAACGATCCGCGTAATCCGCATTGTCCTTGTCATAAATATCAGAAACTGGCAGATGAAGAGTATAATAAATTATTGCGTGCCGGAAATAAAGGAGTAGGTGAGTTTGTTGCTAAAGCTAGCTCGCGTGAAGATAAAATTCATAAAACAAGAATAGAAAAATATAGAAAACAAAAGCATAGAACAAAAGCTAAACGCATCCGTGAGCCGCGTTGGTTGTATGAATTTAAGCATTGGGATCTTTGGAAGCGACCAAACAATATTATTAAATGTCCTATATGGAATGGGTAAATCGCAATTCCTAAATTGATATAGATTATTTCGTTAAATAAGATTTTTAGTAATGGTTTTTTTACTAATTTAAAGTATTCAAAACTTAACCTATGAAATGCGCAAGCATTCGTGAATACATTAACATAAAAAAACAAACCATGAACAAAAAACTATTTACGATTTTTCTTCTAGCATTTTCAACTTTTATTTTCTCACAACCAACTTCTTTTACCTCTCGTGGTATTGGTGGTGGTGGTGCTTTATTTGCAGTAGCGATTAATCCTGCTAATAATAATGAGTATTATGTGTCGTGCGATATGGGTGAATTATTTCACACAACAAATTTTGGTACATCTTACAATCAGGTTCATTTTACTGAATGTATAGGCGGACATAATTCAAAAGTGTGCTTCACCAATTCTGTTGGTTTATTGTATTCAGTTAATTATGCAAACAATGAAGTTGTTCCTGTAAAAAGTACAGATAACGGTGTAACATGGTCAACTTTACCAGGCAATCCTGATAACACAGAAGAAACATTTAGTATTGATGCCGATTATAATAATCCTTTACGTGTGATTATTTCTTATTATGGTGAAATACATTTTTCAAATAATGGCGGAAATACATTTACAAGTATTCACACTGCAACAAACACCGGCGCCGGTAATGTAGTTGGAGGTGTTTTTTTTGATGGCAACAATATTTATATTGGTACAAACGATGGCGTTTTAGTTTCAACAAATGGCGGAACATCATGGAGTACTGCTACCATTACAGGATTACCAACTGCAGAAAGAATTTGGAGTTTTGCAGGCGCAAAAGTTGGACCAACAACGCGTTTCTTTTGTATTACTGCAGATGTTGGAGATTTGTATGTGGGAATTGTAGGGTCTGATTATTTTAATTATGCGAAGGGAATTTATTCTGTTGATTACGGTGCAGGAAACTGGGTTTCAAAAAGTACAGGAATTAATTTGGCAACCACATTCCCCATGTTTGTTGGTATGGCAAACAATGATATCAATACAATCTATTTAGCAGGAAGTAACAATGCTTCTGAACCAATTGTTTTAAAAACAACAAACGCAGGTACAAGTTGGGCCAATACATTCCAAACCGCAAGTAATGCAAATATTATTACGGGTTGGAGTGGGCAAGGCGGCGACCGTGGTTGGAGTTATGGTGAATGTCCTTTTGGTTTAGCCGTTGCGCCTAACAATGCGAACTCAGTTATTTTTGGTGATTTTGGTTTTGTACATAAAACTACAAATGGTGGTACGGGTTGGACACAAGCTTATGTAAATGCAGCCGATCAACATCCTGCAGGTGCTAATACACCTCCGTTTGATACGTATCAAAGTGTAGGAATTGAAAATACAACTTCATGGCAAGTACATTGGATGAACGCGAATAATATGTGGTCGTGTTTTTCTGATATACGCGGTATGAGAAGTACAGATGCAGGAAATTCTTGGTCGTTCAACTATACAGGTTACAATGCCAATTCTTCATATCGTATTGCGCAACATCCAACAAACGGAACTTTATACATGGCAACATCAAACATTCATGATATGTATCAGAGCACTCGTTTGCAAGATGCCATTTTAGATGGGACAGATGCGAATGGAAAAATAATGTACTCAACAAACAATGGAGCAGCATGGACGCTTTTGCATAATTTTAATCACCCTGTATTTTGGATAGCACTAGATCCGAACAATGCAAACCGTGCTTATGCAAGTGTTATTCATTACAGTGGTGGAACAGGAACAGGAGGAGTTTATGTAACAAGCGATTTAAATAATTTGGCAACATCAACTTGGACTTTATTGCCAAATCCTCCTCGTACAGAAAAGCATCCTGCAAGTTTAGTGGTGTTGAATGATGGAAAATTAGTTGCTACTTATTCGGGAAGAAGAACTAGTGCCGGTGCATTCACAGCAAGTTCAGGTGTGTTTCTTTATAATCCTGCAACAAATAGCTGGACTGATGTTTCGCATACGGGTATGTATTATTGGACAAAAGATATTGTTGTTGATCCGAACGACGTTACGCAAAATACTTGGTATGCGAATGTGTTTAGTGGTTGGGGTGGTCCGCCAAATGGTTTAGGCGGCATTTATAAAACAACAAACCGTGGTACTAGTTGGACAAAATTAACAGGAACAACAATTGATAGAGTTACATCTTGTACATTCAATCCTTTGAATCCAAATCAAATTTATATTACAACAGAAGGACAAGGTTTATGGATTAGTCATAATATAAATTCGGCAACACCAACTTTCTCCATGGTGCCAAGTTATCCGTTTCAGCAACCGGAGCGTGTGTTTTTTAATCCTTATGTACCGGGAGAAATTTGGGTAACTAGTTTTGGTAATGGAATGAAAACAGGAACTGTAACGGCAACAGGAATTGCAGAGTTTTCAAATAGTTATGATAGTGGAAACGAATTGTATCCAAACCCCACTGTAAATGAAATCACGATTAAAACAGAATTGAAAGCAGGTGATAAAGGAATGATTGTAGTGAGAGATATTACCGGAAGAAAATTGTATGAAGGAGAATTGAATTCTGAAACAAAAGTGGATGTTTCTAGTTTCGCTAACGGAACTTATATTGCGAACATAATTGTGAATGGGAATTTAGCGAAAACGAAAAAATTTGTGGTTCTTAAGTAGGGCGGTTAAAAGAACTGAGTAGTAATTTCCTAATAAATATATGTTAAAAATCGGCTATTTTTTCACGATTTTTGGGGGATAAATTGGACTTTGCCCATTAAGATTTAAGGTTATCTTTGCTAAGCCTCAAAAAAGCACATTTTGAGCTAATTAGTAATGGACCAAAACCCTTCAAATAATATAGGATTAGCACCTTTTAGTTGCACATTCACCCCGCAATTATCTGAATTATTATTCAAGCTGAAGTGTAGTATTGCTATTACAACTTATCAAGCCGGGAAACTTATTTTTATTAGTCCGGTTGATGAGAACCGCATTACTCAATTACCCCGCGATTTTAATAAGCCAATGGGCTTTGAAATTGCAGGCGATAAAATGATACTAGCTACAAAGGATGAAGTTCATTATTTCGAAAACTCACCCGAATTAGCTAAGCATTATCCCAATAAAAAAGATACTTACGATAGTCTGTTTTTACCCCGCACCACTTTTTATACCGGTCAGGTTGATATGCACGATGTAGCAATGGGTACCGATGGGGTTTGGGCTATTAATACTTCGTTCTCGTGTTTAGCGCAGGTAACAGGAAATTTCAATTTCATTCCAAGATGGCAGCCGCCTTTCATTACTAATTTGGTATCTGAAGATCGTTGTCACCTTAATGGTTTAGTAATGGTAAATGGTAAACCAAAATACGTTACAGCTTTAGGCACAACAGATACTCATCAAGGTTGGAGAGAAAATATTGTAAGCGGTGGTATTTTAATGGATGTAGAAACGAACGAAATTATTTTAGATAAATTACCAATGCCACATTCACCAATGATTTATAAAGGTGAGTTTTACATGCTTTTATCAGCTAGTGGTGAATTAGTAAAAGTAAATATTAAAGAAAAAAAATACGAAGTCATTAAAAAGCTAGATGGTTTTTGCAGAGGTATGGATGCTATTGGCGATTACATGTTTGTTGCCATGAGTAAACTAAGAAAAAATTCTTCAACATTTGCTAAGCTTCCATTTGCAAAAACAGCTGATGTGGCTTGTATTAAAGTAATTCATTTACCAACACAAGCAATTGTAGGCGAGTTAACTTATCAAGCTACTGTGGATGAAATTTACTCGCTTAAAATTTTAAAAGATTCTATTCGTCCAAACATATTAAATACAACAAACCCAATACATAAGTATTCTTTAAGCATTCCCGGGCAAACCTTTTGGGCCAACCCGGATAGTCAAAAACAACAATAATATATTTACAAACCAAAAAACCAAAACAAAAAATGAAGAAAAGTTACAATTACAATGAATTGGTTCGGTTTTACAACCGCAGCCGCAAAAAACTAAGCAACTTATTATCGCTTGGTAAAAACGAATACAAACAAGATATTCTTAAAAGACGTATCGCTCGTTTGTTTCAATTATTAACAGGTATGCAAACTCAACTTAAACTTAGCACTGCAACATTTGCATTAACTGCTGGTTTTGTTTTGTTTCAGCCAAATGCTGCAACTGCACAATCATTTCCTACACAAGTAGCAAATCCATTCGGATTAGCAGCTACTCCTGCGCAATGGTCAACACCATGGTTTGTAGATTTAGATAATGATGGCGACAAGGATATTATGTCTGGTACAACTGCAGGTAATTTTCATTATTACCAAAACGTAGGAACAGCATCTGCACCTAATTTTACAGCATCTGTAATGAATCCTTTTGGTATTACAGGTATTGGTGCGACACAATATTCTCAGCCTTCATTCACTGATATTGATAATGATGGTGACTTAGATATGTTCTCAGGTTCTAAAGGAGGCGATATTTGGTATTTAGAAAATACAGGAACTGTAACGGCTCCGGTATTTGCAGCACCCCTTAACGCAATGTTTGGTTTGTCAGCTATTGCTACAGGTTATTCAGCAGGATCTTTTGTTGATTTAGATAACGATGGTGATAAGGATTTCGTAGCCGGTGATTATTATGGTGATTTTTTCTATTATCAAAATACAGGTACCGCTGCAGCTCCTGCTTTTGGCACTCCAACAACTAATCCTTTTGGTTTAGCTACTTCGTCAGGGTATTATTCAACTGCTACATTTGTTGATTTAGATATGGATGGCGACAGAGATATGTTTTCAAGTAATGGTGGTTCTTTTGATTATTACCAAAACACAGGAACTGCTAGTGCTCCGGCATTTGCTACTGCCTCAAACAACCCTTTCTTATTAACTGCACTTACTGCCAGCCTTAATGGAGCTTGCGCTTCGTTTGCTGATTTAGATAACGATGGTGATATGGATTTAGTATCAGGCGCTTCTAATGGTAATATAGTTTATTATGAAAATGCAGGTAACGTTGGTATTGCAAAAATTGAAGAAGTTGCCGGTGTTAGCATTTATCCTAACCCAACTGCAGATAATGTTACTATAAAATTAAATAACACTTCTGAAGCTTTATTAGTTCAAGTAACTAATGTATTAGGTCAGGTAGTTTCTACTTCTGTAATCAATAACTCAAAAAATGTTATTGAATTACCTGAAGCTAAAGGAATGTACTTTGTTAAAGTAAGCACATCTACTGAAGACAAAAGCAACATTTTTAAAATTACAAAAAACTAATTTTAGATAATTTGTAAATAAAAAGGCTGTCTGAAAAGACAGCCTTTTTTTTGTGCAATACTGTAAATGGTTTCTGTGTTTTACTCTTTCACCAGTTTACTTGTAAAAGTATCTTTTCCGTTCTGAATAGTTATCCAATAAACACCTTGTGCTAAGGCTGCGGTATTAATTGTTTTTGACGTGCCTTCCAGTTTTGTTGAGAATACTTCTCTACCCAAAACATCTGTAAGTTTAATTTTGAATTCATCTTCACTCACTAAATTTAATTTTATAGTTAAACTATTAGTGAATGGATTCGGATAAATTGAGAACCCATTAGACATACTAATCTCATTTACACCAATAGCAGCACAAGTGCTATCTACCTTCTGACCATTACTACTTATGATGTTACTTAATAATCCGGCACCGTTTTCAGCCTGGATATTAAAATAGTAGGTTGTATTTTGTGTTAATACAACTGATGTAGTTGTAACAGCGGTACCGGTAAAACTACTGGTCCAATTTTGAATATCAGTTGCGCCTGCACTTGTTCCAACCGAATACCAATATTTTACTATGGCCGAGTTCGTATCAGCAGATGCGCTCCAGTTGGCACTTAACGAATCATCATTGCAATTTAATGCTTCATCAGTACCCTTTCCATCATTTACAAAAGTTAAATTGTTGGGTGGTGTCCAATCAATATTTAAATCGTGATAATATATGGGCGATAAATTTCCTGCACTGTCCTGACAAATTGATTTTATTTTAGCACTGCTGGTTAATGGGTTTGGATTCTGATAACGAATATCAAAAGCATTTCCATTTCCTAAAGTTACATTTGCGGTTGCAGCTCTTGAACGATATACTTTAATTTCATCAATACTAAATTTGCAGTTCCCACTTCTGAAAGAAAGGTATCCGCCGTTAGAGTAGGGACTAGGATCAGTCCATGTTGCGATTAAACCATTATTCATGTACACGTTCATCTTCCCACTAATGCGGTCAAAAATAACTTTTATATCGTACCATTGTCCGGCAGTAAAAGCTAAAGGAAGATCTGCAACAGGAACCCCAAAATTATTGGCAACTACTTTGTATATCTGAACTTTTTGATCGTCTAATCTAAACCAAACGAAATAAGAATTGTTACGATTGGTACTATCCGGTTTGTCGCAGAAAAAATGTAAACCTGCACGGCGATTAGTTCCACTACCTTCAAACTTTGCTAAAAACTGATACAAATAACGATTCGATAAATTTTCAGTTAAGGCAGCATAAATATTTGTGTTACCTGCTGCAGTCGACACTTCATCAGTTTGTACTAATGAATTTCCGGTTACACTCCATGTTCCCACTTTTTGTGTCCACTCCGGGTGAATAGCATTATCAAAATTATCAGCAAAAAAGCCTTTTGTATAATTAGCACGCCATTCTGTTCCATTAAAATCAATCACCTGATAATATCCTTTTTCTAAACCAGAGCCGCCAACGTTATCAGCATCTGAAAAAGTTGCAGTAAAGCTCGCGGTTTTCCAAGCACTAGGTGTGCTTACGGTTGTGTTAGGTGAAATTATATCCGGCGTAATAGTAGCTGTTGTAACAGTGGTGTAAGTGGCAGCCCAACCTGATGCAATAGTTGCACAATCACTTCTGAATTCAACTAATAAACTGTCATTGGTAGATGTAACAGGGCCGGGACTAACTGTTCCTGTATATTTTCCAATTAGAGGAGAGTTTATATTTCCACCATCGTAAATAAAAAGATGATCCCAGTTTTTTTCAATATTAAATGCGGTGAAGTTTAAAGTGATGTTTGTTGCTCCTGTTTTTGTAAATAAATAGAATTTACGTTCGTCATCAGTGTAATTTCCTGTAGCCCCACCTGAATCATAAAAATTTCCGGTTGATGCTGTGAAGGTTGTTGTGATAGAGTAGGTGTTGTTTATGAGTTTATAAAACTTATCCCAATTCCAATACGGACCAGGATCACTGTGTGTTTGACTCGGATACATTTGATGGCCTTTAATTTTTGTACAAGCACCTAAACCACATTGAGGAGTTGTTCCTGAGCAACCCGGACCATAATAACAACGCAATGGATTAATTGAATTTGATGTACAAATATCACGAACTAAATTAGCAGAAGAAACATACATAGCATTGGTATACCACGCAGAACTACTTGCATAACCTTCGTGTTCTAAACCAACGGTGTAAGGATTTTCAGAACCAATATGCCAGGCTTTATCAAATTCTAAAACCATTTGTGTTACTTGTCCATCACTACTGCGTAAAACATAATGTGCAGAAGCATTAGCGCTACAATTTTTGAACCAAGAAATGCAACCTGAATAACTTCCTTCAACGTCATGAATAGCAACTGCTGTAATTTGCGTGCCAGAACGCGAACTGTAATTACAAGTTGTTGGATTCCATAAAGCCGGACCGTAATCAGGAGATAGTGTTACAGAAGGTGTATTGGATTTATAATTTTGTCCGCTTTGAGAAAGAATACTTGTTTTAGAAATTTTTACTGTTGAGGAACTTAGAATATTATAATTCTCACCAAAAATTTCCGGTAGATTTAAATTATAATCAGGAAAACTGTAAGCGTCTTGAAATTCACCGTTATTTAAAAACCAAAATAATTGATAGAGGTGAGAGTTAATAACGAAATCGTTTATTAAATCGGTTGCCAATGGCAATTCACTTAATTCAATTAAAATAGTTTTATAATCAGTTGCATTTTTCGAAAAGGCATTGTGTTTTTGTTGAAGTGCGTTATAGGCCGAAGCATAAGCAATTATGGAAGTCTCCGGATTTTTTTTAATATCTTCTTCTGTAAATCCTGATAGGTTAGAAATGAGAGATAAATTACTTCTGAAATAACCTTTTCCGTTTTCAATTAATCCCATAACACCATAAGCTGTGGGAATACCTGTGCAAGCGTGCTCAGGATTATTTAAATGTTGGAAACGTGTTTGTGTATAAGCAACCGCTTCTAAAATTCCTTTTGGAACTGTAGGGTATAAAGAATACGCTTTTTTAAATTGTTGTGAATAAGGATTCTCAACAACTAATTCTTTAGCAGTTGAAATTAAAAAAGTGCAGGTAAAAACGAGAAGTAAAAGTTTTTTCATTAGTGTTTTTTTGAATGAATAAATTTACAGAATTAAAGAGCTTCTATTCTGAAATAATGGTAAAATGAGAGGGAAATGTTGGAAAACAGTCCTAAAACGATTTTAGGATTTCCATTTAGAAATAAGTTCTGAAGCCAGCTTGTATGGATTGATAGTTCCTTTTAATAAAAGGTCTTCCATTTTTGTTAATTCTGCTTTTACAGCGGGGTTATTGTAGAATTTCTCTTTCAATTTATCGGCAATACTTTGGTGTAACCACTCTTTTAATTGGGAATTACGTTTTTTAGCGAAATACCCATTGCTTGTGGTCAACAATTTATATTCTTCAAGAATTCGTACCACATTGGTAATACCATCATTTTGCAGTGCGGAGCAAGTATCTACCTTCGGAATCCATCCGCTTTCGGTTGGCGGAAATAAATGTAAAGCATGGGCGTATTCTCCTCTGGCATTTTTTGCTTTCTGAACATTTGCTCCATCAGCTTTGGTGATGATAACAGAATCGGCCATTTCCATAATGCCACGTTTTATACCCTGTAATTCATCTCCCGCACCGGCTAACATCAGTAACAAAAAGAAATCGGTCATCTGACTAATTGTAATTTCACTTTGTCCAACACCAACAGTTTCTACAATAATAAAATCGTAGCCCGCAGCTTCGCATAATAAAATAGTTTCGAAAGTTTTTTGTGCAACGCCTCCTAAAGTTCCTGAACTTGGTGAGGGACGAATATAAACTTTAGGATGAACAGATAATTTTTCCATCCTGGTTTTGTCTCCTAAAATACTGCCTTTACTTTTCTGACTGCTAGGATCTATTGCTAAAATGGCAACTTTATGTCCGCTATCAGCTAATTCTAAACCAAAGCTTTCAATGAATGTACTTTTTCCAACACCGGGAACGCCAGTAATACCTAAACGAAAAGATTTTCCTGTTTTTTCAATCACGCCATCAATAACTTTTTCTGCAATTAGCTGATGTTCTTCTTTAGTAGATTCAACTAAAGTAATGGCACGGCTCAGAATAGAAATATCTCCGGCTAAAATTCCTTTTATATAATAATCAGGTGTATTTAAATTTGAATTACTCAAAACGTAAATGTTTAACTGAGATACCTGAGTTTTGTAATTCTTTTAAAGAATCAATTCCTATTTGTAAATGATTATTTACGAAACCTTCAGTCACTTTTTTATCACTCGCTTCTGTTTTTACACCTTCAGGAACCATTGGTTGATCAGTTACTAAAAGTAAAGCGCCTGTTGGAATTTCGTTATGAAAACCAACTGTAAAAATAGTTGCTGTTTCCATATCAATAGCCATAGCGCGAACAACACGTAAATATTCTTTAAACTTATCGTCGTGTTCCCACACTCTGCGGTTAGTAGTGTAAACTGTACCTGTCCAATAATCTTTATTGCTGATGCGAATGGTATATGAAATTGCTTTTTGTAAATTAAATGAAGGTAGGGCAGGAACTTCTTTAGGAAAATAATCATCACTTGTTCCTTCTCCTCTTATAGCAGCAATCGGTAAAATTAAATCACCAATTTGATTTTTGCGTTTTAATCCGCCACACTTTCCTAAAAATAAAACAGCTTTTGGTTTAATAGCGCTTAATAGATCCATAATGGTAGCGGCACCAGGACTACCCATTCCAAAATTAATTATGGTAATGTTGTTTGCAGTGGCACTGTTCATTGGTCGGTCTAAACCTTTAACTTCTACGCCGTTTAATTTGGCAAAATCGTGAACGTAATTACTGAAATTTACCAATAAAATATACTGACCAAAATCTTCTAGTGCAACGCCTGTATAACGTGGCAACCAGTTGTTTACTATTTCTTCTTTACTCTTCATCAATAATTCTTTTATTTGTATACTTTTATAAGGTAAAGATATTTATAAAATTGGAATCTTCCCTCATATATCCAACATTTAATGTACGCATAAAACACGAGAATAACAAAGCTTTTGTTTTTGATGAAATACGCAAGAAATGGATATTATTAACGCCTGAAGAGTGGGTGAGACAGCATTTACTTAATTATTTGATAACCCAAAAAAACGTCCCTGCTTCATTAATTTCAGTAGAAAAAGAAATTGATTTGAATAACACTCGTAAGCGCTACGATGCTGTTGTATATAATAAAACAATGAGTCCGGTTTTACTAATTGAATGTAAAGCGCCCGATGTATCCATTACAGAAACTACTTTAGAGCAAACCTTGCGTTACAATTTAATTTTAGGAGTCAACTTTTTATTGATGACAAACGGACTTAAACAATTTGTAATTCAAATTGAAAAGGGAAAAGCTAAATTAATTAGCGACTTACCTAATTACAACGAACTTATTGTTTAATTATTTTTTTGGTAACGGATTGTCCTTTCGAACTCACCGTTAAAAAATAAATCCCTTGATCTAATCCAATTAAAGAAATAGTTTTTTCAGTGGTTTCTTGAATTAATTTTTTTCCTGTTATATCACACAAACTCATTGTAAGTTCTTCATCTGAAGTTATGGTAACGAAATCAGTTGTTGGATTTGGATAAACGGAAAATGAAGAAGCGAAATTATTTTCAGTTATGCCGGTAGTAAACATGTTTAATTTATATTTTCTAAAGAAACGCCAAATCTGAACGGAAGCACTGAAATCCTGATTGGTTACACCAATAGTTATTGCTGCGCCAGGCCAAGTGTGTGCGCCGCCATTTACTCTATATAATTCGTTAGTGGCACCTAATGTTCCGCCACTCCACAAAAAATGATCAGCAGTACAACCATCGCCTAAATTAATATTAGGAACCGCACTTGTAGTTGGTACTGCATTGGTATTGTTTTTTATACGCCAGAATTTCATTAGGGAATCAACAGCAATCATGCCACTGCCTCCGTTATAAGGAACAGTTCCGTCAGCAGTACCATGAATATGCATAACAGGTACTGGTCGCCCCGGATTACAAGTTGGACTAACCGTTGAAAACATAGTTCCTGTAACACCGGCAATAGCTGCAATTTTATTACTAAGGTTACAAGCTAAAAAATTACTCATAAAGCCACCATTACTCATTCCGGTTGAATAGATACAATTTGGATCAATATTGTAAATGGTTTTTAAACTATCTATTAATTGAGAAATAAATAATAAATCGTTTGCGCCGGAAGGAGAAATACCCGCGTTCCAATAAGGTTGATTACTGGCATCTTTTGTGCCTTGCGGATGTACAATTAAAAATTTAGCGGTATCAGCAATCGGCATAAAGTTTCCATAGATCTGTTGGGCCTGGGCGCTGGAAGTGTATCCATGCATATTAATTACTAATGGATAAGCCTGAGAGCCTGTATAGGATAATGGTCGGTATAAACGATAAGTACGGTAAATACTTGAAGAGTTAATACTATCTACAATTGTTACGCCTGTTTGTGCGGAAACAAAAAAGCCTGCTAATAATAACAGGCTTAAGTATAATTTAGCTTTTTGCATAAAGCTAAGATAGGTAAAATTAGTTATTCAACATAACCGGCATCACCAACATTAAAACATCTTCACCGGGGTTTGATTTTTGTGATGGAACGATAATTCCCGCACGGTTAGGAGCACTCATTTCAATAGTGATTTCGTCGCTTTCTAAATTGCTCACCATCTCCACTAAGAATTTAGAATTAAAGCCAATTTCCATGTCTTCACCTACATAAGAGCAAACTAAACTCTCATGACCTTCATTCGCAAAATCTAAATCTTCAGCGGACACTACTAAATGACTGCCATTAATTTTTAAACGGATTTGGTGAGTTGCTTTGTTAGCGAAAACGCTTACACGTTTAATTGCACCAAGAAAAGAAGAACGGTCGATAGTTAATTTATTAGGATTTTGTTTTGGAATTACTGCTTCGTAGTTTGGATATTTTCCGTCTATTAAACGGCAAACTAAATTAATATTTCCAAAAGAAAATAAAGCATTAGTTTTATTGAATTCAACTTTTACTGCATCATCAATTCCTGTCAATAATGCTTTTAAAACATTTAACGGTTTTTTAGGCATAATAAAAGAAGTTGAAGCGCCGGCCTTAGCATCGTTACGAATATAACGTACTAATTTGTGAGCATCAGTAGCAACGAAAATAGTATTGGTTTCAGTAAACTGACAAAACACGCCGCTCATTACTGGACGTAAATCATCATTACCTGTTGCAAAAATAGTTTTGTTAATTGCTGAAGCTAAAATATCACTTTTAATTACGATTGAAGATTGTGAATCTAACTTCGGCATTTTAGGATATTCTTCTCCGTTATGTCCTGTTAAAGTATAGTCACCTGTCTCCGTTTTTAATTTAGCAGAGAATTTTTTGTTATCGATAATAAAAGAAATTGGTTGTTCCGGTAAACTAGCTAATGCATCTTGTAAAGTTTTTGCAGGAATAGCAATTGAACCACCTTGAGTCGCTTCAACTTTTAAACTTGTAGTAATAGTAGTTTCCATATCGCTTGCCGAAATGGTTAACTCATTATTATTTACTTCAAACAAAAAACAATCTAAAATAGGAATAGTATTATTTGTGTTTAATACGCCGCCAACGGCTTTTAAATGTTTAAGTAATGTGGAGGATGAAACTACAAAATTCATAAGTCAGGTTTTTCAGTTTGTGTAATGCAAAATAGCAGTAGTGCTTTTGCAATACCGCATATTATACTTTAACAAATTTAGGTTTCGCTTTAAAAAACACCCATTATAATGGGTTTAGTTTTGAACTACTTTTTAACAGTAGATTTTGGAAGGAAATAGCCATTGGTTTGAAGTATTTTTCCAAACACATAATACTGAACAAGGGCAGTTTCTTTACTGGTGTTGTAACTCATAAAAAAGCGATCCGGATCATACTTGTATTCGACCCCATATTTCTTATTTATTTCCCAAGTAGAATTTTTACGAACGAAATTGAATTCGCTAGTTTGATTTTGGGTATTAGTAATACTGAGTTTAACAAAAGGCACAGCATTTTGTATAGAATCCACTAACCTCTGATTCACTTTTGTAAGTAGCTTTTCGTAACTAATGTTCTGGAAATAGGCGAGGTACTGTTTCATTCTCACTTCATCAAATGGCAATTGGGTTCCGTTTAATTTTTGTAATTCAAAATTAGTAGTGCTGTTAAGTTTTATGATAAATGACGAATCGGGCATTTCGCTATGTTCTACTTTTATCAATTTCATTTGGGGTGGAATATAGTTGATAACAACACGTTCTCTCCATTCGTTTTCATGAATTATGTAACGTGAAGACAAATACCCGTTAAAGCCAGGAATACACATTAAAAAGGGCTCTTCGTAATTCTCCATATTGTCCAAATCCGTTAATATCATGTAAGTGGCGTCGTTTTCCATACTTTCATGCCCAACGTAGTATTGCTTTATTAACTCATCGTTATGAAATGCTTGAACTTTAATGGAGCGTCCAATCATTTGTTTAATAACACCAGCCTTAGCATTTTTAGAAACGGTTGATTTAACATCCACCATTTTCATTGTATAAAGCAAAAGGTTAATGGCGTCGGCGCGACAAGGATACTTATTGTTTGTTAACCATCCTGTTTTTGTGCGTTCAAGAGTTACAGAATTACCTTCTTTATCGGCTAGGAAAATTTTTGTGATGGAAGCAGTGTCTTCAATTTTAAAATCCCTTTCTTCTTTAGCAATAGTGCTGCCGCTGGTTTTGTTTTTGAAAATATAGTACGATACTGCGCAGAGTATAGTTAAAAGTGTAATAACAATTAAGGAAGATTTATTCTTCATAATAGTAAAAAAATAATTAAAGGAAATACGGGGTTATTTCCTGGTTTTGCTGTATTCGCTGCGCTTGTTAAACAAGGCATCGGCAAGTTTATTGTAACGTAAAGAGATTTCAAAACCTCCAACAGTTCTTGATGCTTTTCTATAGCTCGATACGTTGGCATCATAAGAAATACCAATAGCATAAGTACCCATATCAATTAGCACTTGAGGAATAATAGCATCATCTACACGGTAGAAAATACCAACACCAATCGAGTTTTCTACTTTCTCACCTGTAATTTTTGTTCCGTTTTTAAAACGGTATTTTAAATAAGTACCTGCAGTTATTTCTCTAGCAGGACCTTGCATCATATAAATTACTGTAGGGGTAATAGATAATTTTGTATTGCTGATATCAAATCGGGAAAGAATAGAAGCTGAAATGCGATAAGGTAATCTGTAACCTTCAATAGTTACGGTCTTTCCTGTTGCATCAATATAACTATTGTTTCCGAAATCTTGCTCCGGTTGGTTTAAATGATAACCTGCAATTCCTATTCTTAAACTTTTAATATCGTCGCGATCGTTACGGGTTTTAAGAGATGTGAATTCATAAGCTAAACCTGCTCCAAAATCTGAACTGGTGAAGTTGTGATAAACAACTGATTCCTGAGTTGCGAGTGCAGGGTCAATCTCAGTGCCGTTAAATTGTGAAGCATAAGTTAATTTGGCGTAGTTCGCGCTATTCATTGTTACCCCACCATAAAAACCTGCAGATAACACGGCTTTTTTTGACACTTTTAGTATAGCACTGATATTAAAATTAGCAATAGTTTGCGATAAATTTGCCGCGCCGGCTTTATCACTAAAAATATTTAAACCAATCCCTAAAAAAGCATTCTTATAACGATTTCTGAAAACACCACCATCAACCGATAATCCCATAGTTTGATAGGCTTTTCCCATTGAAGCCCACTGGTTACGGTAACCGGCAATTACCCTATAATAACCAGGAAAGAAACCTGTATTAGCAGGATTGTACATTAAAGGCGCTTCCTGTACCTGTGCTAAATGGATATCCTGAGCTTTTACTTCTGAAGTAAGAAGCGAAAGTAAAAGAAAGGAAAGTATACTTATTTTTTTCATAAATGTTTTTCTCAGTGGGTTTAACGTATTAAAGTAACATTGCCTTTAACTACTTTGTACTCGTTTAATACGTTCTTGTATTTTAAAATATAAGCGTACACTCCTGTTTGGGCTTGCGTTCCATTATGTGTTCCGTCCCATCCAAAAGTATATTCGTTGGCTCTAAATACTTCTTGTCCCCAACGGTTCCAAACTTGCATTTCATAATCACGGGCATAACGCGCCTGAGCTCCTAAAGGCGAGAAAACATCATTTATACCATCGCCATTTGGTGTAAACCCAGTCGGCATTACAATGTCATTTCGTTTATCAGCAAATACGGCTGTAATATTGTCGCTTTCGCCAATGACAAAGGTGATAGAATCTTTAAATAAATAATTCTGATCATCTAAAGCCCATGGTGTGGCAGTAGTACTATTTGTTTGAGCTGTAAACTCCCAATGATCGAAAACATACATTGAAGTATCAGTTGGCCAAGCTTCCAAATATGAATTTAAATACGGGAAATTAAATTTGTACTGGTAGTATTCACCACTCCAAACAAAATTGGTTATATGTAAACTATTAAAATTAACAGTTCCTGCACCAACGGGTTTAACATCAATATTAATTGTAAATGGCCCGTTCATGTTGTTACATTTAGTAAATAACGAATCAATTTTATCGCAACGCGTATTTAAACGATATCGTAAGGTATCCATTGCCATATCCCAATCCGGCTGATTGACCGTCCAGAAAGCAGTATGGAATGGCATTTCGGGCGTGAAAACCTGTTTGAAATAATCAAAGTGGGCTAGCATTTTATCGCACCGCAATGTTGTATTGAGTAAGTCCATGTAACGATTCATGTACTGGTTGCGGAATACAGGATTGGTTAATAATTGCTTTAATACTAAACCATGACCAACATAAGATGCAGCAGGTGTAGTGTAAGATGTTGCAGGTTGTGTATAAACTGTATTGGTGTAAATACAAGGCGACACATACATATTACTCATCGTGAGTGTTTTTGGCGCAACACCAATATCTAAGATATTATTCATATCCCACATAAAATAACGCCATTTCATCATAGTATCAGCGTAAGCAGGCATGCTGCCATTATTGATTTTACGCCACCACGACATATTTAACCCTACGATATCCGCATTAGCTAAATAACTATTGTAAATAAAGAAATCGGTAATGCTGTACTTGCTTAAACGCTTCATTGCATTATTGTAATAGTTGGGTACTGACATCAGACCGTTAGGACGGATGTAATTGAACACACCCAAACTGCTGGTTAAAGGACCTGTCATAGGAGTTGTTACCCAACCCGTATCTAAGTTGTTGGTAAGAGTAGAACCAACACCATGTTGTCGTAAAATATCTACAGAATCTTTATTGAGACCGAAATAATAATTCAAGTAATTTTGATCAGGAATTTCACGGAATTCATAAATTCCCCAATAGCAACCGTTAACAAACGTACGAATTGGTTTGTAATGCATGCCTTCCATCGCTAAACCATTTTTCATAGCATAAGTTTGTGCAAAGGCATCACGCATGTGCGTTGTGCGTAATGGAGGAGGGGTGGCGAGCGTTGGTGTTAATGCCGAGAAGTTATCTTTACCAGCAGCTCTGATTTCAAAGTTAGGGAAGTTAGTTCTGGTACTTGTTCCTAACATCGCATCATTGTAAATATTTCCGGTTATTCTACAACCTTGTCCGGTTCGGTCATCAAATCCCACATCAAAACCACGTTGTTGATTTAACCAACCATCGTTTGGAGGTTGTGTTAAACTGCCACCAACTTCAGAATAGAATTTATTTTTATCAAAGTATTCGCAATGCACAGTGGAAGTACCGCCAACAACGAAAAAGTTAGTGTTCGTGACAATAGATAAAACACCGAAGCCGGGATTTACAAAAACATCGGCACCATCAAAATAAGTATTTGTTTCTTCGAAACTTGGCAAATATAAATTAGCTAATGAAGCTGAACCAACGCCATTTGGTTTGGGATAAGTAACCGCTGTAATTACATTAGTGATTCCACTCATTGGTAAAGGAGTAGTTATACCATCCTGATAAGTATAAGTGGTTGCAGTTGTAGCATTCCCAACACAACCTGTATAACTGGCACAAGGAATAGATCCTCCGGGTGCACCACAATCTCCTCTGGTATAATTTATTTGAAAATTGACTGTATCCGGTATCCACATATCGTAGTTTCCGGTAACAGGCGGTGTAAATCCTGCAGTGACAGGAGTTGTAAAAGTTGGAGTAGGTGCATACCCAAGATAAACTTGTGCAGCAGGAATATTTACAAAATTAGAACCATTAAAATTAAAAGGGTATAAAGCAGTAGAAGCACCTTGATTAAATAATTGCCATCCGGAAAATTTATCGCCGTCAGGAAATCTTCCCCAAGTATCATTTGCTTTAGTTCTTCTTACATAAATCGAATCTTTAATAACACCAAAATAAGTTAACATTAACCACTGGTTATTACATTGCTCAATGGTAAAATTTGTGTGCCAACGTCCACCAGGTCCCGGTTCTTTTTTATTTAATCCAGAACACCAAAAAGTCATGTATTGCCCTGGGCCAATTGTTAAGCCGGGAGGCATTTTCCACATGTATAAATTAGTTTTGCTATTGGTTAAATAATGATCGTCAAGAGAAAGTGTAAAGCCGGGAGTTGCATTATATAATTCTACATAATCTACACCTGGAACTCCGGTTAATAAATCAGCGGTACCCGCCACATTTGACCAACATACTTCATTTATTAAAATTTGTGATTTGGCTGAGTTAAAAGTTAACGCCAATAATATTAAAAATACAATTCTCTTCATGTGTTGAACGGTTTTTACCATCTAAACCTCAAATTTAGCTATTATAACTTAAAATACCAAGTCTTTAACAGTCTAATTTTCAGCATGGTGGTGTTTGTAATACTATAACGAAGCAAAAGGCCAAAAGGATGGGTTGTTTGCGAAAAATATTTTTAAAAGCTTTCGATTTGTCCATTCAATGTTAAAATCTAAATAGTAAAAAATGGTACAAAGCCTTACATTTGTAGTCCCAAAATGAGCGATCTAATAAAACATGAGTGCGGTGTAGCTTTAATCCGCCTCCTGAAGCCGGTTTCCTACTATAAAACCAAATATGGTTCGGCAAGATACGGCCTACACAAAATGTATCAGCTCATGGAGAAAATGATAAACCGCGGACAAGACGGCGCTGGTTTAGCTACCATAAAATTAGATGCAAAACCAGGAACTACTTATATAGATCGCATTCGTTCGGTTGAACCAAAAGCGACTCAAGATATTTTTTCTCAAGTCAACGATTTATTTGTAAACGCTTCCCGCAAAAAACCGGAAGAATACAAAAGTGGTGAATGGCAAAAAGAAAATATTCCATTTTTAGGGGAGTTAATGTTAGGTCATTTACGCTATGGAACTTTCGGAAAAAACGGAGTTCATAGTTGTCACCCATTCCGCCGCCAAAATAATTGGATGGCGCGTAATTTAGTAGTGGCTGGAAATTTTAATCTTACTAATGTTGATGAACTTTTCGATCATTTAGTGGAATTAGGTCAGCACCCCCGCGAAAAAGCGGATACTATTACGGTGATGGAAAAAATTGGTCATTTTTTAGATAAAGAAAACGATCGACTATTTAAGAAATTCAAAGAAGAAGGTTTAGATAACGAAACCATTTCCAAAAAAATTCAGGATAATATTGATGTTGCTTCTATTTTAATTGAAAGTAGCAAACGTTGGGATGGCGGATATGTTATGGCGGGTATGATGGGGCATGGTGATGCTTTTGTGTTGCGTGATCCAAATGGAATTCGTCCGGCTTATTATTATATGGATGACGAAATTTTGGTTGTTGCCAGTGAACGTCCTGTTATTCAAACTGTATTTAATGCACCTTTTGAACAAGTTCAGGAAGTAAAACCCGGACATGCTATTATAATTAAGAAAGACGGAACATTATCTCACGAAGAAATTGTTGCGCCATTAGAAAAAAAGGCCTGTTCGTTTGAACGGATTTATTTTTCACGTGGAAACGATGCGCAAATTTATAACGAGCGGCAAGCTCTCGGCCGTTATTTAGTACCTCCTGTATTAAAGTCGGTAAATTATGATTTAGATAACACCGTTTTCAGTTACATTCCCAATACAGCTGAGGTTGCTTTTGGAGGATTAATAGAAGGCTTAGACGATTATTTAAACAAACATAAAGCCACAGAAATTTTAAAAGCCGGAGCAAATATTGCGGAACCACAACTAAGTAAAATACTTTCAGTACAACCACGCATTCATAAAGTGGTTTTAAAAGATGTAAAGCAGCGTACTTTTATTACAGATGATGAAAGCCGTGATATTATGGTGAATTTAGGTTACGATGTAACTTATGGAACTGTAAAAAAAGGCGTAGATAATTTGGTGGTGTTGGATGATAGTATTGTACGCGGCACCACTTTAAAACAAAGTATTTTAAGAATATTAGACCGATTAGAACCAAAGAAAATAATTGTAGTTTCTTCAGCGCCGCAAATCCGTTATCCGGATTGTTACGGAATTGATATGGCGGTACTCAGTAAATTTGCTGCTTTCGATGCGACTATAGCTTTATTAAAAGAGACCGGTCGCGAAAGCGTTTTAAAATCGGTTTACGAAAAAGCTTTAGAGGAAATAAAAAAACCAAAGGAAGAGCAAGTAAACGTGGTGAAAGAAATTTACAACACCTTTACAACAGAAGAAATTTCTCAAAAAATTGCTGAACTTATTAAGCCTGCCGACTTAAAAGCTGAACTTGAAATCATTTATCAAAACATTGAAGGCTTGCATTTATCTTGTCCGGATAATTTAGGTGACTGGTATTTTACAGGTAACTATCCAACCCCTGGCGGTAATAAAGTAGCCAATCGCGCTTTCATTAATTTTATGGAAGGTAAAAACGTAAGAGCGTATTAAACTGCTTCTTAAAACGTCAACTTGTATTGCGGAATAATAAAAAACTTTAACTGGTAATCGGTTTTAATAGTTTGTGTGTTGAGGTCGTAAATTTGTTGAAACACATTATCATGTTGAGTAATGTTTTGAATATCCACGCTTACTTCATGTGTAAAACGTTTGGTGTTTAATTTATAAGAAGGTTTTACATCCATTCTAAAATATTCCGAATATTGTTTTTCATAAGCTCTTGAACCATCTCTTACTTCATCACCATAAGCAATGGATGCAGCTAAATCAATCGGCACATAACGTTTGCCTCCTGCGTAAGTGAACTTCACATCTAGTCCGATAATATGTTTTTCTTTTATTTTAAATTCTTTTCCGCCTAACGCGTTAAAAACATAATTACCATTAAATGCAGTGTTGCGATAAACTTTATCACTTCCAACATATTTACTTTGAAAAATAGAACCCGTAATTAAAAAGTAATACCCTTTATTGTAAAATTTTTCAATGGTTATTTCAACACCATAATTTTCGCCGGTACCATTGCTCACTAAACTATCTACATTCGGACTATTAAAATCCGCTCCTAAATTAATCGCTGAAAAATAATCTTTACGACTACGAACCGGCACACCATACATGTATTGATAATAAAATTCGGTTTTAATACGAACATTGTTGGCTATGTTTACATCATAAGCTAAAATTCCATGTATAGCTCGAGTAAAATCTAAATTCCTATTGGTTTCAACATGACCTTGTGGTGTTTTTGAAGTGGCGAAATATAAATAAAGCGGTTGTACCTGACTATGCATTCCGGCACCGAAACTTAAAGTTTGTTTGCTGTTGATGCTGTATTTTAGTCCTAAACGCGGTTCAGGAGCTTGTGCTGAGTTGAGTAAAAAATATTGGTAACTAACGCCGGTATTTAAAGTGAGTTTATCATTGAACTTATGTTGCCACTGAAAAAACACTCTTCCTAATGAGGTTTCTCCTTTATAATCGCGCAAAGTAATGAAACCTAAACTATCGAAATTATTAGTGCTATCAATAAATGTGGTGTAAAATAAATCGTAGTAAGCTCCAACATTTATAAAATTACGGGAATTGAATTTTTTATTGTAAGTGAAATTAGCAGAGTATTTTACGGTACTCGAATTGTTTCTGTACTCAGGATTTATCGTATAAGGATTTGTATTAGTATCAACCCTGTCAGCTTGAATAAAATTAATTTGTCCGCTAGCCCCAATATTAAATTTGGTGTAGGAACTTGAGTTTAATAAATAGGTATGAGAAATTCCTGCTGCTCCAACATTTGCTTTAAAATAAGTATCGCGACCACTATATCCGTATAAATTATTTTTTTTGGATTGCTGACTTGAAAGAAGTTCCACATAGCTGAGTCCGCCTATACCCCAAACAGAGAATTTCCCTAATTTTTTAGTGGGGAAATCAGCCTTGAAAGTTAAATCTTGATATTGAGGAACGGCATCTCCTGTTCCAAAATCTAAACCTAAATATTTAAATGCGGAGAGAGTGGAGTAACGGTAATTAATTAAAAACGAACCGGATTTTTTCTTTTTAGAGAAAGGACCTTCAGCACCTAATTCAAAACCATTGAAGCCAATTTGCGTTAGAAATTCATATTTCTCATTGTTACCTGAACGCATTTTTAAATCGAAAACGCCAGCCGTTGCATTTCCATAATCAGCAGGAAAAGCTCCGGTCATAAAATCAGAATTATCTAAAGTGTTATTATTTAAAATACTGATTGGTCCACCTGTTGAACCTAAAGAACCAAAGTGATTGGGATTTGGAATATCTAAACCATTTAAGCGCCATAAAATTCCAAGAGGAGAATTACCTCTGATAATAATATCATTTCTACTATCATTAGCACCACTAACTCCTGCAAAGTTGGCGGCCATCCGCGCAGGGTCGTTTCGACTTCCGGCATAGCGTGATGCATCTTCTGCAGAGAAAACTCGTGAGCTAACCGTTGCCATTTTATTATTGGTTTTGGTTTTATCCTGCTCGGCTACAATGGTAACTTCATTAGCTTGAACAGCGTTTTCTTCCAATTCAAAATTTATAACAGTTTCTTTACCACTACTTAGAATTACAGTTTGTGATTTCTCTTTATAGCTGATTAAAGAAACTTTAATGGCCCATCTTCCAAGTGTAATACTATCTAAACGGAATTTTCCATTTTCATCTGTTATAACTGCTTTGATTGGATTTGTATTTAGAACGGCAACGACAGCTCCCGGTAATGGACTTTGCGTTTGTTTATCCAAAACCACACCACGAACAGTTTGTTTTAAAGTTTGCGCATTAAAAACAAAACAAGAAAGTAGAAAAAATATGAGAACAAACTTTTTCATTTTTTATTGCGGGTACTGTGGATTTAGTAGGCAAGGAATAGTATGATTACAATACGCATCATCGATATCAATTTTTATACTTTGTGTTTTTTTTTGAGCGTCGATAGTCATATCTACTTTTTCCCAAGATCCCTTTAAACATTCCATATCAAAATTCTTTGCATCAGTTCCATCAGGAGTTTTTTTATAATAGCGCCAAGCTTCGTATCCTTTATATGAGCCTGCTTTTAATTTTACTTTAAAGTAACCTTTAGCATTCGTAGTTACTGTACAGGTTTTTCCATTGGCGGAAACCAAAACAAATTTTTTATTTGCAAATGGTTTTGGTGCTTCATGATTTGCAAGTATCTCCGGATTTGGTCTGGCGCCGCCACAGTAAGTCCCTTTTTGCATGATTTGAACATTCACTTTTGTTTGTGACAATAAACTAAACGGAAGTAAGAATAAAAAAAGTAATGCTTTCATGTTATGGTGTTGTTGATGAAACAGGAATTATTTTCCCATTAAAATATTGATGACCGGTTGAAGCAAAATCAATAATAAAATTGGCCATTTGTTTGGGTTGAAGTGGGGCTTTATAACCGGGAAAAGCTTTGCTTAACATTTCAGTTTGAACAGCGCCAAGCGCTAAACAATTAACAGAAATATTTTTTGCTTTAAATTCTTCTGCTAAACATTCTGTTAATCCTGCTAATGCAGATTTAGAAGAAGAGTAGGCGCTTAATCCCGGGAATTTTGAACTTCCTTGAACGCCACCCATACTACTGATATTTACAATGTGTGATTTATTTTTTTTCCCAAGTACAGGCAATAATTTTTGAATGAGTAAGAATGGTGCAAATACATTTACACTATAAATATAACTCAACTCTTTTGATGTTATTTTTTCGAAAGGTTTGTTTACAATAGTGCCGGCATTATTAATTAAAATATCTAACTGAACTTTTTTGTTTTTTAAAATAGTGAGAATTCTGTTTTGTGTAGGTGTTTTATTGAGGTCGCCAAAAACGGTGATTAGATTTTTAGGATGGTTTTTATGGAGAGCAGTTAGCTCTTTTGAGCTCCGGGAAACGGCCAAAACGGTATTTTCTTCGTCCACCAAAAATTGTTTAACAATTTCTAACCCTATTCCTTTGGAGGCGCCTGTTACAACTATAAACATATTGCGTAAATTTGTAGCACGAATATACATCTAAAAAGCACAATGCATTTTAACTCACATAAAAGATTTTTTATTTTTCTGTTAAGTTTTAGCATGGCTGTGTTTTTTTGTACTGCACAATCAGATTCGCTATCAAAACCCAAAAAACCTAAAGACGAAAAACCATTTATTGATCGTTTGTTTTGGGGAGGAACTGTAGGAGCATGGATAGGAAATCCCACGTTTATTGATGCATCTCCACTAATAGGCTACAAAGTAACCGACAGGTTTTCAGTAGGAGTTGGCGTAATTTATAACTACTACAGTTACCGTTACAAGAATTACAAATACAGTGTTAATTTTTATGGCGGCAGAGTAATGGCGCGTTATTTTGTTTTGGATAACGTTTTTCTTCAGGCCGGATACGACAGAATTAACAGAGATAACCCTTATTCCTATAAACCAAATGCCAGAATTTGGATTGAAAATATTTTAGTGGGAGGTGGATTACGCTACGCAGTTAGTGATAGAATTTATTGTGTAGCATCCGGCTTATGGAATTTGAACGACACACCGCTTTCACCCTATCCTAATCCAATTATTCAAATTGGCTTCGTTGGGGGCTTTTAGGACTCCAAAAAATTAGTCGAATTATTAGCGCCTTCATCGAATTTGCCTTTTCGAGGTATTGACTTTGAGGCCTTGATTCATTATCATTACTAAACTAAAAAAAACACGCATGAAAAAAATCTTCTCTTTTTTCATTTTAAGCTTCTTAAGCTTGAATATAATTTCACAAGAATGGACAGAAAAAATGCTTGATCCAAAAGCAAATTTTTATGATATCCAGAAAGAGTTTAACACGTATTGGTCTACCCACGATAATACCGAAAAGGGTAAAGGCTGGAAACAGTTTAAGCGTTGGGAGAATTATATGGAACCTCGTGTTTATCCCAGTGGTGACTTAACTCTGCCTAGTCAGAATATGCAAAATTTTGAAACTTTTTTGCAAGCTAATTCTACACAAAAAACTTCTAATCCTAATTTGATTGCTTCCACAACTTGGACAGCGGTTGGTCCTATGGGTCCAATGGCCGGTTCGGCAGGTGGTCAATTATTAAAATCAGGACGAATTAATTTTGTCACAATACATCCGGCAGGATCTAACACATTATTTGTTGGTGCTCCCGCAGGAGGTTTATGGAAATCTACCAATGGTGGAACCAGTTGGACAACAAATACTGATTTATTACAAGTGATTGGTTGTTCTGATTTAGTTATCGATCCAACAAATCCAAACATTATGTATTTAGCAACTGGTGACGGAGATGCCGGTGACACTTACTCTATTGGTGTTTTAAAATCAACTGATGGTGGTTTAACATGGGTAGCAACAGGTATGGTTTGGACTGTTAATCAAGGACGTTTAATCCGTAAACTAATTATGGATCCAACAAATCCTCAAATTGTATTAGCTGCTACAAATATTGGCATATGGCGTACAGCAAATGGTGGAACAACTTGGACTCAGGTTTACACTACAAGTACACATGATTTAGAATTTATGCCTGGTAATTCAAATATTGTTTATGCAGGTGGCGCAACTTTCAGAATTTCTACAAATAATGGAGTAACGTGGACACAGGTAAGTGCGGGTATACCAACAACAGGTGTAAACAGAATGGCAGTTGCAGTAACACCTGCTAACCCAAATTATGTTTATGTATTAGCAGGAGCAAGTAGTAATAGTGGTTTCCAAGGATTTTACCGTTCTACTAATAGTGGCACCAGTTTTTCAACAATGGCTACTACACCTAATTTATTAGGATGGAGTAATACAGGTAGTGATACAGGTGGACAATCATGGTATGATTTATGTTGCGCAGCTTCTCCTTTAAATCAAGATGAAGTTGTTGTTGGAGGGGTTAATGTTTGGAGAACTACAAACGGAGGAAGTGCGTGGTCGATTTATGGACACTGGACTGGAAGCGGAGCGCCATTTACACATGCAGATCATCACGATTTAGAGTATGATGCGGCAGGCACTTTATTTAATACAAATGATGGAACCATCTATCGTAGAAGTGGTGCTACTTGGACTGAGATTTCAGGCACTATGAATATTTCACAGATTTATAAAATCGGAACCTCAGCTTTAACAGCTAATTATTGGTTAACAGGTCATCAGGATAATGGAACCAGTTGGTGGAATGGTACAACCTATCAAGCCCGAATGGGCGGTGATGGAATGGATTGCTGGATAGACCGCACCAACAATAGTAATATGTTTGCTTCTTATTATAGTGGGTCATTTCAACGTTCTACAAATGGTGGGGCATCATGGAGTTCTGCTACAAGTGGTCAATCAGGTACTGGGAATTGGGTGTCTCCATGGAAACAAGATCCCCAAGTTGCAGCAAATTGTTGGGCAGGCAGACAACAAATGTTTAGATCAACAAATAATGGTGCTAATTGGACTGCAACAACAGGTTCTATGACAGGAACCTCAACAATTGTAGAATTTGCAGTAGCGCCGTCCAATAACCAAATAGTTTATGTAATTAAAGGAACTGCACTTTGGAAAACAACTAATCAAGGGGCAACTTGGACTAATATTACAGGAACAGTTCCTACAGGAAGTGGCGCTCCTACTTTTATAACGGTTTCTCCAACAGACCCCAATAAATTATGGGTGACTTTAAGCGGTTACTCAGCCGGAAACAAAGTGTTTATGTCAACTAACGGTGGAACCACCTGGACAAACTACACATCTAACTTACCAAACCTTCCTGCAAACTGTTCGGTTTATCAGGTCGGTACAAGTGATTTAGTTTATGTTGGTATGGATGTTGGAGTTTATTATCGTGATAATACAATGGGAACTTGGACATTATACAATGCAGGTTTACCAAACATGCCAGTTTTTGATATGGAAATTTCTCCGGCAAATCCTACAAAATTAATTGCCGCAAGTTATGGTCGCGGTGTTTGGATTGTAGATGTTATTTCTTCTGCACCTCCTGCTTCAAGCTTCTCAGTTGCAGCAACAGGATTATGTGCCGGACAAACAGTTGCATTTACTGATCAATCAACAAACGCACCAACAAGTTGGACTTGGACAGTAAGTCCAAGTGCAGGTGTAACAGTAACAACACCAACATTACAAAATCCTACAATGAATTTTACAACAGGAGGAACATATACCATTACATTAACTGCTTCTAATGGTGCCGGACCGGGCACTCCTACATCTCAAACAATTAGTATTGGTACTACACCAACTGTAAATATAACAAGTGCAACTTCTCAAACCGTATGTGCTGGCTCTCCTGTTACTTTTAGTGCGTCAGGTGCAACAACGTATAGTTGGAGTAGTGGAGGCGGAACAAGTTCAGCTGCAACTTATACACCCACTGCATTAATTGTATATACTGTTACAGGAACATCTGGTGGTTGTTCTGCTATAAGAACAGTAACTGCATCAATAAATGCATTGCCTACAGTTTCAATTACAGGTTCAAATTCAATTTGTATTGGATCATCAGTTAGTTTAACAGGAACCGGTGCTTTAACTTATACTTGGAGTACTTCAGCAACAACAACAAGTATTTCAGTTAGTCCAACCTTAACCACAGCTTATACTACAACAGGAACAGCAGCTAATGGTTGCAGAAATGTATTTACAAAAACAATAACTGTAAATGCACTTCCAACAATTAATACCACTTCGAGTAGTAGCGTTGTTTGTGCGGGTTCAAATGCTTCTTTAATTGCGAGTGGTGCATCAACGTATACTTGGATGCCGGGAAGTTTATCAGGTGCTACTGTTAGTACTACACCAACAATCACAACCACATATACAGTTACCGGCACTAATGCAAATGGTTGTGTAAATACTTCGGTACGTTCGGTTACAGTTAATTCATTACCATCTGTAACTGCAACAGCAAGCAGTAGTAATATTTGTGCTGGACAATCAACAACTTTAACAGGGGCGGGGGCTACATCGTACACTTGGATGCCTGGAAGTATTACTGGAAATCCAATAGCGCCGGCACCAACAGGAAACATTACTTATACTTTAATTGGTATGGGTTCTAATGGATGTGTTGGACAAACAGTTCGTTCAATAACTGTAAATCCAAATCCAACAGTAACAATTTCAAGTGCCTCACAAACTATTTGTTTAGGAAGTAATGTAACATATTCTGCAAGTGGTGCAAGTACTTATAGTTGGACAGGTGGAGCAACAACATCTGCTGTAACTTATACTCCAACTGGCAATACTACCTATACGGTTCGTGGTACAAGCGGAGTTTGTTCAGCAACTGCATTGGCAAGTGTAATTGCAAATCCAAATCCAACAGTTGTGGTTTCTAATGCTTCACAAACAGTTTGTGTTGGTAGTCCGGTTACATTTAATGCCAGCGGTGCTACAACTTATAGTTGGACCGGTGGAGCAACAACATCAGCAGCGACTTATACTCCAAGTTCATCAACTACTTATACAGTTCGTGGAACAACAGGCTCTTGTTCTTCAACAACTATTGTTAGTGTAACAACTAATTCGGTACCGGTTGTATCTGCATCGGCTAGTGGATCATTAATTTGTAGCGGGAACTCTGTTATATTAACAGGTAGCGGTGCTTCTACATATACTTGGAACCCTGGAAGCGCAACAGGTTCTTCTGTTACATTCACACCTTCTTCATCTACTACATATACAGTTATTGGTTCATCAGGTGCAGGTTGTAATTCAACCAGTGCGGTAACTGTTTCTGTTTCGGCATGTACAGGTTTTAATGAAATTGTGAGTGGTGCTTCAAATTACTTTGTATATCCAAACCCGACAAGTGGTAAAGTAACCATCAATACTTCAAGTGATGTTTCGCAACAAGTAAGTACTGAAGTAGTAGATGCTATTGGAAAAGTGGTTCAGAAACACATAATCAACTTTAACGCTTCAAATAAATCACAAGATTTAAATATTGAGGAGTTAGCAAACGGAATGTACTTTATCAGACTTACTCCTAAGGATGGAAAGCCTGAATTAATAAAAGTGATTAAGGATTAAAAGAAAAGCCCCTGATTTCTCAGGGGCTTTTTTTATTGAGGGAGTTTTATTTTTTTGCTTTGTATTTTTCTAAACCTTTATCCAACCATTGAATGTATTTGGCGATATCCGGATCGTAGCTGGTTGAATCGCTATAATGGTTTTCATCACCATCCAATATCCAATATTGAGGCTGTGTGCTCGATAAGTATTTAGTGTTTTGTAAAAAGCTCCAACGGTCGCCAACAGTTTTTAATTTACGCTTTGAACCATTCCATACCACTTCAGTTTGTAATTCTACAGGTAAAGTTTTTTTATCATCAACGTAAAGAGAAATCAAAACAAAATCTTCGCTTAGTTTTCGCTTTACGTCAGAATCGCTCCAAACTTGTCCTTCCATTTTACGGCAGTTTACGCAAGCCCATCCGGTGAAGTCTATCATAACGGGTTTATTTACTTTTTTAGCATAAGCTAATCCGTGATAGTAATCGTTAAATGCAGGAATTCCATTGGGGCCGCGATGTGCGTGTTCAGGTAAATCAGAATGTTTTTCATTGGAGGTTCCGCTTTCTGTTTTTCTTCCGCCAAAACCTTCGGGCGATTCACTATAAAAATCAGGAGGAGGAAAACCGCTTATTAATTTTAAAGGCGCGCCCCATAAACCGGGAACTAAATAAATAGTGAAAGAGAAAGATAAAATCGCAATCATTAATCGTGTTACTGAAATATGTTTTACTTCGCTATCGTGTGATAATTTGAACCAGCCCATTAAATAAGCGCCGAGTAAAGCGAAAATAACAATCCAAATCACAATAAAAATTTCGCGTGTAACAATTCCGGCTTGTACAACTAAATCGGCGTTAGATAAAAATTTCATCGCTAAGGCCAACTCTAAAAAACCTAAAGTAACTTTTACAGAGTTTAACCAACCACCTGATTTTGGTAATGAATTTAACCAACCCGGGAAAGCAGCAAATAAACCAAAAGGTAAAGCTAGTGCTAATGAAAAACCAAACATTCCAAAAAACGGACCGGCTAATGCACCTGTTGCGGCGGCTTGTACAAGTAAAGTTCCGATAATTGGTCCGGTACAAGAAAATGAAACTAAACCTAAAGTAAAAGCCATAAAGAAAATACCAATCAAACCGCCTTTATCAGATTTAGCATCCATTTTATTTACAAATGTTGATGGTAATGTGATTTCGAAAGCGCCCAAAAATGAAATAGCAAACACAACTAATAAAATGAAGAAAGCTAAGTTGAACCAAACATTAGTTGCTAAATTATTCATCGCATCAGCACCAAAAATTAAAGTGACACCTAAACCTAAAACAACGTAAATAACAATAATTGAAATTGCATAAATTAATGCATTGCGAATACCTTCTACTTTTGTTTTACTTTGTTTTGTAAAAAAGCTAACCGTCATTGGGATCATTGGGAAAACACATGGTGTCAATAAAGCTAAAAGCCCACCTAAAAAACCGGCAATAAACAAACCCCAAAAACTTTTATCGTTACTTGTATCTTTTGGTTGTAGTTCGGAGAGTTTGTGTTCTGAATCAGGCTTAATATTATCAGGGCTAACAGTGGTTTGTGCAACCGCAGGGGTGTCAACCATTGTGGAGTTAGTTTCAACGGCTGTTGTTTCGCTGGCTACGGCTACTTCTGCGCCTTCTATTTTAAAACTAAACTCAGGTGCTGGAGAAAATTTTTGACATTGGGTTTCATTACAAACCATTCCGTCAACAATTCCTTTTACTACAAATGGTTTATCGGTTAGTGCTTTTATTTTTTGTTTAAAAGTGGCTGAGTTTTCAAAATAACGCATCACCTGATTATCAAAAACTGGCTCCGGCTGTTCAATTGGTTTTGGTTCTGATGTTTTGCCAATTAATTTATAATCTTTTGATTTCTCAAACTCAAAAATGGTTGGTAAGGGCCCGTCAGGTGTTTCAATTTGAGAATACAAATGCCATTGCGGTTCCATTTTCGCTTTAAAAATCAACTCATATTCATCAGCACTTATTTTTTTCTGAGAAAAGGTCCACGTACAATATTGTTTCTGTGCATTTAGAAATCCAAATGAAAAAAGTAAGAATAGTAATCCTGATATGTATTTTCTGATCATACTCGAAGGGGTTTTCACAAAAATAATGTTTTGAGTTTGTAATATTCGTTGAGCTATAAATTAAAAGAGCTGAAAATTAGATTCCTATTTTTTTGAAGGTACTACTAACATTAAATCGATGGTTTTAGGAGGTAAACATTGTTTATCGTTACAAACCATGTATTCAATTTTTATTGGTGTTTGAAAACCTTTTGCGTTTTTGCGTTTCAGTTTTTGTTTGATGATAGCCTTGCCGTCGAAGGAAGCAATTTTCATTTCAAATGTTTTATCGAATTCTTCTTTCACGTTTTCTTCGGTAGATTTTCCAATTACTTCAAAATCACTTCCCGGCGAAAAATTAACTGTTGTTGGAACGGGCCCGGCATCCGGTGAAATATTTTGAGAGTAGGTGTGCCAACCTTTTTCTATTGTTGCAGTAACAATAATTTCACCTTCATTATTAGGTAATTCGTTATATTTGGCCTCCCATTTTACAGGGTTCATACCTTGCCCCAAAAAGTAAAAAGGCAAAAAAAAAGCGACTAAAAAACTCCAATTTTTCATGAGCTAGAATTTTAATGAATCTAAAAGAATTTAAAAGATTAAAAATCATTATTTATCGTCATATCTAAAAGCCAATAAAATATAATATGGATTTTAGGTCAAAAATCTGACATGAAAATATAGTTAAGATATTGATAATCAAGATATATATCTGTCTGAAAAAAAATGTTCTTTTTTTATTTGCGCCAAACGATTTTGTTAGTACATTTGCAGTCCCTTTTTAAAGGGTAAAAAGTTCTTTGTAAAAACCATAAAAAGCCGAAGTAGCTCAGCTGGTAGAGCTCCTGATTTGTAATCAGGCGGTCGGGGGTTCGAGTCCCTTCTTCGGCTCTTTTTAAATGGGGTAATACCAGAGTGGCCAAATGGGGCAGACTGTAAATCTGCTGTTTTCAACTTCGGTGGTTCGAATCCATCTTACCCCACTTGGCTTATTGATGGCCAGTGTGAATAAAAGCGGAAGTAGCTCAATTGGTAGAGCTCCAGCCTTCCAAGCTGGAGGTTGCGGGTTCGAGACCCGTCTTCCGCTCTAGAATAAACGCAATTTAAACCCAAACCCCAAGGAAACGAGGGATGGTAAGGGTAAATTGCAGAAGAGAAATTAGTGAGAGCGAAAAAATAGCCTTCCGCAAGATGCAGAGGGCAGAAAATCGAAAAGCTTGTGTATCACGGCTTGCAGATATTCTGGATGTCCCCAAGAGGAGGGACTTTTCGCATGTAAGGGAATTTAGTTCTTTAAAAATGATGAAGTTGAATAGGATAAAGAACAAAAGCTGTTGTAGCTCAGTGGTAGAGCACTTCCTTGGTAAGGAAGAGGTCGGCAGTTCAATCCTGCTCAACAGCTCAAAAAATTAAAAAGAGATTAGTTAAAACTAATATATATAAACAAATAAAAACAAGTAAATAAACTACTACTATGGCAAAAGAAAAATTCGATCGTTCCAAACCTCACTTGAACATTGGAACTATTGGTCACGTTGACCACGGA
>JAGNIU010000008.1 GCA_018000995.1 Bacteroidia bacterium
AATCCATTCACATGGTAACGCTTGACATACAGGAGCAGATCCTGGATAAATTAAATGCTCTGATTGTTGTTTTAAACAACGACGGTAGTGCCGACTACGTGAGTAAACCGGCTCAGCAATTATTAGGTTATAATTCCGATGAACTATTGGGTTATAACTGGTGGGAAGCAACACGTTTCTCGAAACCTGAAGGTATTGAAGTGAAAAAGAAAATTTTAGGTTTGTTTAAAGACAGTAATGTATCAACGCAAACGTTTGAACACTTATTAAAAACCTCGCACGGCGGAAAAAAATGGGTGCGCTGGAATATTTCTTATTTAAACGAAGACCAATTAATTGGTGTAGGTTACGATATCACTGAAAAGAAAATCAGTGAGCGGAAACTCATTGAACAAAACGAAAAATTAACTGAACAGAATAAAGATATTACCTCTAGCATCGTTTACGCAAAACGAATACAGGAATCTATTTTGCAAACACCTGAAATGATAAAACAGGTTTTTGAAGAATCGTTTTTGTTGTACAAACCAAAAGACATTGTGAGCGGTGATTACTACTGGTTTCATGAGGATGACAACTTCAGATATGCAGCCGCAATTGATTGTACTGGTCACGGTGTACCTGGTGCGATGATGAGCATGGTAGCGAATTCTGCTTTCAAAGAAGTGTTCTTAAACAGAAATGTGAAAGAGCCGGGATTGATATTACAAGCTTTGGATGAAGAGCTGGAAAAATCGTTCTCAAAAAATAGTAACGAACCTTTTAATGATGGGATGGATGTTGGTTTAATACAAATCAACAAAACAACGAACGAATTAAAATTTTCGGGGGCGTTTCGTTCAATTATTGTTACGAATGCTGAGGGCTTAACTGAATTCAGAGGCAGCAGATATCCGCTTGGATTTTATTCGGGTGTAGATAAAGTTTTTGAAACCACAACCGTTCAATTACAAAAAGGCGATTGTGTTTATTTGTATACTGATGGTTATGTTGATCAGTTCGGAGGTGAGCACAACAAAAAACTGAACAAGGTTAATTTTAAAGAACTCATAAAAACTGCTTCTGAAATGGAAATAGAAGAACAGGAAGCTTTTTTAGAATATTCTTTTAATAACTGGAAACAGGATGAAGAGCAGACGGACGACGTTTTAGTTATAGGCGTAAGACTATAACTAAACGAGTCAGCCTGTCCTGAGCTTGTCGAAGGAATGTGTTGGTTATCGGAATAAAATTGTGACGCAATGTTTGCCACTAAAGCTCTAAAACACGAAATCCCACTAAACATTTGGAGGGATTTTGTGCTTTGGTGTTTTTGTGGCGAAAATTACAGTCCCGGCAATAAACCTGCGGTTGCTTTTTTCATTTCATCTTCGTTGGCGACGTTGGCCATGAGGATGGCGTTGTTGATAGTGGTTTTTAATTCTTGTTCTAAAACTGATGTATCGCCGTGTTGTAAGGCGGGAGCAATGGTAATTGAATTTATTTTGCGGTTACCGGTGATTTCTATTTTGATATCGCCGCTTGCGCCTTCTGCATGGAGAACTGTATTATCTAATTTGATTTTAATTTCATCGGCTTTTTTCTTCATTTCCTGAAGTTTGCCCATCATATCACCCATTTTTCCAAACATAATTATAGTTATTGGTTACTAGTTATAGGTTTATAAAGTTATTTAAGTTCTTTTGGGATTAGACAAACTGGAATGGCTTCCATTTTATGTTTGTTGGCGCGGTTGCGCGAAGTGTAAATACGTAAAACTTCTTTTTGACGATCATCCACTTCGTAATTTTCATTATTCTCCACATATTCCATTGCCCACTCTAATTCAGGATAGGTTGCGCCAATCTGATCTTCATCAGTTCTGTTATCAGCAAACAAACCATCGGTTGGTCTGGCTTTTTGGATGCTATCGATAATATTTAATTCAGCTGCTAAAGCATAGACTTCGGTTTTCGTTAAATCCGCAATCGGACTCAAATCCACTCCTCCATCTCCATATTTAGTAAAAAAACCAATTCCAAAATCTTCAATTTTATTTCCTGTTCCCGCCACTAATAATTTATGGTGTGAAGCAAAAGCGTAAAGAGTAATCATCCGAACGCGTGAACGTACATTCGCCATTGTCAAAAAATCCTGAATATCGGTAGGGAGGTCTTTTTCGAAACCTTTAAAGATATCGCTCAGTTCAACGGTTTGCGTTTCTACGTTTTTAAAGTTCTTCTTTAACCATTCGATATGTTCGGTGCTGCGGTGAAATTCAGTTTGATTTTGTTTAATGGGAAGATTCAGAACAATTAGTCGTTTTCCCGTTAAGGCGCATAAAGTAGAAGTGACGGCACTATCAATACCACCACTTATTCCAATTACAAATCCGTTGGTTTTGGATTTTTCGCAATAGTCGTTAAGCCAGTTGCTGATATGCGATATGATTTCTTTTTTCTTCACAGGATACAAAGGTATAAAAATAAAAAATCCCCCGTATTCGGCGGGGGATTCTTAATAAATGCTTTTGACTAGAACAACATACCGATATTAATCTGAACGCCGTCGCTCATAGCGCTTTGTTTAGATCGTGATGGTTTAACTCCGGTGTTCATACTGGTTTTAATTTGATCTACCATGATTTCAGAAGTTGGTTGATACTGATTAATAAACCCACGGCAATAGTTAACTCCTACAAAAAGCGAGGTAGAACCCGAAAGGTTGTATTCAAAACCTAAACCAACGTTAAGTCCAACATTAAAAGGAATCAAATCACCTGTTGGGCGCATATCTGATACAGTTACATCGCCAGAAGCTTCGTATAAACCTGAAGTTGTATTGAATTTTAACTCGGTTAATTCGTCAGTACATCTGAATTTAGTTTGAATAGCGATATCACCACCAAACACACCATAATATCTAAAGCCTGAAATGTCTTTAGTCATTAGTTTTAATAAAACCGGAATAGTAACATAAGTAGTTTTAATGCTACGGGTTTTAATTTCGTAGAACTTATCGTTATTACCTGCAATATTATCTGAATAGGTTACTGCTGCACCATTTGTGAAATTGGTTTTTTCAGAATCGGTATAAGCGTTATCTTTTGATAAGATATAACCTTGTCCGTTTTTATAAATCTGTTTTCCGCCTAAAAAATCACCACCAATACCTGTAACAAAATGAGCGGTATTTGTGAGTCTGAATTCAGTTTGTAGTCCGAAACCAAAACCAAATTTGATGCCGTTTTTATCTACTATTTTTGTATCAGCACTCCTTAACCAAGCTGGTGTAGGGGTTACTTTTAATCCGAAACGGAATTTTTTGTCATCATCTCCTTCGCCAGCTTTCACTACGTTTGTAATTAACAAGGCTGCCGTTACAATTGAAAGAATCTTTTTCATTTTTTAAATATTTAAAAATTATCTTTACAAAGATAAAATAATTTCCGAATGAGCCATTTTAATAAGTTGTTTATAACCGCCCTTTTAGCCGTTTTATTATGCAACTGTAGTCATAATAAATTGGATGTTGATATTAGCGATGTAAAGGTGCCGTCGGTTAAATTCATGCGTTTCGAAAAGGATTTTTTTGCCATTACGCCACAAAATATTTCTGTTAAAAAACAAGAGCTTGAAAAAAAATACGGTGTATTTTACCACATGTTTGTGAATACCATTAAAGGCAGAGGAATGCCTGATGATACCAATGCCATCCTCGCCTTTACAAGTAATAAAGACATGCACGACGCTTATTTGGAAACACAAAAAGTAATTAATGATGCTGATATAAATGAATTGGAAGTCGGATTAACAGATTGCATGAAACGCTTTAAATATCATTTCCCAAACCGTAAACTTCCTAAACAATTTACTACTTGTATGAGTGGTTTCGATTACAACTTTGCTTACCCTGATTCTGTAATGGCTGTGAGTTTAGATATGTATTTAGGCAGAACAAACGAGTTCTATAAAATGCTACAGTGGCCCCAATATCAGGTAAGGGTTTTAAATAAAGAATATATGTTACCGGATATGGTTCGCGGTTGGTTGATTAGTGAGTTTGATAATGCACAACCGGTAAACAATCTTTTAAATAATATGATACAATTCGGGAAAGTGTTTTATGCTTGCGATGCTTTATTACCCGAAACAGCCGATAGCATTAAAATAGGATATAATAGTGCGCAGATGAAATACTGCGATGAGTATGAAAAAAACGTTTGGGGATTTTTTGCCGCCAACAACATGTTATATGACAACAATCTTAAAACGGTTGGCGAGTTTACAACCGATGGTCCTTTTACCTCAGCCATCAGTAAACAATGTCCGCCCCGCATTGCGATGTGGGTGGGCTGGCAAATTGTGAGGAGTTATATGAAGAATAATGAAAATGTGACTTTAGCTCAATTAATGGAAGAGAAGGATGCACAGAAGATTTTAAATAAAAGTAAGTACAGGCCTTAAAGTAGTTAATAGTTGTAGGTTAAAGGTGTAAAATTAAAGCAGAAGGTTCGAAGTTTAAGGATATTAATATATTAGCGATATGAAAACAAGTGAAATTAGTTTTAAAGTTACGGTTGATGACAATCATTTACCAGTAAATATTGAATGGGAAGCCAAAGATGCAGGCGAGAGAAGTAATAGTAAAAGTGTGATGATTGCGTTATGGGATACTAAAGAGAATAACACTATGCGCATCGATTTATGGACAAAAGACATGAGTATTGATGAGATGAAGAAGTTCTATGTTCAAAATGTAATGACTTTAACCGATACATATATACGTGCAACAAACGATGAGGCCACTGCAAAAGAAGTGAAAGCCTTGTTTTCTGAAATCGGGAAAAAGATAGGTGTATTAAAATAAAAAGCCCTCCTTCGGCAAGCTCAGGACAGGCTCGCTTCCGTGCATAAAAAAAGCCCCCATTTTTTATGGAGGCTCGTTTAAATTTACATTATTAATATTAAGAAGCGGTTTCTGCTTTCTTAACTTCCTTCAATCCTTTTGCAGCATCTAACATCTTTTGGATGTTTTCTTTTGAAAAAGGTTCAGCTTCGGCACTTTTAATGTCTTCAAACACATAAGTTGAGTTACCTAACTTCTGAATGCTGTAAAAATGGAATTCAGGTTTAGTAATTTCACTTTCCCACATAATAGTAGTTGGTTCTTCAACAATAAACGATTTGAATTTGTTTACTTCATCACCTTTAATATCCGTTTTACGTAATTCAACATCACCCGGATCTTCGGTAATTGATAATTGAAAGTCTTTTCCGATACGGATCTCAAGAGCACCCCAAGTTTGTTCAATCACTTCCATTTTACCGAAGGTTGAATCCGGTACAAAAATGGTGAATGGCTTTCCGTACTTACTCAAATCAAGAGTAATCATACCGGCAGGTGCTTCAACGGCCACTTGCTCATCTTTTTTGCCGCCACAGCTTTGAAGTGTTACTATTAACGCTAAAGCTGTAATTAAAGAATATACTGTTTTCATTTTTTTGCTTGGTTTTATGTTGTAAAGATAAATTAATTAGTGAATTTATAATCAATAAAGGTTGCTTTTTTAGACTTATGACACTTATAGGCAAAAAAAAACCCCGCTTAGCGGGGCTCTTTCTTTAGAAAAGAAATTATTTCTTTTTCTTAGCAGCTTTTTTCTTAGTTGCTTTTTTCTTAGCCGCTTTTTTCTTTGGAGCAGCTTTTCTTTTTGTTGCTTTTTTTGCCATGGTTTCTTGTTTTTGAGTTTTTGTTAATACGAAGTAAACAAATTTCTCGTTCACTACTAAAAATAAGGTTATTATTTTTTCAACATAAAAATGTTGATATTGTTAATAGCGTGAAATATGCGTTGCAATTAAAATTATGTTTGTAGTAAAAATATTTTCGAAAATATTTTTTATTTTTTTCTTTGAATCCTCTGTAAGTATTGATTTTACTATACACACAGAGCATCGCGAAAAAATATTTTTTGTTTTTATTTTTATTTTTGAATGCAAAACACACTCCTTTTCTACTCTACTTTCCACTCTATTTCGGAGTCCCAATCGGCCAATAATTTTACGGCTAAAACATTAAAATAAATTGTTTCGGGCTGTTTTTGAAGCAAAATATTGCCCGTATCCCATTTTCTATTTTGATTTTTATCTTCAATTACTTTCAAAAAATAATTTCCGGGCAGCATATTTTTAAATTTTAATAGCTGTTCTGCACTTGTAGTCAAACTCATTTCAACATATTGCTCTGCCATCACTACTTCTTTATCATTCACTACTTGCACTATGTAATTTTCTTTTTTCGGCAATAGAAGTTTCGTATTCAGTGTCGCATAATCGGATGGTTCAGATGTTTTAAATGAAATTTTTACTGAATCACTTTCAATACCAATCCTGGTTTTAAATGCTCCTTTATTTAAAATAAGCTCATAATTGGTGTTTTGCATTAGTTTGTTTGTTATTACAAACGCATTATCTCCTTTTTTACTGAGTTGTACAGCAGTTTTAATGAGTGAATCCGTTTTATATTGCAATATCATCTTCGAAACATCATAATTCTTTCCATCCATCCAACTATTAAATACCAAAACAGGATTAGCGAAGTAATCTAATCGACTTCCTTCCATTGGTTTTAAATCAACACTTACAATATGTTTCTTTTCGGTTTTTAGTCTTTCAAAACGGTCTTTCGACATAACTGACATGCTAATAGTGTCGGAAATGTTTCTATCGGGATGTTGAATTACCAAACGCAGAGTATCAAAAATGTCTTTGTAATAAACTATACAAGTATCATTTACCGCATCCATCGCTTTAATATTATCCGCTTGATTTGAGTAATACGGCTTAACAACATTTTTTTGCTCTTTATTGTAAGCAATGTATGCCACCCCATAATAAGGCGAGATGGATTTCTTTAAAAACACTTTCGAGACTTCTTCTTTAAAGGTTTTAAGGTTAATGAGGGTATCAACGCCTGTATTAATTACCGCATCGCTAAACGCAACAACCTCTTCACCCCCATCAAACATCAAATTTTTGTTTTTATCGGAAAAAGCAAAAGTTTTAAATGATGATTTAGGTAAATAAGATACTTTATAAGATCCATCGCTTGATGTTCTCGTAATATAAAGCGGCTTCTTCTTAAATACCACACTATCCGGTTCATTATCTTTATATAAACCAACCGTGACTTCATTTTCCGGTTTTAAATTAAAGGCATTTATGATTTTACCTTTAATATATAAGGAGTCGATGAAGCTTCCTGTAGAAAAAACAAACTCGAAATTCGAAAACAAGTTGGCTTCATGCATGTCAGAAATAGAATTCCCGAAAAACAAACGATAAGTTGTGTTAGGTAATAAGTCTTCGGTGAACTTTACCGTTACACGCTTACCCATTGCTTCAACTAAGGGCATTTCTTTAGTTTGCGGTGTTACTACTAATTGATTAGCGATGTCTTTTACCTGAACAAACTCATCAAACTTCAATTCGATAGTTTTCCCTTTAAAGTTCAGGGATGCATTTAACGGAATGGATTCGATTAGTTTTGGTGGCTGAGTATCGCGTTCGCCTCCATTTAATGGAACAACTTGCGCGCAACGCCAAAAAATAAGACTTAGGCCTACAAAAATTATATAAAGGTGCTTTCTCAGAATTTTAAAATCCTCATAAAATTAATCAATTACCCCGAATACAATTATTAAAAAAACTAAAATAGGAAAAGGCGCTTGATTCTACTTTTCAGTATCCCAATTGCGGTTTTGTTTGCGTGAAAACCTTAAGCCCAGCATTATTTCGTGAGTGCCTGAGCTGTAATTACGGATGTTTGTGGTAGGAAAATCGTAAGAATAACCAATCATCAAGTAATTCTTATACATAAAGCCAAGTAAAGCAGTATAAGCATCATTATGACGATACGCTCCGCCCAACCAAATTTGTTCTTTATATATAACGCGGGCTCCAACATCTAATTTAAAAGGTGCAGGAGTTGCGTATTTTACTAAAAATGATGGTTCAATTTTAAAGCTTTCTCCTAAATCAAATTTATAGGCAGCATTAATATTAAAGTGAGTTACCAGTTTTCCTGTATTATCCGATCCCGGATACAAATTAATTTTGCTCTGATACATCTGTGGAACCGCTATACCAATATAAAACTTCTTGTTGTGTACTAAAATTCCCGCACCAAAATCGGGCACATAAACAGTTTGATATTGTACCAATAAATTATCATCACCCGAATCGTGTAACTGTAATTTATGTCCATCTATACCCCACTGTAAAATACCGGCGCTTAAACCCAACGACATTTTTGTTTCTTTGCTTAGTTTAATGTGATAAGCATAAGAAAAGTTTAATCCCACTCTACGTGTTGGACCAACTATATCTGTAAACAAATGCATACCCAAGCCCATGTTCTTCATTTTTAGCGGACCATGAACAGTTAATATATAAGTGCGGGGTGCATCGGTAATTCCAATCCATTGATAACGGTTGTTTGAGCGAACATCTGCAAATTCTTCTTTCCCGGCAACGGCAGGATTAATAGCAAATTCGTTAAGCATATACTGTGTGTACTGCGGTAATTGCTGAGCTTTTAAATCGGCCAGCAACAATATGCCAAATATGAATATTAGTATCTTTTTCATGTTATCTGAATATTGTTAATGGTCCCGTATATGCTTTCGGGAAGTTCACGTGATGTAAATCAATTATATAATAATAGGTACCAACCGGTAAATCTTTTCCATTGTATTTTCCATCCCAAGGTGTGGTGTAACCCTCCGAACGGAATAACATTTCGCCCCAACGGTTATATACTTCAATAACACAATTCGGGAATTGCTGAATATTATCAATTACCCAGAAATCATTTTTACCATCACCATTATTACTAAATCCGTTCGGGATAAATATTTCAGGGAAGATGTGCACGTGCATGGTATCTGACCCTACACATCCATTAATGTCAGTTACCATAACTGTATATGATGTATTAAGCGTATTAGTTGCTGTTGGGTTTGGTAAAGAACCATTATCAAGCGTAGTAGAAGGTATCCAAGTATAAGTAACGCCAGTTGGACTTGTAGGTGAACCACCTATAACCGTTGAAGTAAATATGGTAATAGTATAATTTGGTCCTGCATCAACTGTTGGCGGAATGTTTGATGTAATTCTTACGGTATCCTGATGAATACAAGTTCCGTTTGTTGCCACTAACACAAAAGTAGATGTTCCAACCGGCGGATTAACTGTTGTTATTAATGTATTGGTGAATGAAACCGCACTTGGTAATTGGAACCATTGATAAGTTGTACCGCCAGTAGATAAACTTCCATTTAAAACAAAAGAACCACTTTGACAGAAAGATGAATCGTTACCTGCAACTGCCAATACTGAAACAGTTGGAACAATAATCATTGTAGTGTCTTTTCTACAACCTGCAAAATCAATTAAGGTTAAAGAATATGTTCCAGATAAAACATTATTAAGTGATGAAGCGTTGCTTGTAAATGTTCCAGGACCAGTCCAAGTATATGTATAAACCGGTAAACCTCCGTTCACTGTTGTTGTAATTGCGCCATCCAATGCCGTATTACAACTTGAGTTAACAATGTTTGCGCTTAATGTAAGTACGGCAGGATTTATTAAAGTATAAGTAGACGATACTGTACATCCATTCGCATCAGTAACTGTAGATGCATAATTTCCTGCACATAAATTAGTGATTGGATTAGTACTACCGGAAGGTGTCCATGTATAAGTATAAGGTAATACACCACCACTTGGAATTACATTTATAGAACCATTACAATCGTTATTACAATCAGGTGTATTTAAATTTGGTAAACTAGTTACTAAAGGTTGTGGCTGACTAAGCGTAACACTTTGTACAGATAAACATCCATCTGTTGTTGAAGTAACTGTTGCTGTTACAACACCACTACATAAACCTGTTGCCGTACTAGTGTTAACTCCGCTTGATACTGTACCCGTACTCCAATTAAAAGTAAACGGCGCCGTTCCAGAGGTAACAGATAAAGACGCAACTGCGTTACAAGTTCCGTTACACAATGCATTCACAGATGATAAATTAAATACAGGAGCATTTGCATTTGTTAATGGAAGAACTAAAGTTTTTGAACAGCCCGACAAATCTGTTACAACTACAGTATATGTTCCAACTCCCAAACCTGTAACTATTGATGTGGTTGCACTTCCCGGCGACCATAAATATGTATAACCAGGATTACCACCGGCAACAGTTAAAGAAATTGAACCTGTATTAACAGTACAAGAAGGTTGTGTTACAAATGGCGTAACCGTTAAATCGTTTGCTGAAGAAATATTTACAGATGCATTTCGAATACAACCTAATGCATCCGTCATTTGTACAAAATAGGTTCCGACACATAATCCGCTTACCGATTGTGAAGTGGATGCAGGCGATAACCAATTATAAGTTATAGGTGCAGTTCCTCCACCAGCTGTTACCGTTGAAGAACCATTACATTGCGCAAAACAAGTTTCGTTAGTTGAAGTAATTGTTTCTGTAAGTGTACTTGAGTTATTGATAGGAACATTTACATTTTGTAAACAACCGTTATTATCAACAATAGTTACCATATAAACACCTGCACATAAATTAGTTTCAGTTGCTGTTGAACTTCCACTACTCCATGTATAAGTATAAGGACCAACGCCGCCTAAAGCACTAACCGTTGATGAACCATTACATAATCCGCAAGCAGGTTGCGTAGTTGTATTGGTTAAAGTAAGAGCAGCCGGTGATGTTACATTTCCTCGGATGGTATCAAAACAACCTTGTGCATCTGTAATCACTAAGAAATAATTTCCGTTGCATAAATTAAAGGCTTGAGAAGTGGATTGCCCTAATGGATCGCTCCAGTTATATGTATAAGGCGGTAAACCACCTGCAACACTGGCAGCTAATAAACTTCCATTACAATTTCCGAAACATGTATTATTTACCGCAACACTACTTGCTGTTATATTAACTGAACCAAGAATACTTAATGTTTGAGTAGCTACACAACTTTTGGTATCAGTAACTGTTAAAGTATAATTACCCGGACAAACATTTGTAACAGATGAAGTAGTTGCTCCAGTACTCCAACTATAAGTATAAGCTGCAGTACCGCCAGTAGGTGATGAAGTAATTACACCATTACAATTTCCACTACATAATGGTTGAGTAACAGTTGTACTTGGATTTAAAACAGCCGGTTCATTAATTGGAACAGACTGAAATAAAATACAACCCAGTGCGTCAGTAATTTGTGCCGTATAAGTTCCTGCACATAAACCTGTGACCGGATTTGAAGGTGATGAAGGCGATACCCATGTTACAGTATAACCAGGGGTTCCACCAATAGGATTTGTTACAGAAGCAGAACCATTACATTGTCCGTTACAAGCTACATCAGTAAATGTTACTGTTGCTCCGCTTGGTCCGTTTGAGTTACTTATCGGAATCAAGAAATTACTTGCACAGCTATTTGCATCTGTGAGCGTAACAGAATAGATACCTGCACAAAGATTTATACCTGCGGTGCCTGTAATAGGTGCCGGATTAGATGCGTTCCACGTTAGAGTATAATTTGGTGTTCCGCCTAAAGCAATAACATTTAATGAACCATTACAAACACCACATGACGCTGGACTTGCAGCAGGATTAATAGTTAAAGTAATTGGGGCAACTAGTACAACCTGTTGTGTATCTACACATGCATTATTGTCTCTTACAATAACACTATAAGTTCCTGCACATAATGAGGAAACGCTTTGCGTGTTTTGAGCAGGTAATGTGGTCCATGTATAAGTGAATGGTGCAGTCCCACTTGCGGGATTACTGATTGCAACACCATTACAAGCTGCAGGACAAGAAGGATTAGTGAAAGTTGCATTTGCTAATAAAGCAGGCGGACTAGTTAAAACCGTTACATTTTGTCCGGTACAACCATTCGCATCAGTTACAATTACTGTATAGTTTCCGGCACATAAACCTGTTGGATTTTGTCCGGAGCCGGTTGCTATCCAAGAATACGTTAATACACCGGTACCACCAGTTGCAATTGTTGTAATACTTCCAGTACAAGCACCATTACAACTTGGATTGCTTGGAGTAAGGGTTACACTAATACTTGTTGGAGATGCAATAACAAAACTTTGTGTTAGTGAACATCCGTTTGCATCAGTAATCGTGTTAGAATAATTTCCTGCGCATAAACCTGTAATAACACTGGATGTTACTGCAGAGCCTGTCCAACTATAACCGAAATTAGGAGTTCCGCCACCTGCAGTGATTGTTGCACTACCATTACATTGCGAATTACATAAAGCATCCTGAACAGTTAACGTTCCTGTTAAAACAGGAGGTTCTGAAATTTGAACAGTAGCTGTAGTAGTACAATTATTTGCATCAGTTACTGTAACAGTATAAACATTAGCACATAAATTAATTAAATTATTCAAAACAGAACCTGCGAAAGAACCAACTGGAGTCCATGAAAAAGTATATGGGCCCGTTCCACCAGATGGTGTTGCTAATACTGTTCCTGTACAAGCGCCATTACATAAGGCATCACGTTTTACAAATACAACTGTAATTGATGAAGGTTGTGTAACTACAAATGTTTGAGTGTAAGGACAATTATTTCCATCGGTAATGTTTGCAGTATAATTTCCACCACAAATATTACTTAATGTAGGAGATGTGGTTGCGCCTGGTGACCATGTATAAGAATAAGGAGCTGTTCCGCCTGCAGGCGAAGTTGTAATGGTTCCATCACAAGCCACGCCACAATTTGGATTTGTAACAACAGGATTTAAACTAAATGTTGGCGGTTGTGTTACTGAAATAGTTTGACTGATTAAACAATTAGTTGCATCACTAACATTAACCGCAAATGTTCCTTGACACAATCCGCTTACAACAGAGTTTGTTGAAACGATTGGAGATGCCCAGTTAATATTTATTGGTGCAGTACCTGTAACACTTACTGTTGCAGAACCATTACAAGAACCAAAACAAGTTACCGATGATGAAGTAACTGTAACGGTTGGTCCGGTTGGATCGCTTAAACTTGCAACTAATGTTTGAGTACATCCTGCAAGATCTCGTATTGTTAATGTATAAGAACCTGCACCCACATTAGTTAAAACAGAAGTTGTTTGTGCCGATGGTGTCCATGTATATGTATAACCCGGAGATCCACCACTAACTGTTGCAGTAATGGATCCATTTGTTCCGCCACAAGTGGTAGGACTAACTGGTGTAAATGTTGCAGAGATTCCAGTTGGTTCTGTAATTGTAAATGTTTGTGAGCTTAAACAATTGTTTGCATCTCTAACATCCAAACTATAAACACCCGCACATAAATTTGTAACGTTTGCTGTACCTTGTCCGGTTGGATTACCCGGTGACCAAGTATAAGAAATAACACCAGTTCCACCGGTTGCTGTTACGCTTATTGCACCATTACAATTTCCATTACAAGCTGCATTAGTAATTGTTGACGTAACATTTATTGCAGGAGGATTATTGAATGTAATAGTATTTGAATTTGTACAACCCAATGCGTCAACTACCGTTACATTATAAAGTCCTGCACATAAATTCGTTGCTGTTTGAGAGTTACCTCCCACCGGCGACCAAGTATATGAATACGGAAGTGTACCTCCCGTTGGATTTGCGTTTGCTATTCCTGTACAACCGTTATTACAAGTTAATAAAGTTCCTGTTGTGGTAATACTTACAATAACACTTTGTGCAACGTTAATTGTACGTGTTGTTGTACAACCCTTAGTATCTGAAACTAAAACTGAATAAACGCCAACACATAAACCGGAAGGTGTAGGTGTACCTTGTCCACCACCAGGTGCAGGTGTCCATGTATATGAGTACCCAGGATTACCGCCTGCGGGAGTTACTGTTGCCGCACCAATACAAATATTACAACTTGGCACTACACTATTCACCGCTACCGATAAAACAGTTGGTGAAGTAATAGCAACGTTAGCATTTTGAATACAACCATTAGCATCAGTAACAGTTACAATAAAGTTTCCGCTACATAATCCAGAAACTGTTCCTGTAGTATTTGTTGTAACTGGTATAGTATTCCAAGAATATACAAAAGGTGAAGTTCCACCTGTTGCATTTGCAAATGCTTGTCCATCGCAACTACCCGCACAATTTGTGGGAACAGCTGTTGTTGTTATTGCTATTGAAGGAGTAGCTGCAACTGTTGTTGCAGAAGTTATCTGACAACCGTTTGCATCAGTAATAGTTAAAGAATAATTTCCGGCACACAATCCGCCAATTGACGTAGCTGTACTTCCTGTTGACCAGTTATAAGTATAAGTTGGCGTACCTCCGCTTACCGTTGAAGTAACTGCACCATTGCAACTTCCAAAACAACTTGGTGAAGCGGGAGTTAAAGCCACAGTCATTGAAACAGGAGCTGCTACCGTTACTATTGTTTGTGAAGTACAACCATTAACATCTCTTACATCTAATGTATAAGTTCCTGCACATTGTCCATTAATGATTGGCGTATTAAATGTTGCAGGTGCTTGCGTTGTCCAAGTATAAGTATAAGGTGGACTACCTCCAACCGGGCTACCGGATAATGAAGCATTACATTGACCAAAACAAGTTATAGATGTTGTGGTTGCTGTAACTGAAAAAGGATTTGGTTGTAATAAATTTACTGTTTGCGTTCGCACACAAGTTCCGGTTACATCACTAATTGATAAAGTATAAATACCTGCGGTAGAACTTCCGCACAACCCTGTGAATTGAGCAGTTGTTGAATTCGTAACTGTTCCTGTAAATGTTGTTGAAGCTAAAGTGTAATTATAAGGACCGGTCCCTCCTGTTGGCGAAGAATTAATAATTCCATTACATAAACTATTACACGTAATAGATGTGGTGGTTATGCCGGGATTAATTTGTGTAGGCTGACTAATTGAAAAAGTAGCAATTGGAACTGGACAGTTACTCGCATCACGAACAGTTAATGTATAAAGTCCTGCACAAAGTGCGCTAACGGTCGCCGTACCCTGACCAACAATAACTGAAGGTGTGGGTGCAGTCCACGTGTAAGTGTATCCACCGTTACCACCAAGGGCAGTTGCAGTTGACGAACCTGTACATTGTCCAAAGCAATTAATACTTGTTTGAGCTACTGTTAATGTTATTGGTGGCGGTTGAGAAATTGTAATTACTGTTTGACTTGTACATAATGATGCATCACGTACAGCAATCGTATAAGAACCTGCGCATAATCCAGTAATACTTTGTGAATTTCCAATTACAGTTGGACCAGTTGCTGTCCAAGTAAATGTAAATGCTGGCGTGCCTCCGCTTTGTCCGGCATTTGCGCTTCCATTACAAGTGGCATTACAAGTTGCGTTTGTAAATGTCGGTGTTAATGTAATTGGTGGTGGTTGCGTTATTGCAAATGTTCTTGTGATTACACATTGGTTAAGATCCATTATTGTAACCGTATGATTTGCTGCTGAAGGAACATTTGAACCACATAACGCAGATGCCAATGGTGTTCCTTGTCCACCACCTGGTGCAGGCGACCATGTATATGTATAACCGGGAGTTCCTCCACTGGCATTTACTGATGCACTTGCATTACACAATCCACCACAAGTAACATTGGTTTGTGATTGCGTTGCGGTTAATGCAGCAGTTGGTTGCAAAACTGTTGAAGAATATGTTGCAGGACAACCATTCGCATCAGTTATTGTTGCAGTAATAGGACTGACACTGGCACATAAAGAAGTTAAAGATGATGTTCCGCCGGAGCCAATAGCTACACTCGTCCCTGTACTCCAATTTACTGTATAACCCGGCGTACCACCTGTGGGTGTAACTTGCGATGAACCTGTACATGCACCAAAACAAGTGATGCTTTGAGTTGTACCATTTGCTACTAATTGAGGTGGCGGCGCTATTGATTTTGTTGCAATACCCGAACAACCGTTTTTATCTGTGATAGTGAAAGTGTAATTAATATTACCGCACATGTTTCCAATTGTAAAACCTGCAGCGGATAAAATAGGTGGAGATATTGGTGGATTTACAGTAACAGTATAAGGTGAAACACCACCGGCAATACTTAAAGTCATAGATCCGTTACAACTTGAAAAACATAACGGCGGTCGTTGTACCAACGTACTTAAAATATATGATGGTGGTTGAAAATTAAAATTACTTGTAGCGTTTCCGTTAACAGTTAACGGAATAGGTATAAATGTGACAATATCAAAAACAGTTGCGGCATATTGTAATGGAGCGCAATAACAAAGTCCGCCAACAGTATAAGTAGTACCCGGTAATAAATTGGTTGTGCCAATATTGTTTGCTGTTGTTGAACAACTAGGATCACTACCAACAACTAAATTATAGGTACTGGTACATGTCGCATCGATATTTAAAGTAAATGAACCTGTACAAGATCCCGAACACTCCGGTAGAGTTGTTATCGAAGCCTGACAAACGGCGTTAAGTTTATTATCAACAAGTTTAGAAGTGGCACCAAAGTTTATGTTCCCTAATTTTACTTTATTGGCATCTGAAATTGGCGCATAAAAACCAAATCTGTTTGCTTTAAAATCTGGAGTTCCTTCTATAATAAATGAATTAGTAATATTAAAATAAGAAGACTCAATAAAGAAGTGGGTTAAGTTTCCTTTCACTGTAACATCTTTTGCAGAAAGTGAAGAAAAATTAAAATGATAATTCCCGTTTTCAAATGAAATCTTTTTGTTTTCAGTGAGAGTTATAGGATGAATATTGTATTCACCTTCATAGAATAATAAATTACAATTTAAACTTTGGTTGCTATTAAAATTAATCTCATTTATTGATTTACTAGTTGATGTAAAAATCACATCCCCATTAAAATCAAACATTGTATAAGAAGATAACTCGAGAGAGGACTGAATATTTAAAATTGAATTCTGATTGCTGGTAAAACGAACTTTTGAAACACTCCCACTAGTTTTTAGTGATTTTACTTTTGACACGAGCTGGAATTCAACCGTTATCCAATCAGAACCACTTTTATCATCAAAAACTACATCAGTAGCAGAATTTGGAACTAAATTTGAGGAAGAACCACCGCTAGTCGTAGACCAATGACTAGGGTCATTGAAATTACCCGAACCTCCTACCCAATACAAAGTTTGCGCGTAAACGCCTGTAAAAGAGCAAAGTAAAATCGCTATTAGTAGTAAATGTCTTTTCACACAGAGGGCCATAAACTTAAAAGTTTTACGAATTTAAGTGTTAAAAGTTACTAAAAACCTCGCACATAATCATATAATTAACATTTTGACTGTTGGAAAGGTATTTCGTACTTAGTGTACCTATTTTAATAATTAGTTTATGGAAGAGAATCCTTGGATAACAAACAGCTCAGAAAAAGTTTATGAATCACCTTGGATTAAGGTAACCAAACACGATGTTTTGAACCCTGCCGGCACGCCCGCAACTTATAGTACTGTTCATTTTAAAGGCTTGGCAATTGGAGTGTTAGCGCTTGATAGTGAGCTAAATACGTGGTTGGTTGGACAATGGCGTTACCCTGTAAATGAGTATAGTTGGGAGATTCCTGAAGGGGGTGGAGCTTTAGATGTTGAACCTGTTGAATCTGCTAAAAGAGAGCTCAAAGAAGAGACCGGAATTGTGGCAAAAAACTACAAAGAAATCATGAGAATGCATTTAAGTAATTCGGCTACCGATGAATTGGCTATTGTTTATGTTGCTACCAATTTGACCTTTGAAGAATCAGAACCTGAAGAAAGTGAAATTTTACAAATAAAAAAATTACCTTTCGATGAAGCTTATAAATGGGTAATGGAAGGCAAAATTACCGATGCGATTACAGTTGCTGCCATATTAAAAACCAAAATTTTGTTGGATAAGGGATTTATGTAACCCCTAGCGAAGTAAATTTTATACCTTTATCGTCCCCTTTATGAAAAAGCTGATAGAAAATTTTCCAAATCAATTACGCGAAGCCTTAGATATTGCTAATGCAGCAAAACTTTCGCCAAAACAAAATATCCAAAACATTGTTATTACCGGCTTAGGTGGTTCAGGTATTGGCGGAACCATTATTTCAGAATTAGTTTCTGATACATGTAGTGTTCCTGTTCTATCCAATAACGATTATTTTCTTCCTGAATTTGTAAACCCTAACACACTTGTTATCATTTCATCTTATTCAGGTAATACAGAAGAGACTTTAGAGGCCATGCAACAAGCTTTAACCAAAAAAGCTCAAATCATTTGCGTGACTAGTGGTGGTAAAGTGGAAGAATTAGCAAAACAAAATAATTTAGATGTTATTAAAATTCCCGGAGGAAACCCTCCCCGCTCTTGTATAGGCTATTCTCTTATTCAATTAATTAAAATATTTACACATTATAATTTTGCACCCGCCTCTTTACTAAATGATGTTAAGAATAGCATCGCTTTATTAGAAAAAGAAAACTCTAACATCACCACTCAGGCAAAACATATAGCACAAATACTTGTCAATAAAATTCCTGTAATCTATTCGTTAGGTAGTTGCGAAGGTGTTAGCGTGCGTTTCCGTCAGCAAATAAACGAGAACAGTAAAATGCTTTGCTGGCATCATGTATTTCCTGAAATGAATCACAACGAATTAGTGGGATGGACAACAAAGAATGAAGATATTGCCGTTGTTACTTTCAGAACTTCATATGATTACAAACGAACCGAAAAACGTTATGAAGTTTGTAAAAGCGTTTTCGAAAAATATTCTTCAGGTGTAACTGATATTACCGCTAAAGGAAATTCAAAAGCTGAACAATTCATATATCTGATTAATATCGGTGACTGGATTAGCGTTTTAATTGCTGAAATAAGAGGTATTGATCCAGTTGAGGTAAATATTATCGATCATCTTAAAAAAGAACTTTCGAAATTTTAATTTATCCCACGTAACTTTTACGTAAAGAAGTGATGCCTAAAAACAAAAAGGTAATATTTGAAGACCTTGGTTTAATGGATTACAAAATTTGCTGGGATTACCAGGAAAAATTGTTTAATACAACCGTTGAACAAAAAATTGCTAACCGTAATAACAATACCGAACTTCTTACTGACAATTACCTATTGTTTGTTGAGCATCCTCATGTTTACACCTTAGGAAAAAGTGGCGACGAAAAAAATCTTTTGGTAAACGAAAAAGCATTAGAAGAAAAAGAAGCTACTTATTATAAAATAAATCGTGGCGGTGATATAACGTACCACGGACCAGGGCAATTAGTAGCCTATCCCATTTTAGATTTGGATAATTTTTTTACTGACATCCATAAATATTTACGCCTGCTAGAAGAAACCATTATTTTAACTCTAGCTGAATACGGCATTAAGGGTGAAAGAAGTGAAGGCGAAACCGGCGTTTGGATTGATATTAATAATCCTGCTAAAGCCAGAAAGATTTGTGCATTCGGTGTTCGTTGCAGCAGATGGGTTACTATGCATGGCTGGGGATTTAATGTAAATGCTGATTTAGATTATTTCAATAATATTATTCCTTGCGGCATCGAAAATAAATCTGTTACAAGTTTAAATAAAGAACTTGGAGTGAAAGAAGTAAACATGCCAGAAATAAAAGAAAAGTTAAAAAAACATTTCACTACACTTTTCGAATGCCATATTATTTAGGTTTCTAACATTAATAAATAAGCATGTTAAAGAAAGTTTTTAAATTCATTTCCTATTTCATACTCTCCATAATTATAGTGGTGAATTTGACTATTCTGTTTTCAGGAAGATTGTATTTATATAAAGGACTTTGGAATACTTATCTTTCAGGCCGCAGCGGACCAAGCGCAACAGAATATTTAATTTTTGAAAACAGGAAAATAGAAGCGCAAAATTCTTCTCCACTAATTAAATCAGAAAAATACAATAAAGGAAAAATTTCTTCGGAAGTTGAAAGCATTTTAGATACTTACGATTCACACGCTTTTGTCATCATAAAAAATGATAGCTTACTGCACGAACAATATTGGGATGGATATAGCGATACATCGCACACCAATTCATTTAGCATTTCAAAAACGTATTGCAGTATTTTATTGGGCTGTGCATTAAAAGATGGTTTCATAAAAAGTCTAGACCAGCCCGTTGGAGATTTTATTCCTGAATTTAAAATTGGAGATAAATCGAAAGTGACTTTAAGAAATTTAGCAACGATGACTTCCGGAATTGATTTTAATGAAAGTTATATTAATCCGTTTGCTTATCCTGCAGAAGGATATTATGGCGATGATGTTTTAGCTGCTTGTCTGCCATACAATATGGGAGAAGAACCCGGGAAAATTTTCAGATACCTCAGCGGGAATTCTGCTTTGTTAGGCATTTGTATTTCAAAAGCAACAGGAAAACCTCTCTCACAATATTTAAGCGATCGTTTATGGAAAGATTTAGAATGTCAACAACCTGCTTGGTGGAGTTTAGATAAAAAAGACGGACAAGAAAAAGGATTTTGTTGTTTGAATAGTAACGCAACCGATTTTGCAAGAATAGGAATGTTGTATTTGAATTATGGTAAATGGAAAGGAAAACAAATTGTAGATTCGGATTATGTTGCCAAAAGTATTATTCCTTTTAATTGTAAAGAAGATGACGGCACTCCTAATAAAACTTACGGTTACAATTGGTGGCTCACAAAATACAAAGGCGATAAAATATTTTATGCACGAGGGATTTTAGGGCAGTATGTTATTTGTGTTCCTGCAAAAAAATTAGTGATTGTAAAACTCGGAAGAACACGAAGGCCAAAAACAAGTAATGAGCATTGTCCGGAAGACGTGTCGATGTGTATCGATGCTGCAACTGCAATGTATTAACTTAAGCCATCACCCATGATCTTCACCACAATACCATCCATTTGTGAAGATAATTTTAGTTGACAAGATAAGCGCGAAGTATCTGTAATATTCGGAAGAGTATCTAGCATCGCGTATTCATCATTACTGATTTCATGCAAGTTCTCGAAACCTTTTATAACCTCAACATGACAAGTGGCGCACAATGCCATACCGCCGCAGGTCGCTAAAATATCGTATTCGTTTCCTTTTAAAAACTCCATTAAGCTTAAACCCATATCGGTTGGAGCTTGCAATGATGTTAAGGTGTTGTCGGGATTCTGAATATTGATTGTAATGTCTGTCATAAAAAATTGTCTCAAAAAAAAGCCCCGCGTTAACAGGGCTTAAATTCTTTATTCAAATTTAGCTCGGTGATCTTCGATTCCGGCTTTATCACGTAATGCATTATACACTTCGTAATCAGAACGGCCGCCTAATGATTGCTCAAGCTGCATTTTCATTTGTTTATAATCTGTAGCAGGAGGTCCATCATCAATAGAAGCAACTGCAACAATAAATACACCATTATCACCAACAATTGGTTTAGAAACTGATCCCGGTTTCATAGCTGCTGCTGTTCCTACTAAAGCATCTTCTCTTCCTAAAGTTCCAACATTAAATGCTGCGAAATTTAATTTTTCGCTGGTTTCAATTTTGATTCCCAGTTTAGTAGCAACGTCATCTAATTTAGTTGCGCCTGCTGCTTTAGTAGTAAACTCTTTCACAAACTCAGCTGCCTTTTTAGCCTGACGAGCTTTTACTGTTACTTCTTCCTTCACTTCGTCTAAAGGTAATGTTCCTTTTTCTCTGATACCTGTTAAACGAGCAACCACAAACTTATCTTTAAATTCAAATACTTGTGGTGAAACCTCGCCTTTAGCAGCTGCATAAACCCACTTCACTAAATCTTTTGCACCTTCTAATCCAGGTAAAGATTTATCGTTTTCTTTTACGTTTTCTGCTAAGCGTTTGTTTAATTTTTGTTTCTCTATTGCTTTTTCAAATAACTCACCAGTGTTATTTTGACCGCCAAAATCACTTGCAGCTTTATAGTATTCTTTTGTTGTTTCAGGACTTGGTGCAATTAATTTAAAAATTTGCGCCACTGTGTAAGCAGTATGCTTTGTTTTAGAAACTTCTAACACTTCAATAATATGAAAACCAAATTGTGTAGGTACAATCGAAATATTTCCAACTGTTCCTTCTAAACCTGCATTGGTAAATTCTTTTACAAATCCTTTGTTCTCATCAAACCAACCGTAATCTCCGCCTTTATCAACTGAACCTAAGTCGTCAGAAATAGTTTTTACTAAAGTATCAAATGTTACTTTTTTCTCTTTAATTAAAGTCAATAAACTATCTGCAGTGCGTTTTGCAACTGGTGCAGGTACATCTTGGTTTGTTCTTGGATTTTTTAATCCAATTAAAATATGACGAACACGTGCTGAGTCAGCAATAGATTTTACTTTCTCTAATTTGTAAATTTTAAAATAAGCACCTTCGTTATAAGGACCATAAACTGTTCCAGCCGGATCTGTATAAACAGAAGAGTCACGGATAATCATTGTTTGTTTGTTTAAATCGCTGATGGTTACTTGTCCGCCTTCACTTTCCTGAGCAATATAAGATGAGTCTTCTTTTGCAGTTTTAGTTTTGAATTCGCTAGCAACACGTTGAGCATCTTTTTCCAAATCAATCATATCCTGATCGCTTGGTACCACATCAAAACTAACGTATTCAATACTGCGTGTAGTTTCGTAACTCTTAAATTCGTATTGGTGATCGTTATAATATTTTTGAATATCATCATCGTTAACTTTAACAGCCGAATCAGAAACACTTGCATAACGCTTCATCACGAAACCAACATTCATAGTTCTGTTTTGAGCTATATAAGCTTCTTTTGCTTCTGCATTAGTAACGTATAAACCTTTTTTAATTAGTGTTGCATATTTTTCTGCTAAACGTGATTCTGCAATTCCGGTTTCAAGGTTCATCCAAAAGCGTTCTGCTTCAGGATTCATACCATTAACCCATTGTTGTAATTTTATTAAATCTAAATTTCCATCAGGAGTTCCAACAACTTCATGAACACGACCTGTGTTTTTGTCGGTTAGCTGTTGTAATACCATTTGATGTGGGTGAACCATCATCAAATCATACAATTCATCTTCAGATACTGAAACGCCAACTTTTTTATACTCAGGCTTAACAATTTTTTCAGAGATAAACTGATTCCAAACGATATCGTTAATTTGAGAACGCATAGCGTCATCCACATTTGCATTTGGGTTATTTTGCATAACCATATTGATTTGCTCATTTACCTTATTTGAATATTGACTGTAATCAATATTATCGCCGGCAATTGTTCCAACAGTTGTGTTACCAGAACCAAACAGGGTACTACCCGATCCTAATAAACTTTCAAGAACAAAAATAGCTAAGGCTAAACCAACTAATCCTACCAATAAACCGGTACGGCTACGAATACTTTCTAATACGCTCATTTTATCAATTTTTTAAGAAGTGCAAAGATAAAAGAATTAGCGAAAAATGAGGGATTTTTAGCGAAAAACGACCAAAAATCTAGTTAAAGCTACTACCCTCTGAGGTAAGGTGAAGTGCCTCGAAAGGTTTTTTACCGCGGAGGTATAAAATTTCGCCCGGTTTTAGCTCGTTTTTGGCGTTAAGATGGTTGTTTTTACATAAAACACTCAGTTTTACGCCATGAATTTGGGAAATCGTCCTTAAATTCTCGCCCTTTTGAACCACATGATAAGGTTCTTTGGCTCTATCGCGTTTTGGCTCTAAAAATAGTTTCTGACCAATTTCAATTTTATCGCCACGTTTAATGTCGTTGTATTCCAATAATTTCTCCAACTCTATATTGAATTCAGAAGCAATTTTAAAGAAGGAATCGCCTTGTTTTGTGATAATAAATTTCCCCCGGTTAAAGCGATACACTTCTCTGATATCCAAATCAGGCATTGCTATTTCCATTCCCGGAAACTCAGGTCTTTCAATTAAAGGATGCTTATCCAATTCAAATAATTTATACTTCTCAATAATATCAATTAAACGTTTGGCATATTTTGGATCGGTAGCATAACCCGCCTCTTTTAAACCTACGCACCACGATTTATAATCTGTTACAGGTATGTCAAATAAAAACGCATAACGCGGACGAGTTTTTAAAAACATACTATGATCGGTATAGGATTCTAAAACTGAAATATATTTCCGGAAACATTCTTTTTCTTCTTCATCATCTTTGGCGTACGATTCGCCACACCATTCTTTTTTACATTTAATTCCGAAATGATTATTGGCGTTTTTTGCGAGTTCACTGTTTCCGTTTGCGCTCTCGAACATAGCTTGTGCTAAAACAATACTGGCCGGAATTTTATTCAAACACATTTCCTTTACAGCATCTTCCTTAAAATTTTCGATATAATCTTTAGCAGATAATTTTTGTGAAATTCCATTAAAATGGAAAAACCAAACTAAAATAAATAGAGAAATTGTATGGGATTTTAATTTCACGCGGTTATTTATTTTTTGCTCTATGAGCTTTACGTTTTTGTTTTAAAACCGTTTTTTCTTTTTCCGACATTTTCTCAATCGCCGCCGTAAATGCTACAGGCGAAACTTTATGAAAATTGTCAGACACAAATTTATACGTTAAATCGGGATATACGTTGTAAGATTCGCGTAAAGTCCAACCTAAACCCTTCTGAACATAATATTCTTGGGCCTGTAACTGCGTTGAAACCAGTGAAATAATGGTTTTGAACGGGAGGTGTTGATTTTTTGTTCTGCTATAATAAAGTAAGGCCACCATCGATTGTCTTCTTAACCAAGGATTCTTATGTTTATTCCACTTTTTTAAAGTCTCTAAAAATGGTTCACTAAACTCTTCCATTTCTAAAAAACGGGTGTACAATTTTGAAAGTGTGTCTGAATGTCCCCAATTATCTACATGATTCACCCAAGGTAACATGGTTTTGTATAGTAATTCTTTATCTGCCTTCTTAAAATTATACTCTGCTAACAAAAGAGCGGCATTCTTTACTTCAAAAATATTGCTTTTTGTAAAAGCTAAATCCATTACCTCAAACAAATTACTCTGCTCAATTTCTAAATCATACAAACGTTTGGCTAATTGTTGTTGCACAGAAGTGCCAACGCCAATCATTTTATGTTGCGTGCCCATGTAATTAGCAGCACTTTGTATTTGTTGTGCACTTAATTTAGAAGCATTGTTAATTAAGCTTTGTTGTATGTGATTTATATATTTATTATTATTACTCATAATTACTAAGCACAAATTTAAAAAATTTACAATGCGAAAACTCTTATTCTTATTTTTAGCCGGCAGCTTAACTATTTCTGCACAAGACATCATCAACTTTTCATATCCCGTTACTAAAAAAGTAAAACAGACTGATGATTACTTTGGAAAAAAAGTAGAAGACCCCTACCGTTGGTTGGAAGATGATAATAGTGAAGAAACTAAAAATTGGGTGATTGAAGAAAATAAAGTAACGAATGCTTATTTAAGTACAATTCCATTTCGTGATAAAATAAAAAGCCGTTTAAAAGAATTGTGGGATTATAATAAACAAACCCCTGCATTTAAAAAAGGTGACCGTTTTTTTTGGTTTCAAAATAATGGCTTACAAAATCAAAGCGTATTGTATACACAAAAAGACACCTGTTGTGATAAAGGAGAAGTTTTATTAGACCCTAACACTTTATCAAACGACGGCACCACTTCTTTAAATTCTATTTCCATTTCAAAAAACTCTCAGCATTTAGCTTATGGCATTTCAAAAGCCGGAAGTGATTGGGTGGAGATTCACGTGATGGATATTTCTACTAAAAAAGATTTACCCGATGTGATTAAATGGGTAAAGTTTTCGGGAATTGCCTGGAAAGGAAATGGTTTTTATTATAGCCGATACGATGAACCTAAAACCGGAAAGTTTACTGCGAAAAACGAATATCACAAAGTGTTTTTTCATGTTGTTGGAACTACACAAGATAAAGACGTTTTAGTTTACGAACACAAAGATCATCCTAATTGGAATGTAAGTGCGCAAACTACACACGACGAACGCTTTTTAATTTTATACACTAGCGAAAGTACCAGCGGAGAAATGGTAATGGTAAAAGATTTATCAAAAGGAAATAGCGAGTTCGTCCGCATAAGCGAAACTTTTCAATATGATTTTAGTGTGGTGGAAAATATTGGTTCTAATTTATTTGTCCGCACCAATTGGCTCGCTCCAAAATATAAATTAGTAAAAATTGATATGAACAAACCTCAGGGCGATAGCTGGAAAGATGTGTTGGGAGAAAAAGCGGATTTATTAGAGAGCGTTGCCTTCTGCAATAATAAAATTTTAGGAAATTATTTAAAAGATGTGTCATCGCATTTATATTTATTTAAACTCGACGGCACTTTTGAAAAAGAAATTCCACTGCCCGATTACTGCAAATTAAATGAATTACATGCCGAGCGTCCTTCTAAATTTTTTACCTACTCAGTTGTGCAATTCACTTCGCCCTCTAAAAATTACATTCATACTTTTCCTAAAGCGGGAAGAGACACAAGTGTGTTAACCTTTAAACCAAAAATTGATTTTAAATCGGAGGAGTACACAACCGAACAAATTTTTTATGAAAGTAAGGATGGTACAAAAATTCCAATGTTTATCACCTATAAAAAAGGAATGGTGAAAAACGCGAACAACCCTTGCTTCCTTTATGGCTATGGTGGATTTAATATTTCGGTAACGCCGGCCTTCAGTGCAAGCAACGCGGTGTTTTTGGAAGCGGGTGGAATTTATGCTGTTGCTAATATGCGCGGTGGTGGAGAATATGGAGAAGATTGGCACAAAGCAGGAACTAAATGCAGAAAGCAAAATGTGTTTGATGATTTTATTTTCGCCGCAAAATGGTTAGTTGCAAATCGCTATACCAATCATGATAAATTAGCCATTCACGGACGAAGTAATGGTGGGTTATTAATTGGTGCGGTTATGACTCAAGAACCTACACTCGCTAAAGTCGCGCTTCCTACCGTTGGGGTTTTAGATATGCTGCGCTTTCACAAATTCACTATTGGTCGCGCTTGGAGTGTTGATTACGGTAACAGCGAAACCAAAGAAGAGTTTGAATGTTTGATAAAATATTCCCCGTTACACAACGTAAAAAAAGGTGCTTATCCTGCCACCATGATTTTAACCGGCGATCACGACGACCGAGTTGTTCCTGCGCACTCTTTTAAATTTGCAGCTACTTTACAAGAAAATACAGATGGCACAAATCCTGCTTTAATCCGTATTGATGTAAATGCCGGACATGGCGCAGGAAAACCCACATCAAAACAAATTGATGAATTTGGTGATATGTGGAGCTTCGTTTTCTACAATCTAAATATGAACTATTAAACAAGACGCAATATATTTCTCGCAAAGACGCAGAGACACGAAAAAACACAACGCAAAACTTTGCGCCTTAGCGTCTTTGCGAGAACCTTTGTTCAGGAGTTGCTTTTGCGGATTTTATTCTGTAATTTCATTACTCTAAAATTTTAGCCTCATGAAAAAAATTGTATTCGCTTTTTTATTTTTATCGGTTTTTATTTCCAATTCGCAAACCGAAAAATATCATAAAGTTGAAATAAGCGGACCAACAGGTTTAATTCCTCAATTATTAAAATTAGGAATTACCATCGACCATTCCGAAATAAAAGACAATACAGTTATTACCGAAATTTCTAATGCGGAAGTAAATGTGTTAAAACAAAATGGCATTAACCATACCATATTAATTAATGATATGGCAACGTACTATGAAAACCGAATTAAAGAAGAATACAAAAACAAAACATCTTTAGCCGGTTTATGTAACGACCCAACAGTACAAAAACCATCGCGTTTTCATTTAGGAACTATGGGTGGTTATTTCACCTTAACCGAAATGCAAAATATTTTAGATAGCATGACGCTTCTCTATCCTACTTTAATTACAGCTAAGGCAGCCTTAAGTCCGCAAACTATTCAAGGGCGTAATATTTGGTATTTAAAAATTTCAGACAATCCGAATGTAGATGAAAGTGAGCCTGAGGTTTTTTATAATGCTTTACATCACGCGCGTGAAGCAGCCTCTTTATCTCAACTAATTTTTTACATGTGGTATGTATTAGAAAACTACTCTACTAATCCGGATATAAAATTTTTAGTAGATAATACAGAAATGTATTTTGTTCCTTGTGTAAATCCGGATGGTTACGAATACAACCGCACCACTAATCCGGGCGGTGGCGGCATGTGGCGTAAAAACAGAAGGAATAACGGCAGTACATTTGGGGTAGATTTAAACCGCAATTATGGATACCAATGGGGTTATGATAATGTAGGCTCATCACCAACATCAAGCTCCGATACTTATCGCGGAACCGCAGCATTCTCTGAACCCGAAACACAAGCCATTCGTAATTTTTGTAATGCGCGCCAATTTCAAACAGCATTAAATGCTCACACTTATAGTAACTTATTAATTTATCCTTGGGGATATGTTCCGAGTTTCTACACTCCTGATTCAGCCACCTTCGTTAATTGGAGTATTTTAATGTGTGAAACCAGTCGTTTTTTATATGGCACGGGCGATCAAACTGTAAATTATGTTACCAATGGTGATAGTGATGATTGGATGTATGGCGAACAAACAACTAAACCAAAAATTTTAGCTATGACACCTGAAGCAGGAGCAGCAAGTGATGGTTTTTGGCCGGCATCATCCCGCATTCTTGATATTTGTAAAACAACATTTAATCAGAATTTGAACTTAGCTAAACTCGTGACCAATTTTGCTAATGTTACTGATGAACGCGATCATTTCTTTTTTAATTCAACAGGTTATATTCAATACAACATTCAACGTTTAGGTTTAACTCCTGGAAACTTTACTGTATCTGTTGTTCCTGTTGGAGTTGGAATTGCAAGTACCGGTGCAGCAAAAGTTTATACAGGCATGACATTAAATCAAACTAAACTGGATTCAATTTCTTATACATTAAGTGGTGGCTTAATAGCCGGACAAACCATTAAATATGCACTCGCTATTGATAATGGTTTTTATGTTCATCGTGATACCTTAACAAAAATTTATGGTAATACGGTTACTGTTTTAAATGATCCTTGCAACACTGTTGCTACAAACTGGAATGCAGGCGGATGGGGAAATTCAACAACAAAATTTAAATCGGCGCCCGCAAGTATTACTGATAGTCCAACCGGTAATTACAGTAACAACCAAACAAAAACAGTAAGCTTAAAAAATAATTTAGACTTAACAGGAGCTATTTATGCTCACATGCAATACTGGACTAAATTTTCGCTAGAGAAAAATTATGATGAAGTAACTATTCAAGGAAGTACAAATGGCGGTTCAACTTGGTTTCCAATTTGCGCTAAATACGAAACAGCTCCTTCATCGTTTGGCGGAACAACCCCAATGTACGATGGCTTACAAGAATTGTTTATTAAAGAAGAAATTAATTTAAATGGATATTTAGGTCAGCAACTAATGATAAAATTTGTGTTAAGCACAGATGGTGGCGCAGTTTTAGACGGATTTTATTTTGATGATTTTTTAGTGAGAAAAATAAATACGCTAACAACTAATGTTAGCGAAATCAATATTGAGAACAATGTGCTTATTTTTCCTAACCCAAGTAACGGACAAATAACTTTAAAGAATAGCAGCGAAACTATTTACACGGTTAAATTGTTTAACGAGTTAGGTCAGGAAGTAATAAAAACCGATAAGCTGGAAGCAAATGAAAGTGGTAAAACACTTCAATTAGAGCATTTACAATCGGGTATTTACTTTATAGAATTGAGCACTAGTGAGGGTAGAATCGTTAAAAAACTAGCCTTAAATAGATAGAAATCAACTTTTAGTAACTAAAATAGGTAGTTCAATCATTGAAAACTCTTAAAAATTGCAAAAACGGAGATTTTTTTTAAACTTAGCTTAATATTTGCAGTCAAACTTTAAACTATAAATAACCACCAAATGAAAAAATTACTTTTAACTATTGCCGCATTAGGAGCATTAACTTTTACAGCGGCAGCACAAAATGCCGGTAAATCTGCAACGGCTTCTCAACAACCTGCTTTAACTGCTGAACAAAAAGCAGAAAAAGAAACTACTAAAGCAACAGGCGCTTTAAGTTTAACTGATACTCAAAAAGCTACATTTAAAAAATTAGCTCTTGAACGTTTCACTGCAAATATGCCTTTAAGAGAAAAAGCAAAAGCTTCAACGGATAAAACTGAAAAACAAACTTTGCGTACTCAAATTGTTGCAAACAACGATAAGTTTTTCACTTCTGTGAATGCAATGTTAACGCCTGAACAACAAACTAAGTGGGCTGACCACAGAAAAAAAATGCAGGAAAAACAGAAAAATGCTGAGCACCAAGACTAATCATTTTTAAATATTATTTAAAACCCAGACGCTAAACCGTCTGGGTTTTTTTTTCTCATGCCACCCTTCGTGCTGAGCTTGTCGAAGAATCAGGATGACTCTGGCTAAATAAGGATACTAAAAGTAAAGAAAAAACAATGCAAGGCATCTATCTTCATATTCCTTTTTGCCGCAAAGCTTGCGTGTACTGTGATTTTCATTTTTCTACACAACTAAAAACAAAAGGGATTTTGGTAGATGCGCTTTGTAAAGAAATTGAATTGCAAAAAGACTTTTTGAAAGAGAACCCGCCTGCGGAACGGGCAGGAAAAATCGACAGTATTTATTTTGGCGGAGGAACACCGAGTGTATTAGAGAAAAATGAATTAGAGAAAATTTTTAAAACCCTCGCCAAACATTTTACCTGGGATAAAAATGCTGAGATTACTTTAGAATGTAATCCGGATGATTTAAGTAAAGAGAAATTATTGGAGTTGAAAGAACTTGGCATCAATCGTTTGAGTATTGGCTTGCAAAGTTTTAATGACGAAGAATTACAATGGATGAACCGTTTACACACCGCTGCCGAAAGTGAAGCGAGTGTAAAATTGGCACAAGAAATTGGTTTTAATAATATCAGCATCGATTTAATTTACGGTTCCAAATTTCAAACGGTTGAAAGTTGGAAAAAAACTTTAGAGAAAGCTTTGGGTTTAGGCGTGCAACATATTTCTTCTTACAATTTAACGGTTGAAGAAAAAACAGAGTTAGGTCATGCCGTTAAAAAAGGAAAAGAACTAATTGTTGATGACGAGAAAAGCGCTCAACAATTTATAGTGTTGATGGATACTTTGCACGATAATGGTTTTGAGCATTACGAAATTTCCAACTTTGCTAAAAAAGGTTTTGAAGCAGTTCATAATACCAATTACTGGAAAGGCGCAAAATATTTAGGACTTGGTCCTTCGGCCCATTCGTTTAATGGTTCGGCGCGACAATGGAATATTTCGAATAATGCGGTTTATGTAAATGCAATAAATAGTGGTGCTGAATTTTTTGAAACCGAAACATTAAGTAAACTGAATCGCTACAACGAATATGTTTTAACGCGCCTCCGTACTAAATGGGGTTGTGACTTAAATTATATTAAAACAGAATTCGGAAATCAATTTGCAGAACACTTTAGCGAAAACAGCGCTGCTTTTATACCAAACGATTTACAAAAAACAGATTCTAATTATTCCCTTACCAAAATGGGAAAACTGATGGCTGATAAAATTGCTATGGAGTTGTTTATGTGATTTAATTCTTCTTTCTAAAAGAAAGCACAATTGGTACACCCGAAAAATCCCATTGCGCACGTAATTTGTTTTCTAAAAAACGTTTGTAAGATTCGTTGATGTACTGAGGAAGGTTGCAAAATAAAATAAATGTAGGCTGCCCTTTTAATTGCATTACGTATTTTACTTTCACGTATTTTCCTTTAATAGCGGGTGGACCGTAATTCTCAATTAAAGGCAAAAAGAATTCGTTTAATTTACTGGTAGCAATGTGGCGAGTACGATTTGCGTAAACTTGTAAAGCTGTTTCTACAACTTTCAATAAACGTTGCTTTTCTAATACTGAAATAAATAAAATAGGCACATCATTAAACGGTGCTATCTTTTCGCGTATTTTTTCTTCGTATTCTTTTGTACTCGAAGCAGTTTTATTTTCGTACAAATCCCATTTATTTACAAGAATCATACAACCTTTATGACTTCTTTCAATCAAGCCAATAATTGATAAATCCTGCGCCTCTAAACCAGCAGTCGCATCAATCATCAACATACACACATCACTGTGCTCAATTGCATTAATACTGCGCATTACACTATAAAACTCAAGGTCTTCATGCACCTTAGATTTTTTTCGCATTCCTGCAGTATCAATTAACCAAAAATCGTGACCGTATTTTGTATAGCGTGTATCAATAGTATCGCGGGTGGTACCTGCAATATCTGTTACAATAGTTCTTTCTTCGCCTAATAATGCATTTGCTAAAGATGATTTTCCAACATTCGGTCTTCCTACAATTGCAATGCGGGGTAATACTTCAGGATTTAATGCGCCTTCATCAGGTGGTAATAATTTTACCAGCGCATCCATTAAATCACCTGTGCCACTTCCGCTGTTAGCAGATACGGTATACACTTCGCCTAATCCTAATTGATAAAAATCCGCAGCATAAGCAGCGCGCTCGTGATTATCAACTTTGTTAGCTACAACTAAAACCTTTTTGTTCTTGCTTTTACGAACAAGATTAGCAACAACTTTATCAAATTCAGTTATGCCTTCTTCAACATCTACTACCAACATTAACACACTGCTTTCATCAATTGCAATTTGTACTTGACGGCGAATTTCTGCTTCAAATACATCATCACTTCCGTGAATATATCCACCGGTATCAATTAAAGAAAACTCTACCCCATTCCATTCTGCTTTACCATAATGTCTGTCGCGCGTAACACCTGCCACCTCATCAACAATAGCTTGACGGGTTTCGGTAATACGGTTAAAGAGGGTTGATTTCCCTACGTTTGGTCTTCCTACTATGGCAACAATGTTTGGCATAACGGCGCAAAAGTACTAATAATTTAAGGATTTACCCCCTAAAAAGGGATATTAAAGGCGAATACCAATGATACAAACATCATCTACCTGCTCTAAATCACCTTTCCATTCCTCAAATTTTTGATTCAAAATCTGTGATTGCTCTGCTAAAGGCAATGTGCTTATAGATAAAAGTAATTCGTTAAGGGGTTGGTATTTAAACTTTTTACCCTTGGGCCCACCAAACTGATCGGCATAGCCATCGGTATATAAATATAAAGTATCGCCCGCTTTATAATCGATTGTATTCAGATTGAAATTTTCTTCATAAAAGCCTTGTCCAACCGGCATTTTATCGGAAGGTAACTGAATAATTTTTTGGTTGCTGATTAAAATAGGAGAATTATTGGCCGCTGCATAAGTTATGGTTTTAGAATCCATGCGAAGTAAAATTCCATCCATGCCTTCTTGTCCGCCATCTTGTGAAATATTTTCGATTAATCGTTTTCGTACATAATCAAATACTTCGTTTGGATTCGAAATATTTTTTTCTTTAACAGCTTCGTTTAAAAAACCAATATTCAACAAACTCATAAACGCACCGGGAACACCATGCCCTGTTGAATCGCAAATACCTAAATAAAAATTATTGCTTTTTACTTTTGCAGCCCAATAAAAATCGCCACTCACAATATCTTTAGGTTTAAACAACACGAAATGCTCCGGCAAATTTTCTTTCAAAAAATCGCGTTGTGCTAATAATGTGGTTTGAATGCGATTGGCATAATGAATACTATCCGTAATTTCTTTTTGTTTCTCTTCTACTAATTTTTTCTGTTTTTCAATTACATTTTTTTGACGCTGCGTTAAAGCAAAACGTTTATATAATAAAACCGAAAAGGTCAATACAATAAACAAAATAATTAATACCATATACATGTAAATGCGTTGTCTCGCTTTATCCGCATCAATAACAATTGCTTTTTGCTTTTCTTCCTGCTCAAAATTAAACTGCATTTCGCGAATCAATAACTCTCGCTTAACATCTTCACTGGTTAATGAATCACGAACAGAAACAAATTCTTTATAAAACGAAAGGGCCTCGTTAGGTCTTTTGATTTTTTCATACAATTTACTTAAGCCTTCACTCGTTTCTTTTACACCTTCTCTGTCATCTAAACGTTTTGAAATACCATAGGCAGTCCAAAAACTTTTTTCGGCCTCTACATACTTTCCTAATTCAAATTGTACAAAACCAATATTTCCTAACGACATAGAAATACCAATACTATCGGGAATTTGTTCCCGTATTTCGAGTGACTTATAAAAAAAGTAAAGTGCTTTTTCATAATTACCTTCCAGTTGATAAATGGTTCCTATATTATTATAAGCATTGGCTTTACATGCCAAATTATTTTCTTCAATACAAATTTGTAATGATTTTGCATAAAAAGCTGCCGCCTTTTCGTTTTCGCCAAGCTGACGATAAGCAAGTCCCATGTTATTGTATGAAGCCGATAAATCGCCGGTTATTTTTACTTTTTTAAAGAGGGCTAAATTTTCGTTGTAAAATACCAAAGCTTGTTTAGCATCACCTTGCTGCCAATAAATAACACCAATAATATTTAAAACAGTTGATACGCCTCCGTAATAACTTATTGTTTCAGCAGTTTCCTTCACTTTAAATAAATACTCAATTGATTTTTTATAGTTTCCAATGTTAACCAAATTGGCATCTATCACATCTATAATTGATTCTATTCCTCTGTTAAATTTTTTCCCTTCAATCAAATCGAGTGTTTCATCTAATATGACATCCGCAATACTAAATTCCTTTCTTGATGTTGCCACCGAAAAGTTTCTGCATAATTTATTTATCCGAATGGTATCATTTACCTCATCAGCAGTTTTTTCATAAACCGAATCGGGTAAAAAAGTTTGTGCATTCAAAAACTGAAACGCAAAAACCAAAACTGATATTTGGAAAAAATTTCTAATTGTAAGGTTTTGATTAAAATTAAAAAGGTTGTATTGCTACAACCTACACTTTTATTCTACCCAGCTTTTGTAATATTTACCGTCATCAATACCAAGGGCATCTTCGGTAACCATTAACGGTCGGAAAGTATCAACCATCACTGCTAATTCCTGAGTTTCTTTTTGTCCAATACTACGTTCCATAGCTCCGGGCGCAGGTCCGTGCGGAATTCCTTTAGGATGTAGAGTAATATGACCTTGTTCAATATTGTTACGGCTCATAAAATCACCATCCACATAATACAACACTTCATCGCTATCAATATTACTATGATTATAAGGAGCAGGAATGGCTTTTGGATGATAATCGTATAAACGCGGACAAAACGAACACACAACAAATGCAGGCGTTTCAAAATGTTGATGTACAGGAGGCGGTTGATGTACGCGTCCTGTTATCGGTTCAAAATTATGTATTGAAATTCCCCAAGGAAAATTATATCCATCCCAACCCACAACATCAAAAGGATGTGATGCATACAGTACTTCGTGCATCATGCCTTCCTTTTTTATTTTAATTAAGAAATCACCTTTTTGATCGTGTGTTTCTAATTCGGTTGGTAATTTAAAATCGCGTTCGCAAAACGGAGAGTGTTCTAAATGTTGACCGCTTGCATTTTTATAACGCTTTGGTGTATATAGCGGATGAAAACTTTCTACAAAGAAAATACGGTTATCAGCTGTTTCAAATTCCATTTGGTAAATCATGCCGCGCGGAATAATTAAATAATCGCCATACTCGAATGGAATGTTTCCCATAAACGTACGCAACACGCCCTTGCCTTTGTGGATGAATAACATTTCGTCGGCATCAGCATTTTTGTAGAAGTATGTTTTCATACTTTGTTTTGGTGCTGCTAAACCAATATGGCAATCGTTATTTAATAAAACAACTTTGCGGCTATCTAAAAAATCATCGGCAGATTTAATATCAAAACCTTTTAATAAAAGCGCTTTAATGTTTTTATCGACTGCAACTTTAGGGGCTACAGAATAGCTTTTTAAAATTTCTTTTACTTGAGTTGGACGATGAACATGATACAGTAGAGAAGAAAATCCATTGAAGCCTTCAGTACCGAATAATTGTTCGTAATAATGTTTTCCTTGGGGCGACTGAAAAACAGTGTGCCTTTTTTGTGGAAAATTACCTAGTTTATGATAAATGGGCATGTTATTGTGTTATGGCCTTAACATGAATGTTATGCGTAACTGTAATGGTTGATGCGGGATTACTCGCTTTTGGATCTATTTTTACAGTATAATAGACACTATTCTCAACGAAACGATTTTTTATATTGTTATCGTTAATATTAAGCGCTGTTGTTGTAGCAGTTACAGGAATATTGTCATTGTATATAAATGCGGATTGAATTTCCGGTTGATTAATTGCATTCACATAAAATTTTATCCAACGAATGTATGATAAGTTAGACCCCGCCCCAATTGTAGGAGAAGTTACAGCAATATTAAAGCTGGTACATTTCATTTCACCAACAAGATCTGAATTAGTTCCGTTCTTACTCAATTGCTCTGCAATATTTGTTACAAAAGAAGGAGTTGTAAATGTAGTAGGTACATCCATGGTTAAAGATGGAACTGCAATTGTATAAGAATAAGGAATATCAAATTCAACATTTGTTTTCTTTTTAGCACAACCAAAATAAAGTGTAGCTACTAAAATAATCAGGGTAGGAATAAAAAGTTTTTTCATGCTTATCTTTTTTAAAATTCAACTAAAGGTTTACCCTTTAATTAAGCCCTATAAAGATAAACCTTTTTTTATAATTTCAGAAAGATTTGGGCGTAAACGGCTTTTATAAACCGATAGGCATTCCGGTCCGTTTTTAATACGGCCTTTTCTCAATTTGCGCTGTTCCTCAATGGGTAAGGCTGCAATTTCCATACATTTTGGAGTGCAGCAGCCTTGCATTTTTTCTTCGCATTCAGGACATTGAATGAATAACAAATGGCAATCGTCGTTTTTGCAATTAACATGGCGGTCGCACGGTTTACCACATTGATGGCATTTAGATAAAATATCATCCGTAATGCGCTCGCCAATGCGTTCATCAAACACAAAATTTATACCCTTAAACTTACTTTCTAAATTCTGTTCTTTTACTTCCTGAGCATATTGAATAATCCCGCCGTGTAAATGATTTACATCTTTAAATCCTTTAAATTTAAAATAGGCGCTAGCTTTTTCACAACGGATGCCCCCGGTGCAATACATCACCACTTTTTTATCTTCCATACCTTTTAAATGGTCTATTACTAATGGTAATTCCTCTCTAAAAGTATCTGCATCCGGACAAAATGCTCTATCAAAATGACCCACTTCGCTTTCATAATGATTGCGCATATCAATTACAATTGTGTTTGGGTCTTCAATGGCCGCATTAAATTCTTTGGCGTTTAAATATGTTCCTGTATTAGAGGCGTCAAAATTTTTATCATTAATACCATCGGCAACAATATGTGTTTTTACTTTTATAATTAATTTATAGAATGATTTTCCATTGCCATCCACCGCCATCTTAAAGGGAACATCTTTAAAATACGGATTCGCATAAAGCTGTTTTACAAATTCATCCCAATTGTGTTCGGGCACATTCATTTGTGCATTAATGCCTTCCTGCGCCACATAAATTCGTCCGAAACAATTTAAATCGTTTAAGGATTTATAAAGTTCGTCGCGCGTTTGTTGAGGATCCTGAATGTTTACATAACGGTAAAACGATAATGTTTTACGATGGAAGGTTTCTTCCTTAAGACGTTTTTTGAGCTCGTCTTTTCCTATTCGGTTAATTAATTGTGCCATTTTTTAATAGGTATAAATGCAAGTTATACTATTATTAATTGTTGAGTTTTAGAGTTGTAGAATTTTAGAAGGGTAATTAGCTTAATTCTAAAATTCAAAAATTCTGCAAATCAAAAATTATGTTTACGTTTGCAAAGGTACGTTAATTCCCTTATACATAAACTGATTAACATCATGGCTACTACAGACAATAAAATATTAATTATAGGTGCGGGCGGACAAATTGGAATTGAGTTAGCTACTGAATTAAGCAAACTTTATTCGGCTGAAAATGTAATTGTTGCTGATTTAAAACCCATTCCTGCTTTACCACAAAATCCATTCGAAAATCTCGATATTTTAGATAAAAATGCTTTGTTTGATATCGTTAAAAAGCATCAAATAAAACAAGTGTATTTGTTAGCAGCATTATTATCTGCCACAGGCGAACAAAATCCTTCTTTTGCATGGAAGTTGAACATGGAAGGCTTGTTTCACGTATTAGATTTAGCAAAAGAAAAACACATTAATAAAGTATACTGGCCAAGTTCAATCGCTGTTTTTGGTCCAACTACCCCACGTATTAATACACCTCAGCAAACCGTTATGGAGCCTTCTACCGTTTATGGTATTAGTAAACAGGCCGGAGAAGGTTGGTGTAACTGGTATTTTAATAAACATGGCGTTGATGTGAGAAGTATTCGTTATCCCGGCTTAATTGGTTGGAAATCGGCACCGGGCGGAGGCACAACAGATTACGCTGTACACATATTTTATGAGGCTCTGAAACACAAAAAATACGAGTGTTTTTTATCGGAAAATACAGCTTTACCAATGATGCACATGGAAGATGCCATTAGAGCTACTTTAGAATTAATGCATGCTCCCGCCGAAAAAATTAAAACCCGTACCAGTTATAACTTATCCGGACTTAGTTTTACCCCTAAAGAAATAGCGGATGAGATCAGGAAACATATTCCTGAGTTTGAAATTACATATAAGTCGGATTTCCGCCAGGCCATCGCAAATAGCTGGCCAGCAAGCATCGACGACGCTACAGCCCGCGCCGAATGGGGCTGGAAGGAGTATTATAATCTTCCGCTTTTAGTGGATAACATGTTAAAAAACTTAACACGTATAGTAACCAAATAATGTAACTATATTTGTTATCAGTCCGTACAAGTAGGCATGCAGGATTATTAGTGGTTTATCTAACAAATACTACTATTAATCTAAAAGGCTGAGAAACGAAAAAGTTATTTTACTATATTTGGTTATAGAATGAAAAAATTTACTTTAATAATTCTGTTTTTATACACTGTTTCTCTTGCTCAATCTCAGAGTTTTGAGATGGGAGGTGCGAACGGAAAAGACACTCTTAATCTAACTGACGCGCAGGGTAAAAAGCAAGGTAAGTGGATTATTAAAGGTAAGCACAAGCCGGGAACTTGTTACCAACCTGAACAAAAAATTGAAGAAGGAAAATACTCTGAAAACCGTAAAACCGGTATTTGGATTGAATATTACTGCAACAGTAATATGAAGAATAAGTTAACCTTTGTTAACGGACGCCCTGATGGATACGCTATTATGTATCACGAAAATGGAAAAATTTCTGAAGAAGGAAACTGGAAAGCTAACCGTTGGGTTGGTAACTACAAATTATATTACGATAACGGACAAGTACAACACGAATTTGTGTTTAACCAAAATGGTAAACGCGATGGTAGCCAAACATATTTTTACGAAAACGGTCAAAAAGCTGTTGAAGGTAATTTTGTGAATGGTAAAGAAAATGGCATTATTAAAGAATATTACGAAAACGGAGATCCAAAAGCAGAAAAGAATTTTGCAGATGGTTCGGTTGATGTAAATTCAATTAAAGAATTCCAACCTAAAAAACCATTAGTAAAGAAAACAGAAGAAGCAGCCGACAATGCTCCAAAAGTTACTGTTACCAAAGACGAAAAACCGAATGAAGCAGTTTCTCCTAAAGGACCAATGATTCTTAACGGTCAGCATACCTTATACAACAAGAACAAACAAATTACTAAAGACGGTGTATTTAGAGATAACCGTTTAATGGATGGTAAAGCCTACATATACGACGATAACGGTATTTTAAGCCGCATTGCTGTGTATAAAAACGGGGTTTATGTTGGAGATACTCAAGTAGATAATTAACATTTTCATAGATAAAATTACAGTAAAAGACGACGAATGTCGTCTTTTTTACTTTGAACCAAGATGTTGATTACTAGTTAATTACTTCCTAAAAAAACAAAGAAGGCATAGTTGGAATTTTGAAGTTCGTTTACTACATTTGGTATAATGAAGAGTGTACTTTTTCCAATATTATTTTTCTGTAGCGTAGCTTTAAATTTACAAGCGCAAGTTATTATAGGTAAAGATACCTTTAATAAAGTTGACCCTACCGGAAAAAAATTCGGCAAGTGGATTGTGTTCGGTAAAGAAAAACAAGGCGATTGTTATAAGCCTGATCAAAAAGCTGAAGAAGGTAAATACAAAGAGAATCGTAAAACCGATATCTGGATTATGTATTACTGCAACGGCCTTCCTAAAAATAAAGTTACTTATGCAAATGGCCGACCTGATGGTTACGCTATTATGTATCACGATAATGGCAAAGTTGCCGAGGAAGGAAATTGGAAAAACAACCGTTGGGTTGGTGAGATGAAACAATATTATGAGAATGGAGAAGTACAACACGCGTTTAAATTTAACGAAGGCGGCAAACGCGATGGAGAACAAACTTATAAATACGAAAACGGAAAAATTGCAGTACAAGGTAATTTTAAAGAAGGAAAAGAAGCCGGGGTTATTAAAGAATATTACGAAGACGGAAAATTAAAAGCGGAAAAAACATATAACAATGGTAATGTTGATGTAGCTTCTATAAAAACTTACGAGAATAAAGATAAGGTTGTTAAGAAAGATGAGATTAAAAACGCACCCCCTGCTCCCGTTGTAGAAAAAGATGAAAAACCTATTGATGCAAAAGGACCAACAATATTAAATGGCAAACACACACTTTACAACAAAAACAAGCAAGTTTCTAAAGATGGGATTTTTAAAGATAATCGTTTAATGGATGGAAAGGCTTATTTCTATAAAGACAATGGGTCTATTGACCATGTATCGGTTTACAAAAACGGTGTTTACGTTGGAGATACGCAGATAGCTGACTAAAATTTATATTCATAATATTAACTAAAGACGGCATAGCCGTCTTTTTTTTGTCTGTATTTATTCCTTTCTTTGATATCACAAAATTATGGATCACAATCTTCATTTATACAATACCCTTTCCCGTAAAAAAGAAAAATTTACGCCATTAAATCCACCATTTGTTGGCATGTACGTTTGCGGACCAACCGTTTACAGCGATGTGCATTTAGGGAATTGCAGAACCTTTATTTCGTTTGATTTAATGTACAGGTATTTAGTTCACCTTGGTTATAAAGTGCGTTACGTGCGTAATATAACCGATGCAGGACACTTAGAAGGCGACCGTGATGAAGGCGATGATAAATTTGCGAAGAAAGCTAAACTGCTTCAAGTAGAACCTATGGAAATTGTACAAAAGTACACTGTAGGTTTTAGAGAAGTGATGGGCTTGTTTAATACATTACCGCCAAGCATTGAACCTACTGCAACCGGACATATTATCGAACAACAAGAAATTGCAAAAAAAATTATTGAAAATAAATTTGCGTACGAAGTTAACGGCACCGTTTATTTTGATGTGGAAAAATATTCTAAAACCAATAATTACGGCGAACTCACCAACCGTAAACTCGAGGATTTATTAGAGAACACACGTGAACTCGACGGACAAGACGAGAAAAAAGGAAGATTAGATTTCGCACTTTGGATAAAAGCAAAGCCTGAACATTTAATGCAATGGCCTAGTCCATGGGGAATGGGATTTCCAGGATGGCATATTGAATGTTCTGCTATGAGCACAAAATATTTAGGAGAGAAATTTGATATTCACGGTGGTGGTATGGATTTACAAGCTACACATCACACCAACGAAATTGCACAGAACATTGCGTATTGCGGAAAAAGTCCAGCAACATATTGGATGCACACTAACATGCTAACTGTAAATGGTGCGCGTATGAGTAAGAGTGCCGGAAATAGTTTTTTACCAATGGAATTATTAACGGGTGCTCACCCGCTCTTATCAAAAGGCTATAACCCAATGGCGGTTAAGTTTTTTATGATGCAAACACATTACAGCAGCACATTAGATTTTAGCGATGCTGCTTTACAAGGTTCTGAAAAAGCATTTAACCGCTTAATGGAAAGCTATAAAACATTACAAAACTTAACAGCATCTCCTACATCTAACGAAAATATTTCTGCCCTCGAGAAGAAATGTTACGAAGCAATGGACGATGATTTTAATACACCTATTTTAATTGCGAATTTATTTGAAGCTGCTACTATTATTAATTCGGCAAACGATAAACGCATTACATTAACTCAAACTGATATTGATTCCTTAAAACGCATCTTCCAACATTTTGTGTTTGATGTGATGGGTTTAAAATCAGAAGAGGAAAGTGGAAAATCAAATAAAGCACTAGATAAAGTAATGCAATTGGTTTTAGATTTACGCGCGAAAGTAAAAGCGAATAAAGATTACGCCACCTCCGATGAAATCAGAAATAAATTAGCAGAAGCCGGCATACAAGTGAAAGATAGTAAAGAAGGTGCTACTTGGTCAATCTGATAATTTGGCAATTCGGTAATTTGACAATTGGAGAATTTTAAGATGATGAAATTGAAATATAAAATAGCTTTAGTGATAGGTGTTAGTGCATTTGCGTTTTCTTGTCAACCCGAAAAACCTGTTACCGAAAATACAACTACAGGCGAAACTGTAAAAACAAATACTGTTGTTACAAAAACTCGTGTGGCACCTCCTGAATTTAATGCTGACTCAGCTTATCACTACATAAAAACACAAGCGGATATGGGTCCGCGTACTCCCGGAAGTAAAGCTCACGCTAAAGCAGTGGCGTATTACGAAAAACATTTTAAAAGTTTAGGTGCTGATGTAAAAATTCAAGGCGGCACCATGAATACCTACGATGGAAAACAATGGCGTATCGATAACGTTATTGCAACTTTTAATCCGGAAGCAAAAACAAGAATTCTTTTAACCGCGCATTATGATAGTCGCCCCTTCTCTGACAAAGATCCTATTCCTGCTAACAGAACTAAACCTTGCCCAGGTGTTAATGATGGTGCCAGTGGCGTTGGTGTATTAATGGAAGTAGCGCGTTTACTTAAAGAAAAATCAACAACAGTTGGTATCGATATTATTTTGTTCGACTTAGAAGATTATGGCGACAATGGCGATCCGTATAGCTGGTGTTTAGGTTCTGTGTATTGGTCTAACAACATGCACAAGGCAAATTACAAAGCTAAATACGCTATTTTATTAGATATGGTTGGTGCTAAAGATGCTATTTTCCCTCGCGAAGCTGTATCTGTTTTTCATGCTAACGATGTGGTAAATAAAATTTGGAACACCGCCGAAAAATTGGGTTACTCAAATTATTTTGTTTACGAAGAATCAGCCGAAATGACCGACGACCATGTTCCCATTAATAAAATTGCCGGTATTCCTGCCGTTGATATTTTGCATTACAATTACTTAACCAACGAGTTTTTTCCACATCATCACAAAACCACTGATGATATCTCTAACATAGATAAAAACACCTTGAAAGCGGTTGGACAAACTCTTTTAGAAGTTATCTATAACGAAGAGTAATTTCCCTCTAATTTCAACAATTTTCGCTACTTACTAACAGCGCTTTTTAAGGCGGAATAATTTCGTTTTCTTTACTAGTCTATTAACCTATTATCACAATGAAAAAACTTGTTTTAACGTCTGCCTTATTCCTTTCTATTTCCATAATGTTTTCGCAAATCACTTTTGTAAAAGGCTATATAATTAACTTGACGGGCGATACTTTAAAAGGAGAAGTGAAAATGAATCCAAAAAAAGAATTCGATAACTATAACAAAGTATATTTTAAAGATGCTTCGGGTGTACAAAAAAATTACAAACCCAATAAAGTAAAAGGTTATGGTTTTGATGACAAGCATTTTATTGCTTCTACATTCGATGGTGAACCCACATTTTACAAAGTATTATCAAAAGGACCAATTATGTTATTTGAAGTGATGTTTGAAATGCAGCAAATGAATGAAATTGCTGTTAAAAACGAATATTACATTGCCAAAAAAGAAGACGCGGAATATTCTAAACTGAAGGAGAAAAAATTCAAGAAGCAATTGGAAGAATACATGAAAGATAATCCTGAAATTTTAACCAGCGCTGAAGAAGACAAGAAATTTGAAATTGAAAAAGTAGTTGACCTTGTTAATCAATACAACGACTGGGCTAAAACAAAATAATTTATTTAATACTGAAAGATGATTACAAAAGATACCGACAAGAAATTATTTTTACTGGATGCCTTCGCATTAATTTACCGTGCTTATTTTGCATTTAGCAGCAACCCGCGCATTAACTCTAAAGGATTTAATACTTCTGCCATTTTTGGTTTTACCAATACTTTATTAGAAATTTTAAATAAAGAAAAACCAACACACATCGCTGTTGTGTTTGATACAGAAGCAAAAACGCAACGTCACGAAGAATTTGAAGCTTACAAAGCGAACCGCGAAGAAATGCCGGAAGATTTACGAAAAAGTATTCCTCTAATTATTGATTTGGTTCACGGATTTAATATTCAAACTATTGGCTTACCCGGATTTGAAGCAGATGATGTAATTGGAACACTCGCTCGCAAAGCTGAATTACTAGGCTACACCACTTACATGATGACGCCCGATAAAGATTACGGTCAGCTTGTAGATAATAATACTTTCATTTACAAACCCGCACGTTTAGGAAATGGTGCTGAGATTTTAGGTGTAGAAGAAGTTTGTAAAAAGTGGGACATCCGTTCAGTAAGCGAACTCATTGATATTTTAGGTTTAATGGGCGACGCTTCTGATAACATTCCCGGTATTCCCGGTGTTGGTGAAGTGACCGCTATTAAATTAATTAAAGAATTCGGCAGCATCGAAAATTTATATCAGAACACTGATAAATTAAAAGGAAAGCTAAAAGAAAAAGTTGAGAACAATAAAGACCTTTGCTTACAATCGAAACGCCTCGCCACAATTATTTTAGATTGTCCAATTGAATTTGACGATGCGAAATTAGTCCGTAAAGATGTAAATAAGGAAGCTTTAAAAGAATTGTTTAAGGAATTAGAATTCCGTCGTATTGCTCAAAATTTATTGGGAGAAGATATTGGCGGAACAGAAAAATTAGCAACCGAAGTTGTATCTACTGAAACTAATTACAAAGCCAAATCACATTCAGCTAATCAAACGGATTTATTTAGTACTGCTACTTTCTTTAATGAACAAAACGGGACTTCGACAAGCTCAGTCACCGGAGAAGTTTCAAATGAAGATATAGAACCTGTTTACAATACTATTGCTAATGTTGAGCACAATTATATTTTAGTTGATACTGACGAAAAGATTAACGATTTGATTTCTATTCTGAATAAACACACGGAGTATTGTTACGATTCCGAAACTACAGGCTTAGATACGCTCGAAGCTGAACTCGTTGGTTTATCTTTCTCAGTAAAACCCCACGAAGCGTATTACGTTCCAATTCCTGCGGAAAAAGATAAAGCACAAGCGATAGTAGAAAAATTCCGTCCCATTTTTGAAGATGAGAGTAAAATTCTCGTTGGACAAAATATTAAATACGATTATCAGATTTTAAAAAACTACAATCTCTTAATTAAAAATAAATTTTGGGATACCATGGTGGCGCACTTTTTAATTCAGCCCGACATGCGCCATAATATGAATGTGTTATCGGAAACCTATTTGAATTACGAGCCGGTGAGTATCGAAACACTTATTGGTAAAGGTAAAAATCAAACCAGCATGCGCGATGCGCCTCTCGAACAAATTAAAGATTACGCTGCCGAAGATGCTGATGTTACAATACAATTAAAAGATGTTTTCGCTCCCAAATTAAAAGAAACGGAAACCGAAAAATTATTTATAGAAGTTGAAGTTCCTTTAATTAAAGTTCTAGCCGATATGGAACGCGAAGGCATTAATTTAGATGTACAAGGTTTAAGAGAATTTTCTGCAGAACTCGCTGAAGACATTACCAAAGTAGATGCGGAAATTCAGGGATTAGCAGGGACAAAATTCAATATCTCTTCACCAAAACAGGTTGGAGAAATTTTATTCGACTATTTGAAAATTGTCGACAATCCTAAAAAAACAAAAACAGGACAATACGCAACGAGCGAAGATATTTTAGCGAAGCTCGAAGGAAAACATCCTATCATTGCCAAAATTTTAGATTACCGCGAACTCGTAAAATTAAAAAGCACTTACGTGGATGCCCTACCCGATTTGGTTAGCAAAATCACAAACCGTTTACACACTTCTTACAATCAGGTTGTAGCAGTAACCGGACGATTAAGTTCTGATAATCCTAACTTACAAAACATTCCTATTCGTACAGAGCGCGGGCGACACATACGCAAAGCATTTATTCCGCGCAACGAAGATTATATTTTACTAAGCGCCGATTACTCGCAAATTGAATTACGTGTTGCTGCCTCTATGAGTGGCGACCCGGGCATGTGCGAAGCTTTTAATGCCGGCATAGATATTCATACTGCCACCGCTGCAAAAGTATATGGAGTTCCAGAAGGCGAAGTAACAAAGGATATGCGTTACAAAGCGAAGAGTGTGAACTTCGGTATTCTTTACGGACAAGGTGCATTTGGTTTAGCAGAAAATTTAAATATTTCAAGAACCGAAGCGAAACAATTAATTGATAATTATTTTAAAGAATTCTCCGGTATCAAAAAATTCATGGACGACCAAGTAAACTTTGCGCGCGACAATGGCTATGTACAAACTATTTTAGGACGCAAACGCTGGTTACGTGATATTACCTCGAACAACGCAACCGTTCGCAGTTTTGCAGAACGTAACGCCATTAACGCGCCAATACAAGGCTCTGCTGCCGATATGATAAAAGTAGCGATGATAAACATCGACAAAGAATTTAAAACGATGGATATTAAATCGCGTATGCTTTTACAAGTGCATGATGAATTGGTATTTGATATTTACAAACCCGAACTCGAAAAACTAAAACCAATAATAGAAAAACACATGCGCGAAGCCATCCCTTTAAAAGTACCCGTAGAAGTTGGTATGGGAACCGGACCGAATTGGTTGGAGGCACATTAGAAGATTGTTGGATTCAATTTTTATAAATATGTATATACTTAATGATACAGATCAAGATCCAGCAATGCGTTATGAAGGCTTAGCGAGATTTGCCTTCGATTGTGATAGAGCTGGCGGACCGGGCAATATTGCTGAGGCAGGCGTTTTCGACAGTGAATTTGTTCCTGACATTACCGCAGATGGTTTAGTAATAATTAATCAAATATTAGATGCCTTAATTGTAAAAACTGACGGATATATAAAAGATGAATTAAACTCTATAAAAGATTCGTTGACCGGAGGCATGAGTCAACAAAGTGGAATCGAACTAATTGATTCAATAATTAAATTACTAAAATAAATTAGACCAAAGCGTTAGTATTATTATCTTATTCAAACGGATTTGCAATCCTTGGACTAAATAATCAAGCTAAGGATTGTAAGTCCCCGAAAACTCGAACATAAAGACCAAAAATAAAATCTGATGATTGCAAAAGTACATATACAATTACCTTACATAGTTAATATACCTGAAGGTGAGATTTTTCCACTTTTTCATTTTCAAAAAGATGGATATACGATATGTTTTTATCCTCTTTTGCGAAGTGAAGATGCCGATAAATATTCCTCAGCAGAAAAAGTGACAATGGATGAAGTTATAGCTTATAACGCAGACACATTAGATATCCGCTTCCATAAAGACAGTTTTGAACGAGCCGCGACTAGTGAATTTGACCCACCAAGAAAACTTATTACCGAAGTTGCAAATGACTTCTTACTTAGGCTTAGATATGTAACAGGTGGTTATCAAATAAAACCTTTAAACCTTTCTCAAAGTAATTTTCACATAACATACCTTAACGACGATGAAACTGAGTTAGAAAAGAAAGAAGGCTTTATTCGTGGGCGTGGTTCAAAAAAAATTCACATTTCTTTTATAGGAGTCAATAACAGCGTTTGGAAAGATGTTCATAAGCTAAGCCCATTTCAAAGTCTACCTATATGGAAAACATTGTTACTCGATGCAAATGCTGTTCTTCCAGAAGTGGGACCTGCAATTGTGCTTACCTTCACGGCACTTGAAGTATTTATTTCAAAAACCTTGGATGAAGTAGCTACATTTAACAAGACTGATAAAAAACTTTGGAAATGGATTAATGAAAGGGGGTTTTATTTGAAAAATCCAAGTCTTGAAGAACAATTCGATTTTCTTTCAGAGCATTTTGTTGGCAAATCTATAAAAGAAGACGTAAAATTATGGCAATCATTTAAGAATTTACAAACCGCAAGGAACTCCTTTGCACACAGTGGAGTCGCTTTGGTAGGCGGTAAGGAAGTTGACGACGTACAAGCTCTTGAATTTATCCGTAAAGCGCACGAAATTACTGAATTTATTAAAATCTATCTTCCAAATGAATTAAAATGGGTATCGTTTACAAACAAAATAAAGTTTGAAGCAATCATGCCTATATTTAAACCGCTAGATAAAAAAGATGAACAAAAAGATTCATAAAATCCGTCGCTGAACAATTAGGTAGCGGATTTCAAATTTGTTACAACCAAGTTTATCACACATTAATTATTTAATAAACCGTAAAACTCCTAGATTGTACTTAGGCAGCATTGCGCTAATAGCAAATCCAATCAGAATTCCAGAAAATGTGCCAATCAGAATTCCATCAATTAATTTTTTATTTTTCATGTTATATGGGCGTTAATATAAAATCACCCTATACAAATTTACCCTTTAAACAGATGCGTCTAACTTTATTGCAATAATTTTATGCTATGAGAGGGGATTTAAAAATTAATTGTTTCAGATTTAATGAATTGGTTTGCAAAAACATTAAACCCGTTCGCGCGGATTTGCAATCCGTGCGCTGAATAATCAAGTCACGGATGCATTCTGATAGCTATCGGGACCGCGACAACTACGTTTAATTGAAATTAGCTTCTTAAACCTTATCCTTCTTACTATCTGAAATAAAAATTAAGGCTGTAATGATCATACTTACTATAAATATACCAAAGCCAATTATTACTTGTTGATCTGTTGCTGACATATAATTATTATTTATTTCAAAAATAATAAATTTTTCTTTTCATGTCAAGAGCTCTTATAATCCCCAAGTATAGTCATATTCAAGCAAAAAAGGGCGGGGATAATCCCCACCCTTTCGTTTAACATTAATCAGAACTTAGTTAACTACAACAATCTTTTTGTAAACTTTAGAATCTTTTATTTTCAGATAATAAATGCCCTGTGCTAAAGACGTGATTTTTACCTCTTCGCTATCATTTAAATCAGAAATGTAAATCGTTTGTCCAATTGAGTTAATGATTTCAAAATTTCCGTTCACACCTTTAACTGTAAACTCACCATTAGAAGGATTTGGGAAAATAATAATTTCATTTGCTGAATTTAATTCGTCAACACCTGTACAAAGCGAAACAGATTGTGTGATGATAGATGTATTCATACAACCTTGTGCGTTATAACCTGTAACGGTATAAGTAGTTGTTATTCCCGGTGAAACTGTAATAGCTGCAGTAGTTGCACCTGTATTCCAAGAATAAGTTGTTGCGCCGCTCGCTGTTAATGTTGCAGATTGTTGTGTTGGTAAAGAACAAATTAAACTGCTTGAAGTAATAGAGTTTACTGTTGGATTTGTGCTCGCGCCAATTGTAATTACTGTACTTCCATTACAAGTTCCACTTGTTCCAGTAACAGTATAGTTAGTTGACGAGGTTGGAGAAACTGAAATGGTTGTTGTGTTTGGTCCTGTATTCCAAGTATAAGTTGAAGCACCACTAGCTGTTAAAACAACCGGCGCACCTGAACACGAAACTGACATAGTTGATGCAATATTCAAATTAATAGCAGAAGTTACGTTTACAGGGATTGTTGAAGTTGTTGAACATGCTCCTGTTGTTCCGGTAACGGTATAAGTTGTGCTTGATGTAGGCGAAACATTTATTGCCGCTGTAGTTGCACTTGTATTCCAAGAATAAGTTGTTGCCCCACTCGCTGTTAATGTTGCAGTACCACCAGTACAAATGTTAGTAGATGTAGCACTCACATTTAAATTTGGTGTATTATTTGTAATGGTTACTGTTTTTGTATCGCTACAACTTCCATTAACTCCGGTGACAGTATATGTTGTTGTAACAGTTGGCGATACTGTTATTGAGGACGTTGTTGCAGTAGTGTTCCAAGAATAAGTCGTAGCACCTGTGGCGGTTATTGTTGTTGTGTTACCTGTACAAATTGTATTTGAACTTGCACTTGTAATTACAGTAGGACTTGTTGTAACGTTTATTGCAATGGTTTTAGTATTTGTACAACCTGATGTTGTTCCAGTAACCGTATAATTAGTACTTATGGTTGGAGAAACAGAAATTGAACTACTTGTGGAACTTGTGTTCCAAGAGTATGTTGAAGCGCCGCTGGCAGATAGTGTAACTGTAGAGCCTGAACAAATAGTTGATGACGTTGTGCTCAAATTTACATTGGGCGTGTTATTTGTAATAGTAATTGTTCTTGTGTTGCTGCAAGCACCATTATACCCTACAACAGAATATGTTGTTGTAACTGTTGGTGAAACAGATATACTGTTTGTAGTTGCGCTGGTATTCCACGAATAAGTTGTAGCACCTGTTGCAGTTATTGTTGTTGTGTTTCCTGTACAAATTATGTTTGGATTTGCACTAACGGTAACCGTTGGTGTTGTTATTACATTTATAGTTATGGTTTTAGTATTTGTACAACCTAAACTTGTTCCCGTAACCGTATAATTATAAGTGGGTGCGAAGCCTGGAAAAAGAATAATAGTATTTGTTGTTTGACCTGTGCTCCACGAGTAAGTGGTAGCTCCGCTAGCAGTTAGAGTTATTGAATTGCCATTAGAGCAAGTGGTTGGCGAACTTGCAGTTAATGTTACACTCGGTGCTGCAGTAACCGTAACAGTTCTTATAGAGGTTGTTGAACAACCCGTTGTTGTGTTTGTACCAATAACAGAATACGTTGTTGTGATTGTTGGATTAATACTAGTGCTGGCAGTAGTTGCACTTGTACTCCAGCTATATGTATTTGCACCGCTTGCTGTTAAAGTTACTGTGTTTCCTGCACACAAAGTGCTTGTACCCGCAATGTTTACTGTTGGTGATGGCGTTACTGATACAGTTATAATTTTTACGTAAAAACATTGTGCGGTTGCAGTGTTCGCAGTTATAGTATAGTTTGTTGTTACTGTAGGAGAAACACTAACACTCGATGTTGTTGCTCCATTGCTCCAGCTATAAGATGTAACACCTGTTGCGTCTGATAAAAGATTTACACTTTGTCCCGAACAAATAGTTGCTGAATTTAATGCTGTTGAAAATGTACTCGAGCAATCTTGAAACTTCACTAAAAAACCATCATTGTTTCCGAATGCACCGAAAGCAGTTTGATGCGCTCCGGGAGTAGATAATCCAGTAGCTGAAGTTGTTCTTCCTGTTATGTAAACATTACCATTTGCATCAGTCACACATCCTGTTCCCTGATCGTCAAAGTTTCCGGTGCCACCATAATAGGTTCCAATTTGTCGTACGCCACTGGGAATAAAACTAACTAAAAACGCATCAAATAATCCGCCACCATGAACTGTTTGAAAACCATTGATTGTAGCAATATTTCCACCCATGCTTGAAGCCCCTGTTATATAAATTCTATTACTTACTGTATTAATTGCAATGTTAAAAATAAAATCATTCCCTGTACCACCATAATATGTCCCCCACTGACGTACACCCGTTGAATTAAATTTTATAAGTATTCCATCGTTTGTGTTACCTCCATGTGTAGTTTGATGTGCGCCAACTGTTGCAATTGCTGAACCGGATGATGCATATCCTCCCATATAAACAAAACCTGCACCATCTTTCGCAATACAAGTTCCAAAATCATTTCCTGTTGCGCCATAATAAGTTCCCCATTGTCGAACACCTGAAGTATTAAAGTAGGCAAGAAATGCGTCATTGGTTCCGCCACCGTGCGCCGGTTGATGTGAGCCTACAGTTGCAATACTTGTACCACCTGTACTTGCAGTATTTCCTGAAATAAAAACTCCGCCGGCCGGTTCAACAAAACAACCAAGTGCAGCATCGGCACCGGTTCCACCATAAAATGTTGCCCACTGTCTGGTACCAGATGTATTAAATTTTACAAGAAAAGCATCCGTTGCTCCTCCACCATTATTTACTTGATGACTACCGGCAGTTGAAATCGTTAAAGAAAAAGAGGCGCCGCTTGCCCCGGCTAAATACACATTTGCAGCATTATCAATTCCAATGTCATTTAAATAGTCTCCGCCAAAATCACCATAATAGGAACCCCATTGTCTAACACCGCTAGCATTAAATTTCACTACAAATCCATCTCCACCACCATAAGGAGAAACCTGATAAGCTCCTGTAGTTGCTAAGACTGAGTTTGTAGCTGTTGTGTTTCCTACAACATATATATTTCCTGTTGCATCAGTTATGCAAGCATTTGCTGCATCTGCTCCTGTGCTACCGTAATAAGTGGCCCATAATCTTACTCCGGCACTAGTGAACTTACTAATAAATGCATCAGTGGTAGTTGAAATAGTTGTTTGATGCGCTCCTACAGTAGCAATTGCTGCATTTGATGCAGTTGTTCCTACCATATAAACATTACCACTGTTATCTAAACACGTTTCATTGCTTTCATCATCACTCGTGCTACCATAATATGTACCCCAAACACGAATGGAAGGATCGATTACAAGAGCTAAATTTTTATTGTATTGTCCAATTTCAAATGAAACAACTTCATCGTTTAATCTCCATTGCGCGTCAATTCTTGTGCTGCCTTGATACGCAACCGGTGCTTTCTCAATAATAGTACCTAATGGCGTTACAATCTCAAGTTCTCCTTTAGTATTAATTGAGATTTTGTACGCTCCATTAATTTTCATTTCAATATTATGATAATCTGCATTAGGATGAACAATAAAATCATATTCTAAAGAGCCGTCTTTGTGATACCATTTTAAATCAGTACCGCTGTAAATATTTTTATATACTACTTGCTGATAAGTTTTAACATCTGCAATTCCATTCGGACAAACATCTGAATAAAAATTTTCAGAACCTTCCAGTTCGTTAGATTTTACAACTTGTGCTAATGGGTTTGCATTTAACCAATCAATATCAATTCTGTAAACAGTTTGTTTAGCAACTTGTTTTTGCGGCTGAGTTGTTTTTGAATTCAAAACAGTTTTAAACTCATCAATACGTAACAACTGATAACTTAAACCAGTGTGCTTTAAATGATAATACAAACCGTTTGTATTCCCACTAAATAATACATCAGGACGTGGATTAAAATTTTGGTCGTGAATCTGACCTTTATTTTCCTGAAAATAAACAGAAGCAGGAGATTTGTCGGCCTTTAAATTGATAGCGCTTGCTAATGCAAAAAAACAAAGTGCCAATTTTAGAGTTGTAGTTTTCATTCTTGTATAATTTTATTCAAAATTGCAGCTTGTTTAGCTCTAAAAATGGCAGTCTTAAAAGATGAGGGTTTAAAACCAATAGGTGATGTGTTATTTCGAATATCTGCTTTTATTTAGGAATGGCTACTCGCTTTTAAAAATAGCTCTTTATAATAATTGTACTCGTTTTCAAGGTCAAAAGCATAGGTATCACCTTCAGCTTTCTTTAATTTAACGAGACAATCTTCCGCCTGTACCAAATAATTTTGGAACTGGCTTTTTTGAATAATATGGTTGGTATGCTTTAAGCTATCTAATGTACGTAGCAAATTTTTCCGGTATACCTTTGCAGCTCCTGCTTTAATAACCGGATTAAGCTCCTTCTTCGTGCTCATTTAAATTCTGAATTATTCTGCGATATTACATGAGACCGCAGACTAAAAAGCGAATACTAAAGCAACGCCATTAAAACAATAACAAGTGATAAGATAAACTAAACAAATGCAGAATGGTTAAAAGTTTCTTAGAAACTCCATCACCACATCACGCTTACGTTGAGAAACAGGAACACGCTGGCCGCCTTCCATAATTAAAAAGCCCCCATCTGATTTCTCGAACTTCTCAATCTTGTTGGCATTAATGAGAAATGAATTATGAACGCGTAGAAAATTATACGGCTCCAAAATATCTTCATACTCTTTTAGATTTTTGGAAACTACAATTTGTTTATTGTTGTTTATATAAAAGGTAGTGTAAATACCCGAAGCTTCACAGGCTATTAAATCGTTCACCTTTACAATGTGGACCGCATCCAGTTCCTTTAATACAATTTTCTTTTCAGCATCATTTACTTTTGTATCTCGAAATACCTTTATCTGTTCCTCACTTGTATTAGGTGCTATTATCGATTTAGCTTTTTTTACAGCTTCAGCTAATTCATCTAAATCAACAGGCTTTAATAAAAAATCCAGTGCGCTTACTTTAAAAGCTTTTATAGCGTATTGATCGTAAGCTGTGACAAAAATAGTTTTGAAGTTTTTGAATGAAGTTTTTTCTAAAACATTAAACCCTGAGCCATCTCCTAAATTAATATCCAAGAAAACTAAATCAGGTTTTTTATCATTAATCAGTTTAACAGCAGTTTCTACACTGTCAGCTTCGCCCAAAATAGTTATTGCGTCTTCGTGTTTACTTAAATCCGAACGAAGGGAATTGCGCGCTTGCTTTTCGTCATCTATTATAAGTGTACTTAACTTCATAAGGCTAATTTAAAACATTTCCTGATAATTAATTTTAAAAACTACTTTTGTTCCAATACAAATATCTTCAGCATTGGTGATATCTTCAATACTTAAATAATCCTCATCATCAACACTTGCCTTAATCCTTTCCTCCGTCACTTTTATTCCGGTTGACTTATGAATTTTATCTACATTGAGTTCATTCGATTTTTTACGACCAATACCATTATCCGTAATAGTACATACTAAATAGTTATTGCTTTTTTCGATCTTCACTTTTACAATGCCTTTTGTTTTTAAAGGCGCAATTCCGTGAATTAAAGCGTTCTCAACAAAAGGTTGAATAATCATTGGCGGAATGGCTACTATATCTAGATTTAAATCACTGTCAATTTCTATACTGTAATCGAATTTGTTTTGAAAGCGAAGTTGATTCAATAAAAAATAATTATGCAGTAAATCTGTTTCCTGTTTTAAGGTTATTATTTTTTGTGTTGAATAATCTAATAACATTCGCAGTAATTGCGAAAGCTTAGTAATGTAACGCTTCCCCAGCTCAGCTTCACCACTTGCATAAAATCCATTGATGGCATTAATAGCGTTAAATAAAAAATGCGGGTTCATGTGCAAACGGAGTGCCTTTTGTTCCAACTCAATTAATTTCATTTGCATATTAATCTCATCGCGTTCTAATTCTAAACGTTTGTTTTCCGATTCTAAAAGTGTTTGTTGTAATTCATGATTCCGTCGCCATACTTTTATACGATAAACAATAATTAAATAAAAAATAATAGCAATTCCAAAAAACATTAATGCTTTAAACCAAATGGTTTGATAAAATGATGGCGTTATAATAATTGAAATGCTTTTTATCTCAGATGCATCTCCATGTGCATTGAGTGCTTTTATTTCGAAAACATAATTTCCGGGAGGAAGAGACGGGTATTGCAGTTGCAAATTTTGTGTTGTGTTCCAGCTTTCCTCTAGTCCTTTCATCCTATACACATATACGATGTTATCCAACGAGCCGGAAGAAATAGCAACATAATCTATACGGATATTATTATGGCTATAGTTTGAAACATACTCCTTATTCATTTCGCCATCATATACTGAATCGCTTATGTGAATAGTTTCAATGTTTAATACAGGGTGCGGTATTTGCTTCACTAATTGATTTTCTTTAAAAGAGCAAACGCCAAAATTAGTAGCCGCGTATATTCTGTTATCGTGCCAAACTAAGGCATTGATTGAATTATCAATTAGTCCGTTTAACTTATTGTAATTAGTTATTTCAAACTTTAAACCACCATTGGTAACGGAGCTCGCTATTTTGGCAATTCCTTTTGCAGTTGCCACCCAAACATTCATTTTGTCATCGATAGTTAAACCGGTAGCGAAATTAGATGGCAATCCGGATTTAATATTTATGACATAGTTAATTCCTTTATACTTTACAAATACACCGTTAATATCCGATGATAAAAACAAAATTCCTCTTGGATCTTGCAAAACATCAGTGACGTTATTAATAAACATACTGTCAGTTTCAAAATCCATCAACTTATCATTCTGTATCCGTTTTACCCCTTTGTTTCCAACACAATAAATTTGGTTCTCTAAAACAGAATGATAAAAGTAATTAGTGGGATGCTTAAACTTCATAGTCTTAAAAAAATAGGAGTCTAAGTTTTTCTCCCTGTTAAAACAACCTAAATCTACTTTTGAAACGCCGTTTATTCTAGCCACATACACCGAATCATTGCCAACAAAGTGCATATCTCTTATTGCAGTGGTGTACGTATTAGTAATTTCAAGATTGCTATTTATTTTTACAACAGAAACAGCACTTATAATATAAATATTGCCCTTTTGGTCTTTTCTAACTTTTCTGATTAAACCTGTGCCCTGACTTGAAGGTAATTCAGAATTTTTAAGTTCATTGTTTGCTAGAACCGAGTAATGGAATTTATTGGAACCTATTAATAATCGTGTGCTATCAATAGGAAAGAAGTTTGCTGCATAATTAAAAAACAATCCGTTATTCTGATTATATAAGTCTACATCTTGATTTAATAAAAGATAAACGCCGTTATCTAAAGTAGTTACCCAAATATGTTTTTCGTTATCTGTATTAACTGATGATATTGAGGCCTCTTTGAAAATTGACCGTACAATTTTATTTGCGACTGTGTTAAATAAATACAAACCCTTTTGCGTACCAACCCACAAATTTTTCTCATCACTTCCTTTTACAAACTGTACTAAATGATTAAAACTAACCGGCAAATTATATTTTGTATTGCTCAAATCTTTACCAATCATCTTTTTATCAAAACCATAGTACACCATATTGCCAACTATATCAGCCTTAGTATTCACTCTTGGCATGGCTTCGCTTTTATTATGACTGAAACTAATTTGTGTGCTATTAGTTAAGTCATTAATATAAACTTTTGATGTATCGTAACTAATACTGCAAACCGAGCCTTCCTTGTTTTTAAATAAAGTAGAATAAGCTTTCTGATCAGGTGTTAAATTTTCCTTTACCACGTCGCCTTTTTCTATCGATACAAGAGATCGTTGTGTAATGAAGTATACAGTTCCATTATTATCCTCAAGAACTTTTAATCCAATATTTGAACGACTAATTTTACTTAAATAAGCGCAGTTATAACGACTATAAAATTTATTGTTGTAATAAAAACACAACTCTCCGTTGTAACAAGAGAACCAAACTCTTCCTTTCGAATCTTCATAAATATCAAATACTTCATTATCGCTTAAACCATCGTTGGTAGTGTAAACCTTAAAATTGTAGCCATTAAATTTAGCCACGCCTTTGTCGGTAGCAAACCAAAAATAGCCGTTATGATCTTGAATAGAATAATACACGTTATTGCTTGGCAAACCATTATTAACCGAGAATTGTATGTAAGAAGGTTGTTGAGCCCCACATAAAAGCGTCACCGAAATTGCAAGAAAAGAAAATATAATTCTTACTGAATGCATGAAGTTCAAATATAACTAAATTGGGCTTCAAAAAGGCTATTTACCAATAAGTGATGTTGAATTCATAAAAGGCGCGGTGCTTTTAGCAACAGCTGCAGGAAACCATCTTAAGCTATTAAATCCCTGCGCTCATACTAATAAAGAAGCCGCTTTGTTTTTGCTTGTTGAAAGAATATTCAAAGCGCACTACAATATCATAATACGTAACAAAATCTAAACCCATACCATAACCGTATTGCCAACTGTTGTTTAGGAAATTTTTCTTTCCGTAAAATTGATCCTGAACATAACCGGCATCACCATTTAAAGTTAAATATACTGCATAAGGAATAGTACTGAACTGCTGAAAACGTTTTAAAGCCTTTACTTCAACAATACGCTGCTTAATTAATTTATACTTTAAAGTATTTTTTACTAAAGCCAAATTTTGACCATCCATTACAAAATATTCGTAGCCGCGTATGAAATCATTATTGTAACCTAGCCCCCGGTTAAAATAATAAGGCTGGTAATCTGTATTTATATAGCGAACTTTAATTTGGTTGGCAATGTAAAATCGTTTCGATAGCGGTGTGTATTTTCTAGCGCCTACAATAGCATACATATAACTAAGGGCCTCATCCTTCAAAAAATTTAAACCGTCTTTTATAACCGCCACATCTATGGTCCAACCTTTTAATGGATACGGCTTATTGTCGCGCTTATCAAAAGTCCATCTGTATTGCAAACTAAAATACCCCACCTTCGTTTTCTTGTCACCAAAAAAATCGGGATTCAATTTCGAAATGGTATCATTAATATGCAATTGGTTATATAATAATTCGATAGTGCTTCGTTGGTATAATGCATTACGTATACTCACCCCCACTTTTGCCTCGTGCTGATAACGCATATAGTTTTTATAATCACGATGAAACAACAAAATATTATTTTCAGTACTGTAAGCTACTTCGTTATTTCTGCTATAACTATAAGCCATATTAAAACCAACAGTTTGTGCCTTATTTATATATGGTATAGAATACGTAACACCATACTTTTCAGAATAACCTCTTCTGAAAATTAAAGTCAAATTATCTTTTCGTCCGGTAAAATTATCCCACCCTAAAGCCAAACCATAATTTACTCTGAATAAATCCTTAGTGCGCCACCATTGGTTAAAGTTTCTATCTTGAATTTCAAAAATGGGTGTTGGGATAATATACCAGCGCTCTTTTACTTTTATAGTGAAGTCGACCGTTTTTGAAACACCATCAATCACATACCTTACCGAATCGTAAATAAATAATTGTGTATTAAATATATTTTGTTGCGAGCGTAATGCAATCGCAGCGATGTCATTTGAATTAATTGTATCGCCTGAATTAAAAGGTAATTCGCGGGTGATAATATTTTTCCTGGTGATTTTATTTCCACTAATAGAAATGTCACCCACTCTTAATGAGACATTAAGTGAATCGTTGCTTTGGGAATGTAGAAAAAAGTTGAGGCTTACAAAAGTGAGAACGAGTGCATGCCTAAATATTGAGGAAATGCATAAACTCATCCAGTTTGTTTTTTAAATCATTCTCATAATCACCATAATTATAAGATGCTTTTACTGTGTAATTATAACGACCAAATGTTTGCAAGATGCGCGATAGATCTTCGCGGTTCACCTTCACTGTCACTTCAATTTTTGTACTGTCAGGAATTGATGAAACGTGAAGACTTAAAATTTTCGCATCGTTACCTTCAATAATATTTCCTATCTGTGTAACCGAATAATCATTTTGATTTAATTCTAATACAATTACACCACCGGGATTTTGCACTGAAGCCATCGTCGCTAAATTTACAACGATACCTTTTAAAGTAATACAGCCCTTATAAAATTCATTCTCATCCAGCACCGGAATTAAAGTGAGATTTAATGAAGTCATTAACTTCAATAATTCATACGTATGCTGATAGTGGTGAATGATAGGTTTTAAAATTGGAAGTTTTGCAGATTCGAAACTTTCTTCAGGCTTGTTATAATCCAATAGGTCGCTCTCAGAAACGACACCAATTAACTGACGATTACTCACCAAAGGCAAATGCGATACTTTGAATTGCTCCATCCAATCGAGCGCCATTTCAACGGTGTCGGTTACTTTAAGAGGCGGAATCTCGTCGGTTATAAGGTCGGAAACTAACATAAATTTATATGTGTAAATTTAACACTTTTCCTTAGTTTTGTATAATAAATTATGGCAACCAAATTAAGTGTTAATATTAATAAAATCGCTACCATTCGCAATGCGCGCGGTGGCAATACCCCTGATTTAATTAAGGCAGCTATTGATATTGAACGTTTTGGAGGGCAAGGAATAACAGTACATCCTCGTCCTGATGAAAGACATATTCGTTACGCTGATGTTTACGAATTGAAAAAAGTTGTTAAGACAGAATTTAATATAGAGGGAAATCCCACAGAACAAAAATTTATTGATTTAGTTTTACAAGTAAAGCCTGAGCAAGTAACATTAGTGCCTGATTCGATGGGACAAATTACTTCCGATCATGGTTGGGACACAGTGAAACATAAAGATTATTTAAAAGATATTATTTCTGAATTTAAAAAAGCGGGCATCCGCACTTCTATTTTTGTTGATCCTATCGTGAAAATGGTAGAAGGCGCGAAAGAAACGGGAACTGATAGAATTGAATTGTATACTGAAGAATACGCGAGATATTATTCTACAAAAAGAGAGCAAGTTATAAAACCATTTACTGAAGCTGCAATGGTAGCCCAAAAATTAGGATTAGGAATTAATGCCGGTCACGATTTAAGTTTAGAAAATTTAAAATTCTTTAAAGAAAATGTTCCAGGTTTACTAGAAGTTTCTATTGGTCACGCCCTAATTAGCGACGCACTTTATTTTGGATTCGAGAATACGGTTCAGATGTATTTGAGGGAATTACGTTAAGCGGTGCCTTCGACAAGCTCAGGCACCGCCTACTTTTGAAAACGCGGTGGTTGAGCTTGTCGAAACCACCTTCCAAATCATTCTTTAATTCCAATCACTGCCAACATTCTTCCCGTAATACCTTTTTCTTTTCGGTAAGAGAAAAATTTATCGTTATCAGTAATCGTACAATAGTTAGAAATTTCAATATTACTTTCTTTCAATCCGAATTGTAATAACTGTTTTTTATTTTCCTTCTTTAAATCAATGAAATATTTTTGTTTGGATTCATCAAAACGTTTTACATCATCAGAAAATTGAACCGCGACTTCCTCCCCTACCTCGAAATTTTCTTCACCAATACAAGCACCAATAAATGCGAGACAATCTTCTCCTTTAGTTCCGTAATTGCTTTGCATGGCCTTTAAAGTTTCAGAGACAATATGTGCAGCAGTTCCTCTCCATCCCGCATGAATAGCAGCAACAGCTTTGTTTTTTGTATCGTAAATTAAAACAGGTGTACAATCTGCTATAGAAACGCAAGCGAATACATTTGGTTTATTGGTGATGACTGCATCGCAACCTTCCCCTTTCATTGGGGAATCTGCAACTAATACTTTATTACCATGCACTAATTTACTCCAAGCAATATTATCTTCCGAAATACCAAGCTTATCAAAAAATAATTTCCTGTTTTGTTTTATAACTTCTAAATCATCTCCTGAAGAAAATCCTAAATTCAATTCATTATAAGGTAAAACACTTAACCCTCCCAACCTTGTGCTTTGTGCGGCGACAATGTTAAGAGGCCTAAATATTTCAGGAACTAATAAAATAAAATTATTTCTGAATTATTAATTTTTCAGTTCTAGAATGACCATTTTGTAAATCGGTGATTTTTACAAAATAAATGCCGTTGGGATAATCTAAATTTAAATCAGAAATACTGTTACCTAATTTCTGATGAAGAAGTACTTTTCCGGTAACATCAGTTAGCGAAATTGTTAAGTTCCCGGTCGCGGGATTTTTTACGTGTAATTTTCCGTTTGAAGGATTAGGATAAATATTTACCTCAACCAATTCATTCTCTTTAATACCGCTACTAACACAAAATACTATACCCAATGAAATAGGACCGGAATTTAAATCAATTTTTGGAAATGTTGGAGGAGGAGTTAAATCACAAAAAGTAAAAGTACCACCCAGTGTTCCTGAATTGGCAGATGTATCCGCTACCTGAAAATAACCACTAGCCGGTCCTCTAACAGTATCTGTATTATACCAACTATCTAAAACTGTTACGTTACCGCTGTTCACAAACGCCGCTGTATTTCCAGGTGTATAATTATGGAAATTTTTTGTCAAGCGAACTTTTCCACTAATATTATTATAAAATTTCGATTTGTTCCAAGTGCTAGCCGTCAAAATTAATGAGTCGTTATTGTTATAGATCCCGTTATTTGTGAAAGCATAACCTCCATGGTAATTATTATTGATGAAATTGCCATTGTTCAACGACCATGTTGAATTTATTCTTCCATTATTTGTTAATGTAAATCCTGTTGCGTTGGTTAAACTGTCGCCGGTAATTTTTCCGGTTGTAGCGTTAGTTAAATTTCCTGCAACATACATACTATCCATTTGGATGTTTCCTGCATTTGTAAAAGTTACCGAATTCGTAAAAGCGCTTACGGTAAAACTTCCCGGATTTGTTATAGAGCCTGAAGAAACTAATAGATAACGAAAATTTGCATTCCCATTATTATTAAAATAACCACCGTTAATCCAGATGTCGCGGTTTAAAGACGCATCTTGAATTAATGAACCGGTGTTATTAATTGTTATACCACCAGTATTAAATATCATGCTTGTGTTTAAGGTAACATTGTTATTGATGGTAACACTATATCCATTAATAGGTACACATGTACAATTCCAGGTTAATGGATTCGTCCAGTTTCCATTTGCAATACTTGTTGCAGTTTGAGCTTTTACGCTAACAGTTAAAGATGTGAAAATTAAAATTTGTAAAAGTTTTTTCATGTGTTGATGTATTGGTACATAAATATACAAAAAAATTACTGCTTTAAAATGGTGATTTACCTCAGCTTTTAGAAGGTTTTGTATAAAGCCAGGCCCACCAAATTAACACAAATTGAATTGGTAAACGGATAACACTTATTAAAAATCCCGGATGATGCATTTCATAAAAATCAAATGTCATGGGAATATGTATTACAAATAAAAACACCACAAGCATAGCAATGATTAAATATGCTGAAAGTCGTCTTGTTTTTTCTAATAATAACATGATGGCTAAAATTATTTCTGCAACTCCACCCGAATAATTCAAAAACGAATGATAAGGCAACCACTCGGGCATAAGAATTTTATAAAAACGAGGATTTACAAAATGATAAACTCCGGCAGCAGCATACAACAATGCCATTACATACAAAAACACTTTTTTCATTATTTAAATTTACGCAAATAATTTATACTTATATTTAGTGTATGAAGTCGGGCACTTTAGCTGAAATAAAAAAAGAGTTACAAGAATTAGAACCAAAACAATTGGCCGATTTATGCATTGCTTTAGCTAAGTACAAAAAAGATAATAAAGAGTATCTCGACTATTTAATGTTTGAGAGTCATGATAAAAATGGCTTCGTGACACAGGTAAAACAATTAGTGGATGAAAATTTTGTTGAATTAAAACCTGACATCAATTTATATTACGCTAAAAAAAGTTTGCGTAAAATTTTACGCATCATTAATAAATATATAAAGTACATTGGCGACAAAGCCATTGCTGCAGAACTTCACATTTATTTTTGCAAGAAACTAAAAGAATCAAAAATTCCTATTGAGAAAAGCGCGCGTTTGGTAAACCTGAAAGCTGCGGAACTAAAAAAGATAAAAGCGTTGATTGATGCGTTACACGAAGATTTACAATACGATTATTTGAAAGACCTGGAAGAGATTAGTTAATATTCAATTCTTCCAAAGTTAATTGCGCTGCTTTCTGTTCAGCTACACGTTTGCTATAGTTTTCGAAAGTAACATAAGGTTTATCATCAATAAAAACCTGAACCACAAAAATTTTCGTTTTCCCTTTTTGTTCTTCACTAAGCAAACGATACTCTAAAGTAAATTTATTTTTCTGACAATAAATTTGTAGCATGCTTTTAAAATCTGAATCAGTATTCATTAACTCATCTATATCAACATGAATTTTTATAATGCGTTTCAGAATAAAATTTTTACACTTAACAAATCCTTTATCGATATACACAGCACCAATCAAAGCTTCGAAAGCATCACCATAAACTGATGACTTTGATTTTTCGTTTTCCTTTAATCCAACTTTCAAATAAGTATCAATACCTAATTTAAGGGCGAGCTGCTGTAAATTTTGTCCGTTTACGATTTTAGAACGCAGCTGCGTTAAAAAACCTTCGTCTTTATAGGGAAATAATTTAAATAAATGTTCTGCAATTACTGCGCCCAAAACCGCATCACCCAAAAACTCGAGACGTTCGTTGTTTACGGTTTCGCGTTTGCTACTGTGTAAAAAGGCTTGTTTGTATAATGAAATGTTTCCTGGTGTAAAACCCAATAAAGTTTTCAAGCTCTTTTTTAGTTGAGCGTCAGATTTGTTTTTTGAAAAACTTAGTAAAGATTTTAGCAAGCTTATATTATTGCTTAAACTTTTTCAAAACAACAGCAGCATTATGTCCGCCAAAACCAAATGTATTGGTAATAGCAGCATTCACTGTGCGTTTTTGCATTTTGTTTAAGGTTAAATTAAATCTTGGATCAATTTCCGGATCAACAGTAGTATGATTGATTGTTGGAGGGATGATATCATTTTTTACTGCTAATACAGTTGCAATAGCTTCAATAGCACCTGCAGCACCTAATAAATGACCTGTCATACTTTTTGTAGAACTGATATTCATTTTAAAAGCATTTTCACCAAATACATTGGCAATTGCTTTTAATTCGGCACCATCACCTAATGGAGTGCTTGTACCATGTGTATTGATGTAATCAATTTCGTTAGCAGAAATTTCAGCATCTTTTAATGCACGTTGCATTACTAATGTTGCGCCTAATCCATCAGGATGAGGAGCTGTGATATGATAAGCATCGCCACTCATACCACCACCAATAACTTCAGCGTAAATTTTAGCACCGCGGTTTAAAGCGTGTTCTAATTCTTCTAATATTAAAGCGCCACCACCTTCACCTAAAACAAAACCATCGCGGGTTGCATCATAAGGACGGGAAGCAGTTGCAGGAGAGTCGTTATTTAAACTCATTGCTTGACAAGCGTTAAATCCACCCATACCACTTTCGTTAATGGCAGCTTCAGAACCACCGGTAACAATTGCATTTGCTTTTCCTAAACGGATATAATTGAACGCATCAATTAAAGCGTTAGTTGATGAAGCGCAAGCGGCAACTGTTGTGAAGTTTGGACCACGTAAACCAAAACGAATAGAGATGTGACCTGAACAAATATCAGCTATCATTTTAGGAATAAAGAATGGATTGAAACGAGGAGTACCATCACCTTTTGCAAAAGCAAAGGTTTCAGTTTGAAATGTATCAAGACCTCCGATACCGGAACCCCAGATAACACCAATCTCATTTTTATCAATACCTTCTTTATCGATACCTGAATCGGCAATAGCCTGAACTGCTGCTGCCATACCATAATGGGTAAAAGCATCAACACGACGAGCTTCCTTTTTATCGAAATAATCTTCTGGATTAAACCCTTTTACTTCACAAGCGAAGCGGGTTTTAAATTTAGTTGCATCAAAGCGCGTAATAATAGCGGCTCCGCTAACACCATTAACCAAGTTTGTCCAATAATCATTTACATTATTGCCCAAAGGTGTAACAGCACCCAGTCCGGTTACCACTACGCGTTTTAATTGCATAAAAAATAAGTTAGATTAAACTACTTAGCGTTAGTCTCAATATAAGTAATTGCATCACCTACAGTAGAGATTTTCTCTGCTTGTTCATCAGGAATTGCAATATTGAATTCTTTTTCGAATTCCATAATTAACTCAACTGTATCTAGTGAATCAGCTCCTAAATCATTAGTAAAGCTTGCAGTTGTAGTTACTTCTTTTTCATCAACACCTAATTTATCAACGATGATTGATTTTACTTTGTTTGCTATGTCAGACATTTTTCTTAAATTAAAAATTCGGCACAAAGATAAAGCTATGACACTAAAAACAAAATTAATACGCCTAATTTAAAGAACAGACTTTTAACAATTTGGTAATCACGTTTTAACAATTACCTTAATACACTGAATGTGAACCAAAAAAGAAGCCCCACTAATGTGAGGCTTATATCTTGAATGTTACTTTTTAACTACTTTATGTCTGTGGTGACGGCGATGAGCGTGGTGAACCCCGCCGGTTCCGCGGGCAGCCTCTTCAGCAGCTTCTTTAGCTGCCTGCTTTTTGTTAACTTGGTTCATTATTACATATATACCCAATCCACCACCAATAAGGCCTAACATAATCCAAATACCTTCAAAACTGTTAAATTCCTTACTTATAGCGTTTTTAGCTTTATCGGCAAAACCAGCCTGAGTTATCAACGAGCTGAATAACAGAATGTTAAATGCTAAAAAGCGCTTTAAGTTCATTCTATATTTTCCAATTGATTTCATGCTTTTTTGTGTTTTTCCTCTTTTAAAGGGGGCAAATTCTTTAATTTCCTTTGTGCGGGGCGAAACTACTATAATATTACGATAAAATAACGCAAAGGTTCGACTAAAATTATTTTTTTATTGAACAAATTATTGTTAATTTTGTCGTCGAAATATAAGATATGATAAAGATAGGGGACTCAAGTCCCCTATTTTATTGTAAAAATGATACTAAAAGAGCAGATAATTGAGATTATTAACGAAAAGATAAATGGCACTCATTTATTTTTAATTGATGTGAAAGTTTTGCCTGGGAACAAGATTGAAGTGTTTGTGGATGGCGATAATGGTTTAGGAATTAATGAATGTGTTGATTTAAGCAGACACATTGAAAAAAGCCTAGATCGTGAAGTTGAAGATTTTTCACTGGAAGTTAGTTCGCCCGGTGCTACACAACCGCTAAAATTGAGCAGACAATATATTAAACACGTTGGCCGCGATTTAGAATTGAAATTAAAAGACGGAACAACTGCAAGTGGAACTTTACTTGAAATTGGAAGTGACGGAAATTTAGTAATAGAAACAACAACGCGCGAACCGAAACCAATTGGAAAAGGGAAAATAAACGTAACACGCACACACAACATACAATTAGAGAATATAAAAGAAACAAAAATTAAATTAAAATTTTAAAACAAAAAAATCATGGAAGGCGTAAACTTAATTGAATCGTTTTCGGAGTTTAAGGACATCAAAAACATCGACCGAGCAACTTTAATGAGCATCATTGAAGATGTATTTCGTAGCATGTTAATCAAAAAATTTGGATCTGATAAAAACTTTGACATCATTGTTAACCCCGATAAAGGTGATATTGAAATCTGGAAAAACCGTAACATCGTTGACGATGAATTTGCTGAAGATTCGTTTGATTATGATGTGAACAAGCATATCAGCTTAACCGAAGCTAAAAAAATTGAACCGGATTTCGAAATTGGTGAAGACGTTTCTGAACAAGTTAAGTTAGATGACTTTGGTCGTCGTGCTGTTTTAGCTATCCGCCAAAACTTAGTTCAAAAAATTCTTGAACTTGAGAAAAGTGAAATCTATAATAAGTATAAAGAAAAAGTTGGTGATGTTATCAACGCTGAAGTATACCAAGTTTGGAAAAAAGAAATTATGTTGTTGGATGACGAAGGCAACGAATTAATTTTACCAAAAACTGAGCAAATCCCATCTGACTTTTTCAAAAAAGGAGATACAGTTAAGGCTGTTGTTTCCAGAGTTGAAATGAAAGGCGGAACACCTTCTATTGTTGTATCAAGAACTTCACCTGCATTTTTGGAGCGTTTATTTGAATTGGAAGTTCCTGAAATTTTTGACGGACTTATCATTATCAAGAAAATTGTTCGTGAACCGGGTGAGCGTGCAAAAGTAGCTGTTGAAAGTTACGACGACAGAATTGATCCGGTTGGAGCTTGTGTTGGTATGAAAGGTTCACGTATTCACGGCATTGTTCGCGAGTTAAAAAACGAAAATATCGACGTTATCAACTACACCGCAAACTCAACATTATTAATTCAACGTGCATTAAGTCCTGCAAAAGTAACAACCATAAAAATTGACGAAGAAACAAAACGTGCAGATGTATTTTTACGTCCTGACCAAATTTCTTTAGCAATTGGTAAAGGTGGTTTCAATATTAAATTAGCAGGTAAATTAACCGGATATGAAATTGATGTTTATCGTGATACCGATACAGAAGTAGAAAGTGAAGACGTTGACTTAGACGAATTCAGTGACGAAATTGAACCGGCAATTATTGATGAATTAAAAGCAATTGGTTGCGATACAGCGAAATCAGTATTAGAATTAAGTACTGAAGAATTAAAACGCCGTACCGGACTAGAAGAAGAAACGATTGCTGATTTAAGAAAAGTTCTTGAATCTGAATTTGATTAGTCATCAAGGTTTGCAGATCCTAAACTGCATTTAACAGAACACTAATAAAAGAGGAGTAAAAAATATGTCAGACGGAGCAAAACAACTTCGCTTAAGTAAAGTAGCAAAAGAGTTCAACCTTTCTCTTGGAAAGATTGTGGAATTCCTTGCCGCAAAAGGTAAGCCGGTTGATAATAACCCTAATGCTAAAATTGGCAACGAGGAATATGTTTTATTGCAGAAAGAATTTTCGAGCGATAAAAACGCGCGTGAAGAAGCAGAGCAGGTTTCGCAAAATATTAGTAAGGTTAAACGCGATAATATTGTATTAGACGACAATAAAGCCAAACTGAAAGTTAAAGAAGCGAAGGATGCTGAAGAAGTAAGAATAAAAGACCTTACGGATGCCGCAACTGAAAAAGCTAAAAAAGAAAAAGCTGCTCCTAAAAAAGAAGAGATTGTTAAAACAGAAGTTGAAAATTTAGAAGGACCGAAAGTTTTAAGAACATTAGATTTAGAATCTATAAATAGTAAAACTAAGCCTGATAAAAAAGCCAAGACTGAAGAAGCTGAGACTAAGAAAAAAGGTAAGGCCAAAAAAGTAGAAGAAGTTAAGGAAGAACTTGTAAAGCCAATTGAACCTGAAGTTGCTCCCGAAGAAGAACAAAAAGAAGATTTCTTAGAAACTAAATTTGCAAAATTAGAAGGCCCGAAAATTTTGGGAAATATTATTTTGCCCGTTAAAGAAGAAAAGAAAAAACCAATTGCATCTTCAAATTTAGGTTCTGCTGCCGATAAGAAAAAACGTAAACGTATCCGCAAAGGCGGTATGTCGGAAGAGGAAATTAAAAAAGTTGGTAAAGAACAAGCGCAAATTGCAAAAGACCGCGCTAAAGAAAAATACGGTGATCCTCGTAAAAAATTAAACGTTGGCACAGGCGGTGGTAGCGGAACGGGTCCGAAACCTCGTCACGAATTAACGGAAGAGGAAATTCAAACTCAAATTAAAGAAACACTTGCTCGTTTAAGTCAAAAAGGTAATAAATCTAAAACCTCAAAATACCGTCGCGAAAAACGTGATGAAGTTCGTGAGCGTTTAGCTGAACAAAATGTATTAGACGAAGCAGACAAAAAAGTATTACGCGTTGCCGAATTCGTGTCGGCTAACCAAATGGCGCAAATGATGAACGTACAGGTTACACAAGTAATTTCTACTTGTATGGCTTTAGGTTTATTTGTATCCATCAATCAACGTTTAGATGCGGAAACAATTTCAATTGTTGCTGAAGAATTTGGTTACAAAGTTGAATTCGCATCAGCTGAAGATGTTGAAACCATTAACGAAGAAGAAGCTGATAAGCCGGAAGATTTAGTGCCGCGCCCTCCTATCGTAACCGTTATGGGTCACGTTGACCACGGTAAAACATCTTTACTTGACTTTATCCGTAAAGCAAGTGTTGTGGCCGGTGAAGCGGGTGGAATCACTCAGCACATTGGTGCATACAATGTAAAATTAGCTGACGGTCGTTCTATTACATTTTTAGATACTCCCGGTCACGAAGCGTTTACCGCTATGCGTGCACGTGGTGCTAAAGTAACTGACTTAGCTATTATTGTTGTGGCGGCTGATGACAGCATCATGCCTCAAACAAAAGAAGCGATTAACCATGCTCAAGCAGCTGGTGTACCAATGATTTTTGCAATTAATAAAATTGATAAGCCGGGTGCAAATCCTGATAAGATTCGTGAAGGATTATCAGCCATGAATATTTTAGTTGAAGAATGGGGCGGAAAATATCAGTGTCAGGAAGTATCAGCTAAAAAAGGTTTAAACATTGAATTGCTTTTAGAAAAAGTATTGTTAGAATCGGAGATGATGGATTTGAAAGCAAATCCTAAACGTCATGCTAACGGTAGTATTATTGAAGCATCGATGGAAGAAGGCCGTGGTTACGTTGCTACTATATTAGTACAAAGCGGAACTTTAAAAATTGGTGATGTAATGTTAGCCGGTTCTTACAGCGGAAAAGTACGTGCTATGTTTAACGAGCGCGGACAAAAAGTTACTGAGGCAGGACCATCTCAACCCGTAAAAGTTTTAGGACTAAGCGGTGCGCCTCAAGCTGGTGATAAATTTAACGTAATGGAAGATGAACGTGAGGCACGTGAAATTGCTAACAAACGTTTACAGTTACAACGCGAGCAAGGTATCCGTACTCACAAACATATTACATTAGATGAAATTGGCCGTCGTTTAGCGATTGGTGACTTCAAAGAATTAAATATTATTGTGAAGGGTGATGTGGATGGATCGATTGAAGCTTTAGCCGATTCGTTATTAAAATTATCGACTGAAAAAGTTCAGGTAAATATTATTCATAAATCAGTAGGTGCAATTAGTGAGAGTGATGTATTATTAGCATCAGCCTCTAATGCCATTATCTTAGGATTCCAGGTTCGTCCCTCTACCAACGCTCGTAAGTTAGCGGAAGTTGAAGAAATTGATATTCGTTTATATTCTATTATTTACGATGCAATTAATGAAGTGAAAGCAGCGATGGAAGGAATGTTATCGCCTGAGTTTGAAGAAAAAATTGCTTGTAATATTGAAATACGTGAAGTGTTTAACATTACTAAAGTTGGAACCATTGCAGGTTGTTATGTGTTAGATGGAAAAGTAAACCGTCATACTAAAGTACGTATCATACGTGATGGCATTGTAGTTCACACCGGAGTTTTAGGTTCGTTGAAACGCTTTAAAGATGATGTGAAAGAAGTTGGTGTTGGTTACGAATGCGGATTAAATATTGAAGGCTTTAATGATATTAAAGTTGGTGATATTATTGAGGGCTACGACATGGTTGAGATTAAAGCGAAATTATAAGTACGAGTTACGATTGACGAAGTACGAATTAAACACTCGTCATTCTACCTTCGTAACTCGTCCTTCGTTTGGGGGATTAGCTCATTTGGCTAGAGCGCTTCGCTGGCAGTGAAGAGGTGATCGGTTCGAATCCGATATTCTCCACAGATAAATACAAAAAGGTCCCGAAGATTCTCTTCGGGATTTTTTATTTAGTATCTTTAATTAAAATAAGAGTATGAAAAAACCACTTTTCTCCTTGGCTCTACTATTCCTCGCTTTTTTCTCAAAAGGACAAATTACTGTCAGAGAAGTTGCTGAAAAGGAAGAAGCTCCTATTCCAGTTTATGACAGCTTAAATAATATAATAACCTTTGAAAACTACAAAAAATTCATTGGTCAAGTAATTTACATATCTCCAAAATCCAAACTAAGTTCAATAGAAGTAAAAGGCTATGAAGGTTTTACCCTCTTACCAAAAGATGGAGCTTACATGAAAGAAAATCTTTACAAGCCAATTGAAAATGAGCACAAATACAATTTTATTACTGACTATAAAGCACTAGCCGGAAAATACTTTAAGATAATTGATATACTTGACCAAACCGACGGCAATAAATTTAAAAACCATGAAAGGGGATTGTATCTAAAATTAGAAAGCAAGGAAAACCGCGATATAATTTATTATCGGATTGTAAGAGTAAAAGAACACCTGAATGAGTCTTCAAGTTTGCCATTTATTTTAGTAGGGCATTTTGAAAAGTTAAAGCATTTGTGTTTAAATAAAAAGTTTATCGCTCAAAAGGATTTGCAAGGCATTACTGATATAAACACCGGGAAAACCGTGTCATGTAAAAATGGTTCAGAGTGGAATTGTATTGATATTACCACGATTGAAACTAAGAGCAACACATACGTTATTCCTGTTTTTATCCTTAAAGATTCACTATCTAATGAAATAGCAGTGGGGATAGAATATAAATATGAAGGGATAAATGCTTCAATGGAAGAAGACTTTAGAAACAAAGCTACTTTGTTAGCTAAAAAACAAAGATTAGAAGAAGAAACAAAAAGGAAAGAAGAAGAGTTGAAAAAGCAAATCGCAGAAGAGAATAAATTAAAAGAGCAAGATATAATTCAGTCCAAAAATAATACTGCCTCTAATGCAGCTGTTAAAAAAGAAAAACGAGAAAGCCTCATAAAAAAGTATGGCGCTAAAAATGGTTCACTAATTGCAGATGGACAAGTAGTAATAGGTATGACAAAACAAATGTGTATTGACGCATGGGGTAAACCAAAGGAAATAAATAGAACAACTGGAGCTTACGGAATACATGAGCAATGGGTTTACAACTTAAAATCATACTTGTATTTTGAAAACGACATACTAACAACCATACAAAACTAAACCCTATGAAAAATATTTTTCTCTTCTTAAACTTACTTTTCGCAGTTTCAGCATTTGCTCAAAACCGACAAATTACTTTTGAAAAAGGAAATCTGGCTTCGGTTTTTGAAAAAGCTAAAAAAGAAAATAAATTAATTTTTGTGGATGCTTATACCGTTTGGTGCGGTCCGTGTAAACATATGGCTAAACATGTTTTTACTAATGATACTGTGGCGGATTATTACAATGCCAATTTCATAAATCTTAAATTAGATATGGAAAAAGGTGAAGGATTAGACTTCGCTAAAAAATATGATGTGAGTTGTTATCCTAATATGATGTTTTTAGATGGAAACGGAAATGTGATTCATCGCGTCGCAGGTTCTATGCCTTCAGCACAGTTTGTTGATTTCGGAAAAAAAACAAAAACACCGGAAGTAGCATTTGGTGCTTTAAAAAGTAAATATGAGAGTGCCGACTTAAACGAATCGAATGTTGTTGATTACATTAATTTATTAATGGGGTGTTGTTTAGACCCTTCTAAAAAAGCGTTAAGCTACATTGCCGGTGTGAAAGAAGAAGATTTATTGAAACGTACAAACTGGATTGTTATGCGTGATTTTGTTTATAATCATGAATCGCGTGAAATAAAATATTTTCTAAAAAATCAATCGGCCTTCGAAACTAAATTTGGAAAAGATACTGTTGAACAAAAATTACAACAATTAGGAAAAAGTTATTTTTCTAAATATACCCGCGCTAAAGAATTTGATGAGGCAGGATATGATAAAGCAAAAAAAGAATTTACTGAATTGAAATGGCCGAATACAAACGCCATTATTTTTGAATCGGATTTAGATGCTTACGGTCGCTTTAATAAAGCTAAATATTATGAATTAGCGGCTTCTGATTTTCAAAAACACTATAACAATAATGCAGGCGCTTTAAATAGCATGGCTTGGGATTTTTACGAAAACGTTTCTGATAAAACACTTTTGAAATCTGCTATACTTATGGCGAAACGCGCTTGTGAATTAAGTCCGGGTTATGCCTATTTTGATACTTACGCAGCCGTTCTTTACAGAGCTGGAGAGATGAAGGAAGCAGAGATTTATGCCTATAAAGCCATCGAAAAAGCGAAAGCCGAAAAAATGGTAGCAGATGAATACAAAGAGACTTCTGCACTACTTGAAAAAATAAAAGCGAAGAAATAATCTAGGATTTTTTTAATCTATTCAAACTTTTATGAATGTATTTTTCGGAAGGGATAAGCGCCGTTTGAATGCGTTTAGCGTAATGAATACTATCTAAAATCTCTTTCTGTTTTTCCTCAACCTCCCTGCTTTTAATTTCTATAAGCAATTTTTGCTTCCGTGTAACTCGCAGCGTTTTGAAAACATAACCCGCAAAACCAATTACTAAAATTAATCCTACAACCACCGACCAAATTACGATAGCTTGTCTTCTTTGTTTTTCATCTGCAACAGCTTGTTGTTTTTCTAATTCTTTTTCATGTGCTTTTTGCGCCACAGCTTCTTTTTTCTCGTAAGTATATTGCAATTGTTTTTTTACGGCTGCCTTTTGGGTTTCTTCATTATTAATGCTATCTCTCATTTTTATTTCAAGTTCATACATTTCAAATGCTTCTTTATGTTTATTTTGCTTTTGGAAGATATTCTTTAGTCGTATCGCTAACTGCTTAATTGTTTCAGGGAATCCCATTTCTTTTGCTATTTCCATTCCTTTCTTAGCAAACACGAGCGCCTTTTCAGTTTGTCCTATTTTAAGATTGGTTCCTGCTAAATTATTTAATGAATGCATTATTCCGTTTTTATCACCAAGCTCTTCAACAATATTGAAGCTCTTACTAAAATACTCCAATGCCAAAGTATAATTGCCTTGAGTGTCGTAAAACAGTCCTATGTTATTAAGTGAAGCTGCTATTCCGCTTTTGTCACCGGCATCTTCATAACTAGCCATGCCCTTTTTATAATACTCTATAGCATTTTCAGAATCATTTTGCTTACTATAAATCATCCCTATGTTATTATAAGTAGCCCCTAATCCTGCTTTATCACCAGTTTCCGTCCTGTATTTTACACTTTTTTGATAATACACTAAAGCCTGTTTTAAATCTCCGAGGTAATAATAAATAAGTCCAATATTATTTAAGGCAGTTCCAATTGTTATTTTATTACCAATTTCCTCGCAAATTTTCAGTCCCTTGTGGTGATAATCTAATGCCGCTTTAATATCGCCCTGTTTATGATAAACGTATGCAAGATTGTTTAATGAGGTAGCCATACCTTGTTTATCCCCAATTTGTTGATAAACCTCAATACACTTATGAAAACATTCTAATGCGCCGGGAATATCACCTTTCTGATTCGCAAGAAATCCCTTATTATTCATTGCTGATGCAAAATGTTTCAAGTACGTCTTTCTGCTTACATCATTATTTGATAAATTTTTACGGGCTATGTCTTCTAATTGCTTGTTATAAACAGGCCAAATATTATCATCTCCTTCTAATTCAATCAGTACATTTAAAATATTACATCTGACAGTATCATGTTTTGCGTTTTTAAGGGCGAGCTTTAAGGAATCATTTATTCTATCCTGCCCAAGTAAATTGAGCTGACATAAAATAATTGCCGTTACAAATAATAGATATTTTAGTGCTTTATTCAGACCCACTAATCTAACAATTTTGGGAGATAATTTCAATATTTATTGGGTAATTCGCTACTTTTATATCAAATGTTACTAAAACAAAATATCTATAATCATTGTCTGCAAATTCTCAATCAAAAAATTGAAGAGTTAAACGCTGCATTAGCCAACGCAACAGAATCTGCCAACAACGAAACCAAAAGCAGCGCGGGCGATAAACATGAAACTGCCAGAGCAATGATGCAATTGGAGCAAGAAAAATTAAGTCATCAGTTAAACGAATTACAAAACCAAAAATCAGAACTCGAAAAAATTGATATCACGAAGCCTTCTTCTCAAATAGCTAAAGGCACTTTAATTCAAAGCGATAAAGGGTTTTTGTTTTTAAGTATTGGTCTGGGGAAAATTGTAGTTGATGATAAAACTGTTTTCGCTATTTCCCCTCAATCTCCATTGGGAATTAAGTTAATAGCTAAAAAAGAAAATGATGTGATTGAGATGAATGGTGTGAAGTACACTATTCAAAAACTATTCTAATCTTTGCTCGCAAAGACGCAGAGACGCTAAGAAAAATTTGCGACTTAGCGTCTTTGCGAGATGCTTTAATGATTGTCTATTTCCAGTCGCTTGACTTATCAAGTAAAGCAACTTCATCCTTTGTCAATTTTACATCAACAGCTTTTATTAAAGAATCTAACTGCTGCAAACTGGTTGCGCTGGCAATTGGCGCTGTAACTGAAGGACGATGCAATAACCATGCAATCGCTACACTTGCGCAAGTTGAAGAATGTTGCTCTGCTACTTTATCCAATACTTTCAAAATTCCTAATCCTTTTGGATTTAAATATTGTTCTACTCTATCGCCACGAATACTTTTAGATAAATCCTCTTTACTTCTGTACTTACCTGTTAGAAAACCAACGGCTAAAGCAAAATAATTTATAACAGAAATATTGTTTTCTACGCAAAGCGGCTCTAATTCCTTTTCGAAAACTTCACGTTCGCATAAATTGTATAACGGTTGTAATGTTTCGTAACGCGGTAATCCGTTTTTCTTGCTTGCTTGTAATGCTGCTGTTAAACGCGCCGGTGTAAAATTAGAAGCGCCAATGTATCTTACTTTTCCTTCTTTTATTAATTGTGCATACGCTTCGAGCGCTTCTTCTACCGGAACAGTCTCATCATCTTTATGCGTTTGGTACAAATCAATATAATCTGTCTGCAAACGTTTTAAAGAGTCTTCTGCAGCTTTAATCAAATATTTTTTGGTGACATCCGTTTTGCCCTGACCCATATCCATCCCACCCTTCGTAGCAATAATCATTTTACTGCGATTGCCTTTCTGCTTCATCCATTTCCCAATAATAGTTTCAGATTCCCCTCCTACTCCACTAGCCCAACGCGAATAAACATCAGCAGTATCAATAAAATTAAAATCCGATTCTGTAAACTTACTTAGGATATCAAATGAAGTTTTTTCATCAGCTGTCCACCCAAACACATTACCACCAAATGCAATGGGCGCTACTAATAAATCTGAATTGCCGAGCTGACGTTTCTGCATCAGAAACTATTCTTTAGAGAAATTAAATTCAGTGCGGCGGTTGTATTCGTGTTCTTTATCTAAACACTCAACATTATTATGGCAACGATTCCGAATCATCGTTTCTCCTTTACCTACACCTTTAATTCGGGTTTTCTTAATACCTTTTCCAACAATATAAGCGATTACAGCTTGGTTTCTTTTTTCAGATAAAGCCAAATTCGCAGCATCGTCACCTTGAGAATCCGTATGAGAAGTTACTTCCAATTTCACAGCCGGATTTTCTTTCATAATAGTTACCACCTTATTCAATACTATTTTTGCGGGTTCTTCAATGGTTGATTTTCCTAGACTATAAACAATGTATTCGATAACTTTTAATTCGGAAGTTGTGCTCTTCTTGAAATTATTAAAGGCAAGCGTAATGTCTTTTGTTTCTATTTGCTGAAGCTTTACAACATCAGCTTTTAGTAATTTATATTTAAAACTACCAACGCCTTTTGCAAAAGTGGCTATCTCAACACCGTTTTGCGCTGCTAAAATTACACTTACCGGACGATCAGCATTTTGATTAACCGTTAATTCGTAATTTGCTTTTTCATTTTCAGGAATCAACATTTCAAAGTCTCCAAATTCATCGGTACGGGTGCTGGCAAAAGTATCTGCCTTTAATTCATTTACTAAACACACAATAGTTTTAATCAAAGGAATTCTACTACCTGAACTATCAGTCAATAATTTTGCTTTTAAAGTGGTACTACTTTTACCGGGCAACATGGCTGCTTCCTTTTCAAAAGTACCAATGGCATCCGACTCCGCCATTACTTTTCCTTCCGGACCGATTAAAGTAACACGGTTAAAAATACGTTTCAATGTTTTAGCTACTTCAGAATAATCGTTGGTGTTGTATGGTTCCAATTTTACTTCCGGTCGCGATTTAAATGGTTTTGCGCTTTTGAAAAATTGTAGCCATGCCTGATATGAATCGCCTTTATCAAAGGAATAACAAATCACTCTTAGTTTAGGGATTTTATAAAGTTCGATAATTTTTGAAATAGCTGCTTCTAATTTTTGAATACTGTCTTTTCCGTCACGGTCTTTTGCTCCCCAGTTATAATTAAACACTAAAGTGTATTTGTTTTCAGGAATGTAAATAGTGGTTTTTGAATCAAACTCATTATAAACATCTACCGAAATATTAACGCGGTCGCCAACCTTAAAGGCCTTTTTTTGTCCGAAAAAGAACATTGGAAAACTCAGAAATAAAACGAAAATGATTAAGTAACGCATAGTAGAATGTCTTGATAAAAGATTATTTCAAATATAATTTTTTTTTTGAGAAAACAGGCTCTAAAATCGGCGATTTTATCAATATTCGGGGCTTAATATGTGGAAAGCTTCTGCTTTCTTATTCGGGCTTTTATCGTAATTTTGACTCATGAAATATTCATTATTCCGTATTGCAAAAAATAGAGACATAATGAATATTCTATTAGGCAACTAAACAATAAAATAAAATACTAATGAAAAAAATAGTTAAAGTAGGAAATATTGAGTGTGGCGCTAAGGATCTATTCCTTATTTCAGGACCATGCGTTATTGAAGAAGAAAGTATTATGATGAAAACCGCTGAGAAGCTGAAAGAAGTTTCGGAGCGATTGAAAATAAAAGTGATTTATAAATCGTCTTTCCAAAAAGACAACCGTAGTAGTTTAAAATATTACGACGGTCCGGGTTTATCAAAAGGTGTTGCTTTATTAGCGAAAGTAAAAGAACAATTTGGTTTTCCTGTATTAACCGATATTCATTATCCCGATCAAGCTGCTGCTGCCGGTGAAGTTTGTGATGTATTGCAAATTCCTGCTTACTTATGTATGCAATCAACTTTATTAGTTGCTGCTGCAAAGACAGGAAAAGTAGTAAACATTAAACACGGTCAGTTTTTAGCACCTGATAACATGAAGCACCCGGTGCAAAAAGTTATTGAAAGCGGAAACGATAATATTATTTTAACCGAGCGTGGTTATACTTTTGGTTACAATGATTTAATTGTTGACCCAAGAAGTTTTTATCATTTAAATAATATTGGATATCCTGTTGTGTTTGACGTAACGCATTGCGTTCGTAAATATGGTATACCAAGTTCAGATGCAAAAGGTGGTGCAAGAGAATTTCTACCTGTGCTTTCCCGTGCAGGAGTTGCCTCTGGTGTTGATGGTGTGTTTATTGAAACCCATCCAGAGCCGGAAAAAGCATTATGCGATGCAGCTTCACAATTATGCGTTTATGATTTAGAGGAGTTTTTAAAACCTCTTATCGAATTGCATAATGTGGTGAGGAAGTATTAAGAGTATGAAAACAAAATTCTGCAAAAAAGATAAACTCACTAAGATCATCAGTAATTTTGGAAGTGGTTATCCAAAAACATTTACTATCAGTATTAAATCTGTGAACGGAGAAAAAATTTCAGGTACTTACATTGAAAAAAGATACTTATGGATCTTTCCTCAAAAACCTATTGAGGGAGGATTAAATTCTAACATGCAGTTTCATCGTAAATGGATTAATGGAATTTATTCCGTTGCCATTAAACCAAATTGTGATGTGGAAGTGATAATTGATTAAATCAATTTATTCGTTAACCCATTTGGTATTTAAACTCATGGTGTCGGTGTAAAAATCTACTTTACCGGTTGCAATATCATACATACCACCAATAATACCAACCGCACCACTGTTTATCAATTCCTTTAATACATTACTACTGTCGGTTATTGCTTTCACGTTTTCTTTTACATTTAATGCCGCCACCCGCTCCACATATTCTCTATTTCCTGAATTACGGTTTGCGGTAAATGTTGTTTCAGCATTAATTGCAGGTTTTATTTTATCAAGCAAAATACTGAGCTTTCCCATTTGAACATTATCACATGCGCCTTTTATAGCACCACAGCTTGTATGTCCTAGCACGACAATTATTTTAGCGCCTGCTAATTTACAAGCGAATTCCATACTTCCAATAATGTCATCATTCACAATATTCCCTGCTATACGGACGCTAAATATATCGCCAAGTCCTTGGTCAAATATTAATTCGGCTGAAGTACGTGAATCGATGCAACTCAAAATAATAGCAAAAGGATGTTGTTTATCTGAAGTTTCATTTACTTGTTTAAGCAAATCGCGATTAGCTCTCAAATTATTCACAAACCTTTCGTTTCCTTTTTTTAAAAGATTGAGGGCCACGAGTGGTGAAATAGAAGCCTGCATTTCTTTCGATAATGTTTTCATAGTACAATTAGTATTTGAGTTTCTGTAAAGGGATAAATCTATTTTAATAAAGCCTTTTTAAACACCGTTTTAACTACAAAATAAATAATGAGTGCTGATAATACCCCGGTTAAAAAATCTGTAACCGGTACCATAATAGCAGTATAAACCATCATCGCGAACTCGAATTTTCCTAAGTGTCTTATTTCTTTAATTTCTTTTACTTTAATCATGTTGCTTGCTACCCAAACTAAAATACCACCGATACACGCCATAGGAATTAACTCCAGGTACTGCGCCAAATAAAACGCCATACATAATTTTAAAATAGCTTTAAAATATCCTGCTAACGGTGTTTGAGCTCCGGCTTTAATACTTGTTGCTGTTCTTGCTAAAGCACCGGTACAAGGGAAACCCTGGACCAACGGTGTTATAATTTGCACCATTCCTTGTCCGAAAAATTCTTTATCAGGATTGAAAGGTGTTTTTTGATTGTTAGCCAATTTATCGGCCATGGACGAACACAAAATACTTTCAACACCCGATACAAACACAATGGCACATACAAAATAAATTATATCCAGTACTACACTTCCATTTAACTCAGGAAGATAAGGCGCTGTGAATACAAAAAAATTGTTCGGAATTTTACCATATAAATCTCTTACAAGAATAATGTTCTGATCGGCAAGTAAAGTAGCTGCTAATATTGTAGCTGTACCCATTGCAATAACGGGCCCGGGAATAAATATGGAAATACGAAGTAATATTTTAGTTAATGCAAATGTGAGTACCCCAAGAAACACCGACCATAAATTTATTTTATCAAGGTTACCGAAAGCTGCACTTATGTTATGAAAGAGTCCGCCTTTTATGTCTTCATCTTGTCCAAGTATATCTTTAAAAGATTCTATACCTAAGATGTCTTCAAGATTAGTGAGCGCAATTGCAACTGCAATACCAATTGTAAAGCCGACAATTATAGAATTTGGAACCAGTTTTGCAAAACGACCGAAACCAAAAATTCCCATGATGATTAAAATAATTCCTGATATAATAGAAACAAGAATTAAAAAACCATGCGCTTCTTCGAAATTCCCTCCGCTTGCAGGGCCATACTTTGAAATTAAACCTGCTATAACAGGAATAAACGCAGCTGTTGGACCATACACTTGGTATTTAGAACCACCGAATGTTCGTCCAATTACGCAAGCAAGTGCGCCCGCAATAATTCCATGTTCAGGACGCATTCCCATTGCCATTGCAAAGCCCATCGCCATTGGAATAGCGGTCATTGCAACAATAAGTCCCGCACTAAAATCGCGGTACACGGTTTTCATCCAAGTTTGTTTAGTCAGGTCTTCCCACCTCGAATCGAATAAAGTAAAAAACAATTTGATTCGGGCAAGTGGCGTTGTTGGAAATTGATGTTTATTCATAGTGTTTATTAATTAAATAATGCTACTAATTGTTCTTGTTCACTTTTATTGGTTGATGCTTCCCACTCTGTTTCATGAATAGGAAACTGTGTGGATTTTAATAACGGAATCGGATTAAAAGAAGCGCCGCGGGTTTTTAATACATAATTTTTAGGCAGATAAATTTTATCCACTCGGTTAGCCTCGAGCAAACTGATTAAATAATTTTTATCATACGAATGCAAAAACCTGATAATTATTTCGTTTTCGTCGTGCTTATAACGATTGTTCAATATTTCAAGAGCTTCCCTGAATTCGCTCGTTTGTTTTTTTTCAATAATTTTTTCGGGAGAATAAAAAAGCATTTCGGTTATTGAATCGCTCAACAATTCCGCGTAAAGCAATATTGCCCGTACACCTGAATCTTTATTCGATTCGAGAGCAAGCTTAAGTGTGTTAAGCGAGGCCACACTAAAATCAATTGGTACTAATACTGTAACAGCCATATCTTTTAAAATATGCTGCAAGTTGTGATGGGTAGATTAAGACAGAATAAGAAAGAGATTAGAATTGCATTAGAAAATGCTTATGCCTGATGCAGAGGCAGTTTAACCTGCACGGTGGTGCCTGAATTCAAAATCGAATTAACGATTATTTGTCCTTTATGAAGATGAATAACGTTGCGCGTTAAGGGTAAACCAATCCCATAGCCTTCGTAAAGCCTAGTATTGGAAGCCCTGAAAAAAGGATCATATATATAAGGTATTTCCGATTCGGGGATGCCTATACCTAAATCTTTTACTGTAACAATTATCTGACTATTGGTGGAGGCTATGAAAACCGTAACCTGTTTATTGTTGGAATATTTACAGGCATTATTAAATAAGTTGGCGAACGCTAACTGCAATAATTGTTTGTTACCTTTTACTTTTAGTTTTTTCGGGTCGTCGGGCAACAAACTAAGGTCAATCATTACTTTATTATCCGGATTCAATTTATCAATAACTTCTTTTGTATTCCAAATAATTTCATCGATACGAATTCGCTCAAACAAAATGGATTTACCCTTGTAACCCGTTTGTGCTAAAAAGAGTAACGACTTAGTAATTTGGTCGAGTCGTTCTGCTTGAAAAGAAATATTTTTAAGAGATTGTTTATATTCATCTGTTGAACGCGACTTTAAAAGCGCGACATCTGCTTCACCGATAATGGAAGTAAGCGGCGTACCTAATTCGTGTGAAGCGTTACTGATAAAATTTTTCTGTGTTTCAAAGGCTGTTTCTATACGGTTCAACAAATCGTTAAACGTACTCACCAATTCGTTAATCTCATTTCCGCTCTTATTGTCTTCCAACCGGAGGTGAATATTTTCGGTGCTTATTTGCTTTACCTTATCAATAATACTTCGTATTGGTAGAAAAATATGTTTTGAAAAATAAAACGAAAGAGAAATAACTATAATAATTACAAGGGTAATACCGCTTGCCAAAAGGTTTCTCAAAAAGATTAAATGATGGGTTACGTAATAATTTTCAGCAGATACAGCAACAAAGTAATCGCGATTATGCTTTTTATGAGTGGAGCCTGCATAAAAGGTGTTTCCTTTTTTCGCTGTTGATCTTCCGTTTTCTAAAACTTCCTTTACAAACTGAAAGGGCAGAACATTTTGTTTAGAGATGATCTCGGCACCGGTATTTCCATTATACTCTACTACATACTCCTTTTCTTCTTCTAATCTTTCCAGGTGGTGATTTTTGAGTATTCTAAGATTTTCGGCATTAAGCGAATCCGGTTCAAGATAATACTGGGTAGAAATTCTTACTCTTGTTTCAAGTCGCTTATAAAAATCAACATAAGAATATTTATCTACAAATAAGTAAACTGTTACGCTAAATGCAACAACAATGGCTACTGAAACCAAACCAATTATGAGTGCTACTTTCGACTGTGTTTTCATTTCTCCTTTAACACATAACCCATACCTACCATTGTATGAATAAGTTTGTTTTCATAATCCGTGTCTATTTTCTTTCGCAGATAATTGATATAAACATCTACAACATTAGTGCCAAGATTAAAATTAATATCCCAGGCCTCTTCTAACAATTGCATTCTTGATAGAACCTTTCCTTTATTTTTTATCAGAGAAAGTAATAATCTGTATTCGGTAGCAGTAAGTGTTATTTCAGTTTTACTCCGGGTTACAATTTTTGTAGTGTCATTTAAAACAAGATCGGCAATTGAATAAATTTTACTTTCATCACCTATTATCGTATCCGGCTTACCAAAGCGTCTGAGTAAGGCATTAATGCGCGCATGGAGTTCAATAAATTTGAAGGGTTTTACCAGATAATCATCAGCGCCCATATTTAATCCAAGAGCTATGTTTTCTGAAGTTCCTAAGGCTGTTAAAAACAAAATGGGAGCTTTAATATTGCGTTCACGCAATTGTTTACAAACCTCAATGCCGTTTATATCGGGCAACATGATGTCTAAAATAAAAAGGTCGAAATCGCCATTGGATGCCATCTCAATAGCTGTTGATCCATTTAAGGCAACAGACACCTCGTAACTTGCCTCTGTAAGTCCCTTTTTTATAAAATCCACTACACCCGTTTCATCCTCCACAAGTAATATTTTAAAATCCGTTTTAGTTGGCATCGCGTAAATCTGCTTTATGCAAATAAAAGGAATTTTTAGTAATGCTTTAAGTTAATTTTTCTGAATTAACCAGATTATGATGTATAGGATGCTTGATTAAACTATTTCCCCGCCTCGTAAATTGCAGCAACACCAAGTGAAAGTGTTTGGAAAGAAGAATTTTTGAATCCACATTTATTCAACACGGCAACAAAATTTTCGTTATTAGGAAAAGCTTTTACACTTTCTTGTAAATAGGCATATGCTCTTGTGTCTTTTGAAAATAGTTTTCCAACAAAGGGAGTCCAGTAAGTGAAATAAAAATTATACAGTTGTTTTATGGGGAAATAACGCGGATAAGAGAATTCTAAAATCACAATCTTTCCTCCCGGTTTTAATACGCGGTATAAATTTGTTAATCCCTTTTCTAAATTCTCAAAATTACGAACGCCGAATCCAACTACAATGGCGTCGAATGAATTATCAGGAAAATTTACAGTCTCGGCATCGCCTAATTGCAAATCAATTAATTTATCGAGGTTTTGTTTTTTTAATTTCTCTCTCCCAAATTTCATCATCCCTTCTGAAATATCAATACCAATAATTTTTTCAGGATTTAATTTTACGCAAGCTATGGCAAAATCACCGGTGCCCGTTGCTACATCTAAAATTTGTTTGGGCTGAAGCGCTTGTAATTTCTTAACGCATTTTCGTCTCCACCCTTTATGCGTACCAAATGATAAAATACTATTCAGTAAATCATAACGAAACGCAATGTTGTCGAACATATCGGCAACTTGCTCTTTCTTCGAATCATTGTTATTATATGGGGTTACTTTCGACATGTTTTGGGTTTCCCGCAGATTTCGCAGATCAGCGCAGATTTTCTCTCGCAAAGACGCGGAGACGCAAGGTTTATTTTACAAAATCAAGTTCGAGGGCTTCACGTAAAAGCTCTTCTTTGTTAATGGGAACAACGCCTATCTCCTGACAAACAATTCCACCCGCCAAATTCGCAAGTGCTGCTGTGAATACAGGATTGCATTCTAAAGCGCGACATAATGCTGCTACACTAATTACAGTATCACCGGCTCCGGATACATCCGCAATATTTCTTACGTGTGCTTCCACATGTTCTTTCACACTACGTGAATTGGTAATCACGCCTTTATCAGCTAAGGTCACAAACACTGTATCTAATTTTTGTTTTACCCTGAAACTACTTACAGCGCGTTGCAATTCATTTATATTCTCTCCATCAATATCTAACTTCAAGCCTTCACGTAATTCTTTCAAATTTGGTTTAAACAATGTAACGCCTTTGTAAGCATTAAAGTTTTTCTTTTTCGGATCAACGCACGTCGGAATGCCTTTGCTTTTTGCAAATTCAACAACTTTAGAAATTAACTTAGGTGTAATTAATCCTTTATTATAATCTTCAAAAATAATTACATCAATTTTATCGTGACTAATAATATAAGATATCAGCGTGATTAAATTTTGAGTTTCGTCTTGTGTAATGTCTTCTTCCGTTTCTTCATCTACACGAACTATCTGATAGCTATTTCCAATAACGCGGTTCTTTACTGTTGTAACGCGATCACGTGATTTTAAAATTCCTTTCTGACTTAATTTCTGCTGACGTAATAAATCTAAAAACGACATCCCTTCATAATCCACACCAATAACAGAACATAAAATTGGATTAGCGCCAAGCGCTTGAACATTTAACGCCACGTTAGCAGCACCGCCTAAGCGGCGTTCTTTTTTAGTAACAGATACTATAGGAACAGGAGCTTCAGGCGAAATACGTCCAACTTTTCCCCACATATAACTATCTACCATCACGTCGCCAATAATTAACACGTTAAGATTACTGAACGAACGAAAAATTTCGCGGATGTGTTCTTTTTTGATTGAAAACTTTTTCATGTATTATTTTAGTTTCGCAAGAGCTTCTTTCATGCGTTTTAAGGCTTCTCTTAAATTCTCCTCTGAAGTAGCGTAAGAAAAACGAATATAATTATCATCACCAAAAGCAGCACCCGGCACTAAGGCTACGTGAGCTTCTTCCACTAAGAACAAAGAAATATCTGTTGCATTATTAATGGTTTTTCCATTATAAGATTTTCCAAAATAATAACTCACTTCCGGAAAAACATAAAATGCACCTTGAGGTTTATTCGTTTTTAATCCCGGAATTTCTTTCATTAATTCCAAAACTAAATCTCTGCGCTTTTGAAAAGCATCACGCATTGGTTTGATATAAGTATCAAAATCTAACTCCATAGCTTTGTGCATTGCTTTTTGAGTAATGCTTGAAGTTGCAGAGGTAAATTGTCCTTGCATTTTATCACAAGCTTGTGCTAACCATTTTGGAGCTGCTAAAATTCCGCCTCTCCATCCTGTCATCGCAAATCCTTTTGAAACGCCGTTGATTAAAATGGTACGCTCTTTAATAAAATCAAATTGCGCCATGCACTCATGACCACCAACAAAATTAATGTGCTCATAAATTTCATCGCTAATGATATATAAATCTTCGTGCTTAATAACTTCTTCTGCAATAGCTTTTAATTCCGCCTTTGTATAAACAGAACCAGTTGGATTACAAGGTGTGCTAAAAATAAGCATGCGTGTTTTTGGGGTGATATGTTTTTTTAATTGCTCCGGCGTGATTTTAAAATCAGATTCAATTGTTGTGGGAATGATAATTGGTTTTGCGCCTGCTAATTTTAACAACTCCAAATAACTTACCCAATACGGAGAAGGAACAATTACTTCATCGCCGGGATTTAATAAACATAATACTGCATTGGCAATACTTTGTTTAGCACCTGTTGAAACAACAATTTCTTCAGGCGTATAAGTTACACCGTTATCACGTTTCAACTTATCACAAACAGCTTGACGTAATTCCACATAACCGGATACATGTGTATAGTAACTGAAATTTTCATCAATTGCTTTTTTTGCTTCGTCCTTAATAATTTGAGGTGTGGTAAAATCAGGTTCACCCAAACTCAAACTAATGATATCAATACCTTGAGCTTTCAGCTCACGACTTTTCCGCGCCATCGCAATGGTTTGCGATTCGCTGATATCTTTTACACGTTGTGAGAGGTATGGCATAAGCTAAATGTTTCAGGAACAAATCTATAAAAATGTTTGGTTATAGGGACTGTTTTTATCGTTTTTTTTGGCTATTTGTCTAAATAAGAACTAAACGATTATTGTGTTATAATTAGACGTTGAGCAGCTTGCTTTCCATTTACAGAAAGTTTAACAAAATAGACGCCTTTTGCTAAATCTGAAGGTAATTCAGCTTCTATTAAATGAGCTCCTGCATTTTGATTTTCGCTGGTAATTTCCGCGATTTCTTGTCCTTGCAAATTATAAAGCATAATTTTTACATTCGCACTTTCAATTACATTATAACTGATTTTAAATTCAGATTTAATCGGATTTGGATATACATTTAATCCCGAAATTCCACTAACTGTCGCTTCGTTTATTCCTGCGCTTAAATCCGGAGATAAAACAAGTGAGCTATTTCCTGTCCGATCACCACCGGTTCCACCAGTACCATCTACAGCATTTCCTGCAGCGTATATAGTTGCAGTACCGCTTAAAGGCGCCACCCAAACAAATTGAAATAACGCTGCGCCTGTTCCTGTTTTAGCTGTAGTATGTGTTGCATTTTTACGGGTAACGTTTACTATTTGCACACCAGATAGAGCGGTTGTCATGTTACCTGCATTGACATTTGAGGGATTCAATATTTCTGCACCAAAAGCAAATTTTGTAAAACTATTATTGGTGACATTTATATTGATGGTATACGTTTGTCCTGGAACATACTGATTAGAAACGAAAGCAGGTGAACCGGAAATAGAAACATTAGTTGTACCTCCTCCGCCGGCATGACAAGAAGCACAAGTTCCTTCACCGGGAGAACCTGTTTGATTTACAATTCCACCACTACTAATAATGAATGCAGTTGTGCCGGTAAATACAATTCCTAATAGAATAAAAAGTATAAGTTTTTTCATAAAGTTGAGTGTTACAACATGCAATTTAACATATTATTTCTCTACTTCAAAAAAAATAACACCTCAAAAAGGCTTAAATTTGCGTACCGTGCAAAGGCGTTTTACATACTCTTTTTTATTGATGATGTTAAGTATTTTAGCTTCTGCACAACAACCTACCAATACAACCACTCCCATTTATAAAGGAGATTCTGAATACGATTTAAAAAATTACAAAGCTGATCCCCGCGACCGATTAATTTTGGAAGTGAATTACACCAATTGGATGGGTGCTCCAAAAGGAATTAAATCGGATTGGAAATGTATTGGCTTTGCATTTGCAACTATGTTTGATAAACCAATAGGTAGTTCTAATTTTAGTTTCGGGTATGGATTAGGATTTTATGCGCATAATTATAGCTCAAACGCCAATTTCATTTATCAGTTAGACAGCACCAACTCAACCGTTACTACAGTTCTAGAACCAAAAACCATTCCATACATTGCTAACCGATATAACGAACGTAGTTTTGAAATTCCTTTAGAGTTACGTTTCCGCACAAAAACTGCCACTATGTTTAAAGTTATGTTAGGAGGGAAAATCGGTTATGTTGTTTCTGATTTTAGAAAAACAGATGATGCCGACGGACGGGTTCGCCGCTACAATACACAAAACATTAACCGCTTGCGTTACGGATTAGTTTTTAGAATTGGTGTTGAGCAAGTATGTTTAACCGCGAGTTATTATTTAAGTGAAGTGTTTACAAAAAGCGGACCAAAAAACGTGATGCCATATTCTATTGGTATTGCTATTATTCCTTATTAAAATTTTATGTTTAGTAATATTAATCTTACCAACGAACTTATAAAGACGCGTATTAAAAAACGTTCGCAGGAAGATGTTTTATTAGACGAAGTAAAAAATATTTTAAGCTCAGATTTAATTAAAGAAAATAAAATCTTAGGTAATCTTAAATTCTACAATAAAAGTTTTGAATTGTTAGATGAGAGTGAAATTAATTCTTCTCTTGTTTTTAGCTTAGAGGAAATTAAAAACATTTGTATTAAATACCGATTGCGTTTTTTAGATAGTCAGTTTTACAAGGATGAATTCCCCTACGAAGCTGTTTTAAAAATTAAAGATTTAAATATAGAGTTTAAAAAAGATTTGAAGGGTTTTAAAATTTTAGCGCAAGCCGAAGCTTTCTCGAAAAAAGAAAAAGACCGACCATGTTTATTATTCGCTCCCACCATTAACGGAAATTTCTATTTAGTGCATGGCTGGGGTACCGAATACAAATGGTACCGGAAGCCGCTTCTGTTTCCCATCCGTACATTTGAAACTTTAATGCTTTCTGTTACTACATTCACTTTATTGGTCGACATTTCCATTCCCGTAAGATTTATTACACTTGATGAAAGCGCTCCATATTGGTGCGGTTACAGGGTAGCCACCTATTTTCACTTACTAATTTTCTTTACAGGATTTACTGCTTACGCTACTTTTGCTTTTAACAAAAATTTCTCGAAGAGTAATTGGAATGATACAGCTGTATAATTAAACTTTTGGAGCTTTATAAAGAGGAACTGTACTGCAAGGTTCGCCGTACATGATGCTTTTTGCTAATGGTTTAAGCGCTGCAGTTAATTTTACAAACGCATTTGTTGGAACAGGTTTACCACTACAACCCTTAATTACTATACGGGCATCTTTATATTTAGAGAAATCCATTTTACTCATCGCCTCTTCAAACAAAATAGTTTCCAAATCATTCAAAGTTCCAAATACAATTTTTTTTGCTTGTGATTCTAAAGCCAAACTCAACAACATATAAGCCCAAGTAGGAACAATAGCATCGTTGGTACAAGTAATGGCGACTAATTTATTTTTGTATTTACTCCAATCCTCATTCTTAATAAACTCACGGAAATCCTTTTCTTTCAAAATTAATTCCTGAAACAACAATGGTTTTACATCTAACAACACACGCTCGCCTTCAGGATAAAATTCCTCGAGATCGATTGTTATTAAACCGCTGTTTGATACTTTATTTATAATTTCATCACTCATCTTACATGAATCCTAATTCTAACTGAGCTACTTCACTCATCATTTCTTTTGTCCAAGTTGGCTCAAAAGTTAATTTTAAGGTAGCTGATTTTATTCCCTTCACCAATTTACATTTATTCTCAACTTCAGCCGGTAAACTTTCCGCCACCGGACAATTCGGAGATGTTAACGTCATTGTGATTTTCAATTCGTTCTCATCATTTAAATCCAATTCATAAATTAATCCTAATTCCCATACATCCACAGGAATTTCCGGGTCGAAGCAGGTTTTAATCTCATCGATTACGTTCTGCATTAGTTCGGTGTTCTTTGTTATTATAATTGCTGCCATTTTATTTCTCGCAAAGACGCTAAGTTATACTTTACTCAATGCTAATGCATCAAGTTTCATTTGTTTTATCATGCTCACTAATCCGTTTGCGCGGGTTGGTGATAAATGTTCTTTTAATCCTATCTTATTTATAAATTCTAAATCTGCATTCACAATATCTTCTGCTTTTTGTTCTGATAAAACTCTTATCATCAATGCCACCATCCCCTTTGTGATAATAGCGTCGCTATCGGCAGTATAAATTACTTTTCCATCTTTCACTTCTGTGTGCAACCAAACTTTACTCTGACAACCTTTTATAATTCTCTCTTCAGTTTTGTATTCTTCTTTAATTTTTGGTAAGGATTTTCCTAAATCAATTAAATGCTCGTATTTTCCTTCCCAGTCTTCACCAAAAATTTCAAATTCTTCAATTATCTCTTGTTCTATTTCCTTAATGGTCATGATAACATTTTAATTGATTTTTGTAATGCTTCAATAAACTGATTTACTTCTTCCAAAGTATTGTACATCGCAAAAGAAGCGCGTACCGTACCGGGAATATTAAAATGTTTCATCAAAGGCTGAGTGCAATGGTGACCGGTTCTAACTGCAATTCCGTATTTATCTAATAAAGTTCCCACATCAAATGGATGCGCGCCTTTCACATTAAACGAAATAACAGCCGCTTTATCTAAATGATTCGCATAAATTTCAACTTCCGGAATTTCGTTTAATCTTTCTGTGGCGTATTTTAATAAAGTATGTTCATGCTTTGAAATTTTATCCATTCCAACTGCATTTAAATAATTTATAGCTGCGGCTAAACCAACAACACCTTCAATATTTGGAGTGCCGGGTTCAAAACGCATTGGACCATCCACATATTCTGTTTTTTCGAAAGTCACAGTTTTAATGGTACCACCTCCCACTTTCGACACTCCCAACTTTTTGAACCACTTTTTATCCATCCATAAAACTCCTACTCCTGTTGGAGCGTAAAGTTTATGACCGCTAAATACAAAGAAATCCGCTCCCAACTGTTTCACATCTATATTTAAATGCGGAACAGATTGTGCGCCATCAATTAAAATTGGTATTTGATGAAATTTCGCCACTTTAATAATAGCCGCCACATCATTAATAACCCCTAAAGTATTTGATACATGCGTTACCGCAATTAATTTTGTTTTGGAAGTAATTAGTTCATCCAGTTTTTTTAATTGCAGTTTTCCATCAGCATCTATTGGAATCACTTTCAAGCTTCCATTATGTTTCTCACACCATAATTGCCATGGCAAAATATTAGAGTGATGCTCCATTTCAGAGACAATAATTTCACTTCCCTCAGGCAAGTTCAATCCGTTGGCCACAATATTAATACCATCTGTTGTTCCTGCTGTAAATATAATTTCGTCTTCAGCTGCATTTATAAAATGAGAAACTGTATTGCGTGCTGCTTCAAATAAGATAGTAGCTTCTCTACTTAAAGTGTGCACACCACGATGAATGTTCGCGTTTTGTTCTGAATAATATTTTACAATAGCATCAATAACCACTTTTGGTTTTTGAGTCGTTGCTCCGTTATCAAAATAGATAAGTGGCTTTCCATTTACAGTTTTGGAAAGAATAGGGAAATCTTTTCTTATTTTATTTACATCAATCACTTATAGTGCTTTTTCAAATAAATCAACTACTCTTTCTTTTAATTCTTCTATTTCAATTTTATCAATAACTTCTTGTGCAAAAGCCTGCAATAATAATTTACGTGCTTTTTCATCACCAATACCACGCGACTTTAAATAGAACAATGCCGCTTCATCCACTTTACCGGTTGACGTTCCATGAGAACATTTTACATCATCCGCATATATTTCTAACTGCGGCTTTGTATTGATGGTAGCATCCTCACTCAACAAGATATTTTTACTGCTTTGATAAGCATTTGTCTTTTGAGCATCTTTTCTCACATAAATCTTCCCGTTAAAAACACCGGTTGATTTATCTTTAGCAATTCCTTTATACAATTCGTTACTTTCACAATTTGGCTTTTGATGATCGACCAAAGTATGATTATCAATTAATTTAGTTCCCGAACTTATGAATAAGCCATTTAAATGCGCTTCGCATAAATCACTTGCTAAAACAACATTTAAATTATTGCGGACTAAAGCTCCATTAAACGTAAATGTGTTAGTGGTATAATTAGCATAACGGTTAACACTTACTTGAACTGTATTCATTTGGTAAGCGTTTTCATCCTCGTTTTGCAAACGGTATGATTTCAATTTTGAATTCTCATTCAATATAACTTCCGATAAATGATTTTGGAATACTTTAGCTGAATTATTTTCTGAAACAAAAGTTTCTATAATTGTCGCTTCAGCACTTTTCTCCAATACAATTAACTGACGGGGATTTATAACCGCGTTCTCTTTAGCTGAAGTAATATTAATGATGTGAATTGGTTTTGTAACAACTCCACTTATGCTAATAAATAATCCACCTGAACAGAATGCAGTATTTAATGCAATTAAAGCATCGTTATTTACATCTGCGTATTTTGTAATGTAATTTTTAATTTCAGTTGCAGAATTAGATAAAGTATTGATTTTTACTTCTGAAGATTTATCAGATAAACTTTCGCTGTACTCTCCATTCACTACAACTACATTAACACAGTCCTTCAACTTATGCGAATCAATTTTTGTGATTGAGTTAAATTTATTTGAAATCGTTTTAAATTCTTTACGGAAAACTGCTTCGAGATTACAATATTTATAATCTTCGTGTTTGTTACTTGGAATTCCATTCTCCTCCACATAACGAATTGCATCAACAACAGCTGCATCCGGCATAAATGAAATCTTATTACCACCACTTGTGAGTGCGTCTAAAATTGTTTGCGTTATGTTTGTCTTTGTATCTATCATTGTCTAATTGTCAAATTACCGAATTGTCACATTCTACACTGTTTCAAATTGCTTTTTAATTTCATCGTAACCTTTCGCTTCTAATTCTAAAGCCAGTTCTTTTCCGCCCGATTTTACGATTTTTCCGTTATATAAAATATGAACAAAATCAGGAACAATATAATCTAATAAGCGTTGGTAGTGTGTAATTACAATCGTTGCATTATCTTTTGATTTTAATTTATTCACACCATTTGCCACAATACGTAAAGCATCAATATCCAAACCGCTATCCGTTTCATCCAGTATAGCTAATTTTGGTTCTAACACCGCCATTTGAAAAATCTCGTTACGCTTCTTCTCTCCTCCGCTAAATCCTTCGTTTACGTTACGACCTGCTAATTTTCCGTCTAACTCAACGATTTTTTGTTTCTCTTTAATTAATGCTAAGAAATCCTTTGCAGCAATTTCTTCCTTACCATTATAAGTACGGATTTCATTTAAAGCTGTCTTTAAAAAATTAATATTGCTAACGCCGGGAATTTCTACAGGATATTGAAACGCTAAAAATAATCCTTCTCTCGCTCTGTCTTCAGGCGACAATTCTAAAAAGTTTTTTCCATTGAAAATAACTTCACCTTCCGTTACATCATAATCTTCTTTACCGGCTAATACGCCGGATAAAGTTGATTTACCTGAACCGTTTGGTCCCATGATGGCATGTACTTCTCCTGCCTTAACAGTTAAGTTAATTCCTTTCAAAATTTCTTTATCGCCAATTGAGGCGTGTAAGTTTTTTATTGTTATCATTTTATTCTTTGTAATTATAATTATACACTTCTACTTCAAAATCGTCAATTAAAAAAGCTTGCTTCTCTTTATTCCAAACATAAACCTGCAATCTGTCTATGGCTTCAATTTTTCCATCCATGGTTACATTGTATTCCCAAGTTTGCCAATCACAACATTTTTCAGAGGGCACATCGTTTAATTTACAGGCCTGCATGTTTTGCTTGCTTTTGTCGGGCGACTCAATATTAAATACCATTAAGGCGCCTGAAGATGAATTCAAACTCGTCTCCTTACGCTTTAATTTTGCCTTGATATAAATTTTGGTACTGTTAAAACCTAGGCTAGTTACTTCGTGACCAAACGGATATTCTTTATCTGTGCAATCTAAATTTTCATTCCCAAAGGTTTCTCTTAACGAAAAACTTTTTTCTGGATGATTCTTTGAATACGGTAACAAATCGTTACAACCGCCTAATACACCTGCATACTTTTTATCTGTCTTCAAAAAGATATAATTGAACTTAGCTTGATTCATACTTGCAGGGGGAAGAATTCCTGCTTTATATTGATAACAAGTCACTAAATTTAAAATAAGAAAAACACCAAGAGCCGGAACTGTAATTGTTTTTAGTTTTCCCTCCAGTGAAGAAATTAATTTTGCTCCGACAATTGCGAACACGGGTAAAATATCTACCATTGGACGAATGCTTAATCCATCGAAATACGTATAAGCCCAGTGACAAGAGAATAAATAAAATACAAAAATTAGAAACAAGAACAAAGCGAAAAATTTATACGTGTTTTCTTTAAAGAGAGGTATGAATCCTAGCATCAACAACAAACACAATGGCGTATAAATAAAAAAGCCCGAGTTAAATCCGAATAACATTTTTAAAGTATTAGGACTAAAAAAATACAAGCCGTTATCTTTATAACTCCATTGCATCATTTTTCCGTTTTGTGCTAACCAGACAAAACTTTGAATTAAAATGGTGATTTTAAAAACTGCTCCGGCAATAATCATGGTTTTAGTTTGCTTGAAGAAAATGTTTTTCATTCTCTCAATAAACTCTTTAAAAGAATTTGACCAAAACGGAACAATACCTAAGGCTATAATATTTATGGGACGAACCAAAGTAATTAGCGCTAACATAAAAGCTGCCCATACAAAATACTTTCTCTCACCTGAATTAAACACTTGATAGGAGAAATAAAAGAAAGCAGAAATTAAAGCAAACGAATACACATGCGACATGGCAGGTTCGTTTAAACTATAATTTAAAAGATGTGTGCCGAAGAAAATCAAAACTACAATTAAAGCAATCGCAAAATCTTTTACATTTAATTTGATGAGCAATTTACGAATGAAATACAATCCCATTATAGCATAAAACAAAGCGCCGATGCTAATCATTTTTTCAAACGGCTCGCTTAACCCATTTACTTCGTATCCAAACCACGATGCCCAAACATATCCGATTAAGAAAAAAGGCAATAGTAATAAAGAGACACCAATAGTGTGAACATTAATTGTTCCCGTCGGTGTTTGAATCACAAACCATGGTCCTGTTGCTTGGTGTCCGAGGTTTTTATCAATGAAAATCGACATTAAATAAGAATAATAATCTTTTGCGTCGCCATCAATAACGGTATGATAACCTGTTGCATCGGTACGCCAAATAAAAAAATACACCATCACAAAACTTACAAAGCCTGTAAGCATAATGCTGTATTTTGAAAGATTATTTTGTTGAGCTACCATCGAAAAAAATTATCCTACACTTCCCTCCAAACTAACGGCCAGTAATTTTTGTGCTTCAACAGCAAATTCCATTGGGAGTTTATTCAATACTTCTTTGCAATAACCGTTTACAATTAAACCAATTGCTTTTTCGGTATCGATGCCGCGCTGCTTACAATAGAAAATTTGGTCTTCACCAATTTTACTGGTTGTAGCTTCATGTTCTACAATAGCTGATTTATCCTTTATTTCGATATACGGAAAAGTATGTGCGCCACATTTATCACTCATCAATAAACTATCACATTGCGAAAAATTTCTGGCGTTGTGTGCACCTTTACGAATTTGAACTAAACCACGGTAACTATTATTACTGAAGCCTGCTGAAATTCCTTTTGATATAATTGTAGAACGCGTGTTTTTACCAATGTGAATCATCTTAGTTCCTGTATCCGCTTGCTGATAATTATTTGTTACAGCTACAGAATAAAATTCACCAACACTATTATCACCTTTTAAAATTACAGAAGGATATTTCCATGTTACAGCGGAACCTGTTTCAACTTGCGTCCAACTAATTTTTGAATTGTCTTCTAAACAAATACCGCGTTTAGTCACAAAATTAAATACACCACCTTTTCCATCTTTATCACCAGGATACCAGTTTTGAACGGTGCTGTATTTTACCTCAGCATTTTTGTGAGTGATAATTTCGACAACCGCAGCGTGCAATTGATTTTCATCACGCGCCGGTGCAGTACAACCTTCTAAGTAAGAAACGTAAGAATCTTCGTCGGCAACAATTAAAGTTCTTTCAAATTGTCCGGTGCCTGAAGCGTTAATTCTAAAATAAGTTGATAATTCCATTGGACAACGAACGCCTTTTGGAATGTAACAGAATGAACCATCGCTGAAAACAGCGGCGTTTAATGCTGCGTAAAAATTATCGGTGAAAGGCACAACCATGCCCATATATTTTTTTATAAGTTCAGGATGTTCTTGAACGGCTTCGCTGAATGAACAAAAAATTACGCCTTTCTCGGCAAGTGTTTCTCTAAAAGTTGTTTTTACAGAAACGCTATCAAAAACAGCATCAACAGCAATATTACTTTGCACGCCGGTCAACCGTTTTTGTTCTTCGAGGGAGATTCCTAATTTTTCGAATGTTTTTAAAAGTTCAGGATCAACTTCATCTAAACTATTTAAACTTGGTTTTACTTTTGGTGCTGAATAATAAATGATATCCTGAAAATCAGGTTTTGGATAAGTAACATGCGCCCAATGTGGCTCCGTTAAATTTTGCCAGTGACGGAAAGCTTTTAATCGGTATTCCAATAACCACTCAGGTTCGTTTTTCTTTTTTGAAATAAAGCGTACAATATCTTCATTCAAACCTTTTGGCGCAGTATCTGCTTCAATGTCGGTTACAAATCCGAATTTGTATTCGTTATCAATATGTTCTTTTAAAATCTCGTTGCTCATTTTTTCTTAGATCAAATTTTAAACTGAGAAACTTTCTCCGCAACCGCAAGTGCGTGATGCGTTTGGATTTTTGAAAACAAATCCTTTTCCGTTTAAGCCGCCTGAATATTCTAACTCCGTTCCAACGAGGTATAAAAAACTTTTACGGTCGACTACGATTTTAATTCCTTTATCTTCAAAAGCCTGATCGCCGTCTTTCATATTATTGTCGAATTCGAGCGAATAAGATAGTCCTGAACATCCTCCGCCTTCAACGCCAACGCGTATAAAAGAACCTTCCAGTTTATTCTCGGCTTTCATTAATTCTAAAGCATGCTGCTTTGCGTTTTCTGAAACTGTTATCATTTTATAACTATTTAAAAATCAATTATTTAACTTTTCTACTATTTAGACTTAATCTAAATCTAACACAAATATACCGCTTTTGTGGTATTCCCGCAAGAGCTATTTTCATAAAAAAAGCCACTCATTTTGAGTAGCTTTTTAAGATGCTGACTGGCGCTTTTAGCGATCAGTATGAGTTTGGATTTTTATGCTATCGCTTCTTTTTTTGTTTTGCGTTTTAAGATAAATGAAGAGATTAATGCGATGGGAATACTTGGCGTTAAGGGTTCTACAAGTGTCATTAATCCATTCATCAAAGGATTGTTCTTATACATTTCCCAGAACGCTTTACTTTTTTCTATTTCATCGGCTGAAGCACCTGATGCTTTCATTCTATCCATTTCCATTGTAAAATATCCATCCATCATATCGTGGAAGAAATTAAAAAACATTATCTCCCAAATGATGACAAAAACAACCGCTGCTAAGAGCGCAATTAATAGTCCGGCCGTAAAAGCTTTTCCAAAACTGATGATGCCATCGTTATAATTGTCGCGGTAACTTTTAATTCCAAAAAACACAAACAAACCTGCGGCTATATAAGTAACCCAGCCGATGGCCATACTTTGCGACAGTTCCTGATTCTTAAATAAAGGCACCAAACAAAACCATAATGCCGGGATAACACCTGCTATGAGTCCGAATTTTAATACTACTTTTTTCATAATTCTCTTTTTTTAAAGTTAAATGATTTTTAGTCCCGATAACTATCGGGAGCTGCAAAACTATTCTAACGAACTGCTTTTCAAGTCATACTTTCGGGTGATTTTACTTTTTTAAACCCAATAATCACACTAAAGTTGAACCCGTAAGATTAAATTTATGGAACAAGCCCCAGTTTTTTCGCTTCCTGAACGGCCTGGGTTCTTCGTTGTACATTTAATTTCTCGAACAATTTTGAAGAATGGGTTTTGATGGTATTTAATGAAACAAACAATTTATCGGCCACTTCCTGATTACTTAAACCCTGGGCCATTAATAATAAAACTTCGTGTTCGCGTTTGCTAATATTGAAATGTTTCAGATTATTTTCGTTCACTGTAAATTCAGCTGGTGCCTGAATCATGACTTCTTTAATAACGGTAACTTCTTTTTTCTTAACGTATTTCAGTCCAACCCAAACGCCCAGCACAGTAAATAATACCGCGATGATGCCACCATAAATTTCAAACGTATTATTGATGACTAAGAATTTAAATTCAGCGTACTTTAATCCGGCTATTAAAAGACCAAGCACTAATCCATATAAAATAACATTCTTCAATTTTACTTTCTAATAATTCTGTATTGCGTGTGCGATTTCTTTGTACTTGCAATATCCTCGGGTGCTAAATTTTTTAAGGATACTTTATCTGCTAATTCTATTTTTACTTTACTATAACAATGTTGTACCATGGCCGAACAGAAAAAAGAATTTTCCTGTGCTAATTTATTTTCTATTGTTCTTCCATCCTTTGCTTTAAAATTAAATAAAGCACCAAACACTTCGCGTATTGAATATTTTGTTTTTGCCACTACTAAATTTAATCCTTCGGCAATAATTTTGTTTTGCGATTTTTCATCCAAATTAAAATCCAAAATCACGAAATTGGGAACGGCCTTCACATCAAAATATTTTTCTGCTCTGTTTTCCTGAACGCCTAATCTTGTTTGTTTTAAATGAAATTCTAAATCCGATTCTATAATCCACCAATGCCCATCTTCACGAATGCCACTAAAAATAAAAGCGTGCGACCATAAACTATTTTTACCATCAGCTGTTATTAGCTTTTGAGCTTTCTTTATAGAATTATCAATCGGATTATCTGCCCCCACTAAACCAATACAACCGGGTTTGGCATATTTCTCTACAAAAGCTTTATTGCTTAGTCCTTTTGTATTTATAATTTCTATTGGCATATAACTATTCACAAATTTATGCTTTAAATTTAAACAGTGCCGTTTAAGCCCGTTTTTAATTTTAAATTTGCGCAATGATTTCTATTAAAAATACTTTAGTCAGCGAAGACCTTCTCGAAAAAAAATTCGTGTGCGACCTCAACGCCTGTAAAGGTGAATGTTGTGTGGCCGGAGATAGCGGTGCGCCTTTAGATGAAGACGAATTAAAAACTTTAGAAAGTGTTGTTGAAAAAGTAAAACCTTACATGACTAAAAAAGGCATTAAGGCAGTTGAGAAAAACGGTCCGTGGGTAAAAGACAGCGACGGCGATTTCACCACTACTTTAGTTAGTGAAGGTGCTGAATGTGCTTTTGTTTTTTTTGATGAGAAAAAAATTGCGAAGTGTGCCATTGAACAAGCTTACAACGAAGGCAAAGTAAAATGGAAAAAACCAATCTCTTGTTATTTATATCCGGTGCGCATCACTAAACATAAAAGTTACGATGCGGTTAATTATCACAAATGGGACATTTGCAAACCCGCTTGCGAGTGTGGTGCTAAATTAAATGTTCCTGTTTTTCAATTCCTGAAAGATCCATTAATTACCAAGTACGGTAAAGAATGGTTTAATGAATTACTGAAAGCCTATAAGCTTAGTAAGATTTAGATTTATTTTTTAATGTGGTTTCGACAAGCTCAACCACCAGAGATATATACGGTGACTGAGCTTGTCGAAGTCACTTATGATTGTTTCTTCTTGCGATTTCTTCTCACCAACCAAACAATAAACCACCAAACCAATCCGCTAATTAACCAAAGCGGCCATAACTGAACCATAATAATTAAGAACCATAAAAATCCGGTGGAGCCATCTTTTAAAGCATTGCCCATTTTACCACCGAAATTAAAACCTGATGAAGCTTTGTGTTCGTAGTAATTTATTTTCAAAGTACTGTATCCAACCTGATTGCTTAAATATTTTAAACGTCCTTCAGCCGATTCAATTTCTTCGCGGATGATTTCCATTTCTTTTTGAATTTTTAAAATATCATCCATGCTGGAAGCTTTAGTTAAGAGTTCGGCGTATTTTACTTCTAATTGGCGTTTCGATTTTAATCTGGCTTCAATGTCAACGAACTGTTCGGTTACATCTTCAATATCCACACGCTTATAATCTACTTTCTCAACGCCACTCAAAACCTCAGCCAAAAATTTATCGAAGTCTTTGGCCGGAACGCGAACAATTAGTTCATCCGTTGGGTTATTACTATAGTCGTACGAATTTTCTTTGGCAATATATCCGCCGGTTGCTTTTAAAGCGGTTTCAATTTTTTGTTTGGTGGCTGCCAGGCTGTTAACCTGAAATCCAACTTCACCGTTCTTAATTAATTTTTTTGTCATAGGTGCCGGCACCTCATCTGCTCTTCCATCTTCTTCTCCCGGAGGAGCTGGTGGTGGCGGTGGTGGGGTGTTGACTTCCATTTGTTTAGCTCCACCCATCGATTTATCGGCCTCACTATTTAATGTCATATCATTAAATCCAGCTGCTTCGGCTTTATTCTTCATGTCGCCACTGCATCCCATTATTAAAGTGGTTAGACTTATGATTAAGGTTTTGTTCAAGCTATTCATATATGTAGTTTTTTGTGGTTTCTGTTAGTTTATACCTGTTTCTAATTTTGGTAACCTGCGCTTGATTTTTCGTTTAACTAATATTAAGATGTTTTTGGCGCAGAGTTTCCATAATGTACTTAAAAAATTATTCTACGCTTCCAAATGATTTTCGCCTTTTTTTTTAGTATTTTTTATTTTCCTTATTTGGTGCGGGTTTCCGAGTTTTTGAACATTTTGTCGACGAATTTACAATGTTAAAAAGTAAGCCAACTTGTTAATTTGTTTGTCGGGTTATACGCTCTTAATTCGCAATATTTGCATGTACTAAAAATGAATAACGATACTATTAATATAACCCTTAGATATAACAACGTACTATGATTGAACCCATCCTCGCCGAAAACAAAGATCGCTTTGTTCTCTTCCCTATCAAACACAAAGACATTTGGGAAATGTATAAAAAAGCTGAAGCCAGTTTCTGGACAGCTGAAGAAATTGATTTAGCTTCTGATCAAACTGACTGGGCTAATAAATTAAATGACAATGAACGTCATTTTATTAAACACGTATTAGCGTTTTTCGCTGCAAGTGATGGGATTGTAAACGAAAATCTTGCTATTAACTTTTTAAATGAAGTACAATCGCCGGAAGCACGTTGTTTCTATGGCTTCCAAGTTATGATGGAGAATATCCACTCAGAAACTTACTCTTTATTAATAGACACTTATATTAAAGACCCGGTTGAAAAAGACCATTTATTACACGCTGTGGATACTGTACCTTGCGTTGGTAAAAAAGCAGATTGGGCTATCAAATGGATTAACAACGGAACTTTTGCTGAACGCTTAATTGCTTTCGCAGCTGTTGAAGGTATTTTCTTCTCAGGTTCATTCTGCTCTATTTTCTGGTTAAAGAAACGTGGCTTAATGCCGGGATTAGCATTTAGTAATGAATTAATAAGCCGCGACGAAGGTTTACATTGCGACTTCGCTTGTTTATTATATACACAATACATTAAAAACCAATTGCCGAAAGAACAGGTAACAAAAATTATTACCGACGCTGTAGCAATTGAAAAAGAATTCGTGTCAGACGCGATACCGGTTAAGTTAATTGGCATGAACTCTGATTTGATGTGTCAATATATAGAGTTTGTTGCCGACCGCCTTTTAGTGGCTTTAGGCTGTAGCAAGTTCTATAATGCTGCCAACCCTTTCGATTTCATGGAAATGATTTCGTTACAGGGTAAAACCAATTTCTTCGAAAAACGTGTTGCCGAGTACCAAAAGGCAGGCGTTATGGGCAAGGATGCGGAAAATAACGTATTTAAGCTGGACGAAGATTTTTAACGAAAGCTTCGTCGGTTAAAATTCCCGATTAAACAACTGAACAACAATGTTTAAACTCGTGTAAAACGGGTATGGGAATTCTAGCCTCAGAAAATTAAACAATAATTAACCGCCTAATTGTTAATAACGATTTAGCGGGTAGAAAAAAATCGGCGATTAAGGTTATAACTTGTTATCTCCAAAAGTCACCAAAAAGAACTAAGTAAAAACTCAAAAAACTAAATGGCGTATGTTTGTAATTAAAAGAGATGGCACAAGGGAATCAGTGAAATTCGATAAGATCACTGCCCGTATTCAAAAACTAAGCTACGGCTTAGAACCAATTCACGTTGACCCAATTCAGGTTGCTAAAAAAGTAATCGATGGCGTTTATGATGGTGTAACCACAAGTGAATTAGATAATCTTGCAGCAGAAACTGCAGCAGGTTTAACGTCACGTCATCCTGACTACGCTTCATTAGCATCCCGTATTGCTGTAAGTAACTTACATAAGAATACAATTAAATCTTTTTCGAAAACCGTTGAGGCTTTGTTTAATTATATCGACCCTAAAACAAACTTACGCGCCCAGTTAATTGCCGACGACGTTTACGAAATCGTTCAAAAAAATGCACACCTCTTAGATTCTTCTATTATATACGATCGTGATTTTGGATACGATTATTTTGGTTTTAAAACTTTAGAGCGTTCTTACTTATTAAAAATGCACGGTCAGGTTGCTGAACGTCCTCAACATATGTTAATGCGTGTATCAGTTGGTATACACAAAGAAGATATTGCAGCTGCTATTGAAACTTATAATTTAATGAGCGAGCGTTGGTTCACACACGCAACGCCAACTTTATTTAATGCAGGTACACCAAAACCACAAATGAGTTCTTGTTTCTTATTACAAGTTAAAGAAGACAGCATTGATGGTATTTACGATACCTTAAAAAATTGTGCTAAGATTTCTCAAAGCGCAGGTGGTATTGGTATCAGCATTCATAATGTACGCGCAACAGGTTCTTACATTAAAGGAACTAACGGTACATCAAACGGAATTATCCCAATGCTAAAAGTATACAACGAAACTGCACGTTACGTTGATCAAGGTGGTGGAAAACGTAAAGGTTCTATTGCTGTTTACTTAGAGCCATGGCATGCTGATATTTATGATTTCTTAGACATCCGTAAAAATCACGGTAAAGAAGAAATGCGCGCACGCGATTTATTTACTGCACTTTGGATTCCGGATTTATTTATGAAGCGCGTAGAAGAAGAAGGCGTTTGGAGTTTAATGTGTCCTAACGAATGTCCGGGCTTAAGCGATTGCCACAGCGAAGAATTTGAAAGACTTTATACTAAATACGAATCAGAAGGAAAATTCCGTAAACAAATTAAAGCCCGCGAACTTTGGGCTGAGATTATCAATTCTCAAATTGAGACCGGAAATCCTTATATGTTATTTAAAGATGCAGCTAACTCAAAATCTAACCAAAAGAATTTGGGAACTATTAAATCATCTAACTTATGTACCGAGATTATCGAATACACAAGTGCTGATGAAGTTGCAGTTTGTAATTTAGCATCTATTGCATTACCACGTTTTGTAGATGAAAAAACAGGAACGTTTGATCACCAACGTTTATTTGAAATCACTTACATCGCTACAAAAAATTTAAATAAAATTATCGACCGTAACTATTACCCAATTCCTGAGGCGCGCAAATCAAATATGCGTCACCGCCCAATTGGTTTAGGTGTACAAGGTTTAGCAGATGCATTTATTTTAATGCGTTTCCCTTTTGAAAGTGAAGAAGCTAAAAAATTAAACGCTGAAGTATTTGAAACTATTTATTACGCAGCTTTAACAGCTAGTAAAGATTTAGCAATGGTAGACGGTGCTTACGAAACGTATCCGGGTTCTCCAATCTCTCAAGGCATTTTCCAACAAGATATGTGGAATGTAACACCAAGCTCTCGTTGGGAGTGGGATGTGTTGCGTGAAGAAATTAAAAAGCACGGTGTACGCAACTCATTATTGTTAGCACCAATGCCAACAGCAAGTACTTCTCAAATTTTAGGTAACAACGAATGTTTTGAACCATATACTTCAAACATTTACACACGCCGTGTATTAAGCGGAGAGTTTGTAGTAGTAAACAAACATTTATTACGCGACTTAGTGAAGTTGGGGATTTGGAACGATAATTTGAAAAACGAAATTATTGCAGCAAATGGTTCAGTGCAAAACATCGCAGCTATCCCTGCTAACATAAAAGAGATTTACAAAACTGTTTGGGAAATTAAACAACGTACTATTATTGATATGGCTGCTGACCGCGGTGCGTACATTGACCAATCTCAATCATTAAACTTATTTATTCAGGATGCGAACTTTGCGAAAATGAGTTCAGCTCACTTCTACACTTGGAAAAAAGGATTGAAAACAGGAATGTACTACTTACGTACTAAAGCTGCAGCTGATGCTATTAAGTTTACAGTTGACCAAGGTGCATTAGATAAAACGAATGTAGTTGTGTTAGGTAACGAAGATGCTTTATTAGTAGAACGCGGCCAAGCACACGTTTTAAGCACAGAAGAACAACAATCACAATTATCTTGCTCAATAGATAACCCGGATGATTGCGAAGCTTGTGGATCTTAATCCGCTGTCATGTCGAGCGTAGTCGAGACACGAGAACGACATAAATAAAACAAAAAAATAACAAAAGGCCTCTCAGAACATGAGGGGCTTTTTTATTACGTTTCCATTTTGTATCTTAGATAGAGTGCGGAGAAACTTCTTAATAATAATTTGTCTGTTTTTTGTAGCGGTGACTAATGGTCAATACAAAAAAATGCCGCTTGATACTAATCATTATTGGCATGAACTTTTCTTTTATGCTGTTTGGCCAAGCCCTTATTCATCTTGCGATTATCAATACGAGGTTATTAAAGATACACTCATCTCCTCTAAAGTTTATAAGCAAGTAGCTATTACCAATAAAGTTTGTAATCCAATTTGGACTTGTTGTTTTTACTCACCAAACATTGCGTTTTTAAGACAAGATACTTTATTAAAAATAGTCTGCGTACTCGACACGGGATACAAAGAAAGAATACTTTATAATTTTAACAAGATGGTGAATGATACAACCATGTTGTTTGACCCGGTTGGCGGTAGCTTTAATACATATACCGTAAACACAAAAGACAGTTTATTATTAAATGACGGGCTTTATCATAAACGACTCAAACTTACAGGACCCGGATTGTTTGGAGATTTAATTGAAGGTGTTGGGGGCAGTAGAGGCTTGCTTACAAATTACAGTCAGGGAATCGGTATAGGTACCGGTCTTACTTGCGTTGGAAAAATTTACCCTATCCAAAGTACAATTTATCATTCCTCTGGAAATACATTTAGCTGCAGTGTGGTGAATGGTATAACAGAAAATTCAAATCATGCCCTGCACAATATTACTATTGCCCCTAATCCAAGCAGTGGTCTTGTAAATATTTCATCCTTTAATACCCGAGCAATTAAAACAATTACAGTAAAGGATGTTCTGTCGAAAGAAATAAAAACTGTATCTGATATTAATCTTTCGAAATATTCACTTGACATTTCTTCACTTGAAAATGGAATTTACATTATTAGTATTACCATCGACAGCGAGTTAATTCATAAAAAAATAATTAAACATTAAACACAAAAGATTTCCACCCGATTGCCGGATGTAATCCCTCCAATAATTTCCCTATATTTATTAGATGAAATTTGAACTTTTACTTCTTGTACTGTTTTCTTCAGTCCTTACTTCCTTTGGTCAATTGTCCAAAATCGATAGTTTACATTTAGAACTAAAAACAGCTAATGCTAATAAGCGAGTTGATGTGCTTGTGGAAATTGCAAAACGTAATTACATGAACGATTTAAAGGAAGCTAAGGGGTTCATTAAAGAAGCTGAAGCGCTGTCGAAAAATTATCCGCTTGGCCAAGTTAAAATATTGGTTAATAAATCCAGAATACAATTCAAAGAAACCAACGATTATAAGAAAGCCGTTGCTCCTCTTGAAGAAGCTTTAGTGATTGCTAAATCAAATAAACTAACGGCAGCGATGAAAGACCTGTATTCTAAAATATCAGGGTTAAAAAGGGATAATGCTGATTTTGATGGTGCTCAATTGACGCTGGATGAAGCTATGAGTTTGGCAATAAAACTCAACGACGAACCCTATCAAGCCAAGCTCTTTCAAGAAAAAGGCGGAGTGGCGTATTTTAAAGGTGATCTACCCAAGGCTATCCGTTATTTTACAAAAGCAACATCACTCTACGAAAAACAAAACGATCTCGACAATTTGGCCGGTATTCTAATGAATGTTGGTGTTGTTAATTTTAATATTGGTAAAAATGAAGAATCACTTAACTGGTATTATAAAGCATTAAACGTTACAAAAAAAACCAATGACTCTTTGCGTCTGGCAAAAATTATTGAAAATATTGCAATGACAAAGTCGCGAATGGGAAACGACACCTCAGCTATAAGAGATTTTGAAAATTGCATCTCCATTTACAAGAATCTTAAAGCATATGCTAACGTAGCTAGTTGCATGGATAATTATTCGACCGCCTATTATAATTTAGGTCAAACTGACAAGGCCCTTAAATATGTTTTAGAAGGTGTAGCCATAAAAGAAAAAGAAAATGATTTACGCGGGCTTGGCATCTCTTACAGAAATATTGGTACTATATACGCAGACATTAAACAAGTAAATAAGGCCCTTGAGTATTATCTGAAAGCTAAAGAATATGCCTTACAGGCCAAAGATGATTATTTATACGAACAGATTATTTATGCAATGGCGATAAGATACAGGGAGATGAATCAACTTGATAAAGCCGAGGGATATCTCCAAGAAGCTATTCAGATATCAAAGCGCATTAATGATATGCCGGGTTACTCCAACTCACTTATGGAGATTGGTCATATTTTTAACACCAAACAAGATTATAAAAAAGCGGTTGATTTTTTTTTAGAAGCGCTAAAGATCAAAGAAAAGTCTGAAGAAAGTCATCACATCGCTGAGTTACTAACGGACATTGGGATTTCATATTACGAATTAAAGAACTATAACCAAGCCCTTACCTATTTTTCCCGATCACTCGAGATGCGTAAAGCATCTCAAAACCTTCCCGGACTTTATAAAGCCTATTCAAAATTAGCTGATACCTACAATGCATTAAAAGACTATAAGAATGCATATCACTATCAGGTATTGTTTCATGCCATTTGGGATTCGGTGTACAATTCTGATGTTTCAAAACAAATCACGGAAATGAATACCAAATTTGAATCCGTTCAAAAAGACAAAGAGATTTTAAAGCGAAAAGCCTTAGAGAAAGTTGCACAATTTAAAGCTCAAAAGGAAGAAGAGGAAAGAAAGAACGCAGAAAACAAATTCTTTTTCTCAATCATTGGAATTACGTTAATGCTCTTATTAGTTGGCGCAGTTGTTTACGGTAATATTCAACGCAAAAAAACCAACATTAAACTATCCTCACAAAAAACCGAAATTGAAATTCAAAAACATTTAGTAGAAGAAAAACAAAAAGAAATTTTAGATTCAATTAAATACGCCAAACGAATACAGCAAGCTCACATGCCTACTGAGAAGTACATCTCCAAAAATATTGATAGGTTAAAAAACTAAATGTACTAATGAACAACACACCAAAAATGAAAGTAGAAATCTGGTCGGATATTATGTGTCCGTTTTGTTATATAGGCAAGCGCCATTTTGAAGAAGCGATGAAACAATTTCCGGAGGCGGATAATATTGAAGTAGAATGGCACAGTTTTCAATTAGACCCAAGTTTACCAAAGCCTGCCAGTAATTTAAGTACATACGAGTATTTAGCGCAACGCAAAGGCATGAGTGTTGAACAATCAAAAGCTATGCATCAAAACGTTGTACAAATGGCAACAGCAGCAGGATTGAATTATGATTTTGATAAAGCTGTAGTCGCCAATTCATTTGATGCGCATCGTTTAATTCAATTCGCCAAGACAAAAAACCTTGGAGATGAAATAGAAGAACGTTTGTTCAAAGCCTATTTTACAGAGGGAAAAAACATGTGTGATACCACTACTCTATTAGAATTAGCAAAAGATATTGGATTGAATGAAACGGAGACAAAAGAAGTACTCAACACCAATGCATTTTCTGAAGAAGTAAAAAAAGATATTGAAGAAGCTTCTCAAATTGGTGTAACAGGTGTTCCGTTTTTTGTTTTCAATCGCAAATATGCAGTTTCAGGCGCGCAACCAAGTGAAGCATTTGTAAATGTGTTGCAGAAATCTTTTTCGGAGTATAAAGGGAAGTAGTTTGGTGGTAGGGCGTTGGGACATCCCCCGTCACACTTAAGTGTGACTCCCCTTCGAAGGGGGAATTTTTGCATTCGTTTCAGAGAAGAACATTTCCCCTTCGAAGGGGAGTTCTGCCATGCAGAACGGGGGATGTACCTAAATCCAAACAGATACCCAGTTGTAAAGGAAGCTGCGCCATTTATAAGTTCAGGCTTTTTAATTACTAATTGCAGACTAACTTCATGTAAAATTACTTTGTATGAAGGTCTTTTTATCGATACTGCTTTACCTGATTTGTTCAGATTGTCGGATAGATGAAGGTTCTACTGAAAAGATTTCATACAATGTTTTAACCTTTGAACGAACGAATTATGAGAACAAGGATCTCAGCCCTGTCGTTATAAAAGATCTTACTGACTATTCTAATTTCTATTTCAATTATTATGGTACTTATCCGCCTTATACAGATTTTGATTTTTCAAAATACATGATGGTTTTCTTTTTTGTTTCAACAACTTATGGTACTGAGATCGAAGATGTTTATGAAACATATGATAATGTATATGTACAAATGCACTCTATCCTTCCGGGCCAATATGTCACAACACAAGACATTAAAACTTATCTTATTGCAATTAGTTTAAAGCAGTCGAATAAAATAGTTAAAGTGTATAATTGAAAGTCCCTTAGCGCAGATTCATCACAACAAAATAATTTGAACACTTTGTTCAAAGTGGTGCTATCTTAAACATTGCTACAATTTATAGCCATCAATTTTTTAATTGCACATTAATTTTGGATTAATAAAAATCTAAAGAGATGGCAAAGAAGCAGAACGGGTTAGTATTACCGGATGAAACGGTAATGAATAAAATACTCTTAATAAGAGAACAAAAAGTTATGATTGACCGTGATTTAGCTGAGTTATATGGCACAACAACGGTAAAACTTAACCAACAAGTAAAACGAAATAAGAAAAGGTTCCCGCCTGATTTTATGTTTCAACTTACCGAAAAAGAAAAGAATGAGGTTATCACAAATTGTGATAACCTCAAAAGTCTTAAATTTTCGCCTCACCTACCCTTAGCTTTTACAGAGCATGGTGCCGTTATGCTTGCTAGCGTTTTAAATAGCGATAGGGCTATTGCGGTTAACATTCAAATTGTAAGGGTCTTTACTAAAATAAGAAGCATGCTTTTAACTCATAAAGATATTTTACTAAAGCTGGAGCAAGTAGAAAGAAAGATATTAAAGCAAGACGAAAAAAGTGAAAAATTTGAAAAAGAAATTCAAATAATATTTAAAGCACTTAAACAATTATTAAACTCACCGCAACCGGAAAGAGAGAGAATTGGTTATAAAAAATCTTGAGGCGCCAAATTGGCACCTCAAAGATTTCAAAAGCAAAAATTATTTAACTCCCGGTATTTTATCCTTGTGCTTTTGTACTTGTGTACGCAAAACACCAGTTAATTCATTAATGGCTTTCTTTTTAATGGGGTCATGAATTGCGTCCGGAATGTTATTTTCTTTCACGATAGGGGTGATGTTCTCATCATACATAGCATGCGCCTGATCGTTAAGAGCAGCATCTAATTCGTTACCGCCCATGTTTATTAATTCGTTTTTAGCAGGACTATCCTTGCCTTTTTGTACCAGTTCTTTAACTAGTGAACCTACGTAAGCAGCTTTTAATGCTGGACCTACTACAGGCACATTTGCAAAAGTGGAGTGAAGCATTTTTATCATGTTGATCTGTTTTAAAATGGTTTAACAATCAGTACATTTCTATAAGTAAATATACAATAATATTTCATACTGCAAAATCATGGATTCTTAAGGCCACCGGACTGCTTTGGCAGGATAATTTTCCTATATTTAGTTCATGAAATTTCGGGTCTCGCTTTTAGCGGTTTTTTTATTTTTTGCTACTCTTTCATTTGGGCAAGATCCGTATGTTGATTCTTTAAAACAAGCTCTTAAAATAGCAAAACACGATACCAGTCGTTGCTACGTATTATCGTATTTAGCAGAATCTGCTTCTGATGAGGAATGGCCGGTGTTTAATGAGCAATTAAGAATTATTTCTGAAAAAAATATTGCTACTGCACCAACAAAAGAACTCAAGAAAATCTATTTGTATTATTACGCGAATGCCCTTAACAATATTGCCTATTTAGCCGAACAACAGGGTGATAATAAAAAAGCATTAGAATACAACCTGAAAAGTTTAAAGATTAACGAGGAAATAGACAGTAAATCCGGAATAGCAAATTCTTTAAATAATATAGGTGCTGTGTACGATAATCAGGGCGATATTATTAAAGCCTTAGAGTATTATCAAAAAAGTATTGAAATAAGAAAAGAACTGAATGATCAAAGAAGTTTAGCTTATGCTTTTAATAATATAGGTACTGTTTATGATAATCTTGGTGATGCGCCAAAAGCCTTATCTCATTATCTTAAAAGTTTAAATATCAGTGAAAAAATAAATGATCATCTTGGAATAGCAGGTTCACTAAATAACATTGCAGAAATTTACAGCAGGAATGGCGAAATTGAAAAAGCATTGGAATTTAATTTCCGTAGTTTAAAGATTTCAGAAAAATATAACGAGAAAAAAGCAATAGGATTTTCGCTGACTAATATTGGAATCATTTATGACTCTCAAAATAAATTTGATTTGGCGCTGGAGTATTATGAAAAAAGTTTAAAGATAAAGGAGGGAATTCAGGATAAGCAGGGTATTGCCCTTTCTTATAATAATATTGGTACTGTGTACAGAGCGAAACATGATTTGCCTAAAGCGTTAGAGTATTTGGAAAAGAGTTTAGCGCTTCACGAAGAAACTGAGAACAAAGCCGGCACCGTTAATGCGCTCGTTAATATTGCAGCTATTCATTTAAACAGTGGCCGTCCAGCTGAAGGCTTGGTTTATGGTAAACGCGCACTACAATTGGCGAATGAACTTGGCTACCCTAAAAGCATAAAAGGTGCTGCTAATATTCTTTCCCGTATTTATGGAAGTCAGCGGAAATTTAAAGAAGCCTATGAAATGTATGACCTTGAAGTGAGAACGGATGAAAGTATAAATAATGCAAAATCTAAAAAAGCTGCTATTCAATCGCAATTCAAATATCAATATGAAAAACAAGCGGCACAAGATAGTATCGCCCATTTAAAAGAAACGGACATAAAAAATATCGCCATACAAAAACAGGAATTGGAATTAGAAACCAAACGTAAAACACAATATGCTTTATACGGAGGTTTGGTATTAGTATTGGTATTCTCAGGTGTTATGTTCAATCGCTTTAAGGTGACACAAAAACAAAAAACGGTAATCGAATTAAAAGAAAAAGAAACGCAACATCAGAAAATGATTATTGAAGAGAAACAAAAAGAGATTGTGGATTCAATTAATTATGCAAAACGCATTCAGATTGCGCAAATGCCTAGTGAAAAATATGTGGCTAGAAATTTAACACGCTTACAAAAAAATTAATGCGTATCAGAAAATACATATTATATATTTTACTAATGGCCGGCGTGGTGTTGAAAGCCCAAACCGTTGATTCGCTTAAACAAGTATTTAAAACTGCTAAGCACGATACCACACGTTGTAATACTTTAGCCTTAATGGTTGAATTGGAAACTGATGATGCGCTTTGGCCAAAATACAATCAGGAATTAAAAAAATTATGCGAAACCAATTTAACTAAAACAACACTCAACCAAACAGAACGCACTGCATTTAACAGGAATTATTCTGATGCTTTGCATAATTGCGGATATTACGAGTTTCTCAATATGAATCCTAAAGCACTCGACTATTTTGAAAAAAGTTTGAAATTAAGAGAAGAGTTGAGTGACAAAAAAAGAATAACTGCCACTTTGGGTTTAATGGGAGAAGCATCTACTAAATTCGGCCATTATGAACGAGCGGTATACTATTTTAACAAGGATTTAAAAATCCTCAAAGAGATAAATGACAGAGCCACTCAGGCCGTGATATACAGTAACCTTGCTGTGTGTTTTGACAACCAAAATAATTACAAAGAAGCCTTAATTGCATACCAAAATGCTTTACCACTTTATGAAGAGACAGGTAATAAGATGGAAGCTGCCCGGATGATCGACAATATCGGAGGCGTGTACGCGAAAATGGGAAGGGTTGCATTAAGTTTAGATAATCATCAGAAAGCAGCAAAGATAAGAGCTTCAATAAACGATCAAATTGGACTCGCCTACACAATAAATGAAATGGGTGTTATTTATTATTATCAGGGGGATACTTTGAATGCTTTAAAGTATTTTAAGGAAAGCTTGAAGATTGAAGAAAAATCGAATGATAAGGCCGGCATGGGGCATTCCTATAACAACATTGCTAATGTTTATAAAGATAGAGGCGATTCTGCTTCTGCACTCCTATACTTCAGAAAAAGCTATAAACTACATGAAGAATTGGGCAACAAATCTAATATAGCTTCTGTTCTCAATAATATCGGGATTGTGTTTCATAATAACCACGAGTTGAATAAAGCAACGTATTATTACGAAAAGAGTCTTGCTCTTGCAGAAGAAATCCAAAACAAAAACTACATTGCATTGGCACTTGGTAATTTAGGGCGCATCTATTTAGAAAAAAAGAATTATGCGAAAGCACTTGAAGTAACAACGCGCTCTTTAAAATTAAATAAAGAAGTTGGCTCTCTTGAAAAAATAAAGACTTCTGCGTATAGCTTAAATATTATATACAAAGCTACCGGTAATTACGAGAGGGCTTTAGAGAACTATCATTTATATGTTAAGATGCGCGACAGCGCGAGTAACGAAGAAAGCAAAAAAGCGAGTATCAAATCACTTTACAAATACGAATACGAAAAGAAAGCAGCGGCCGACAGCGTATCGCATGCCAAGGAAAGCGAATTAAAAAATATGGTGATTGAAAAAAAGGAAGCTCAGCTGGATGGTGAGCGAAAAACACAGTATGTTCTTTATGGTGGTTTAAGTTTGGTAATTGTATTTGCAGGTTTTATGTTTAACCGATTTAAGATTACTCAAAAACAAAAATCTATAATTGAATTAAAAGAGAAAGAAACCCAGCAGCAAAAACATATTATAGAGGAAAAACAAAAGGAGATCTTAGATTCTATAAATTATGCTAAGCGAATACAACAAGCACAACTACCAACAGAAAAATACGTTGAGAAAAATTTAGATAGGTTAAAGAAATAATCCTTTATACTTTTCTACTACTTTAATCCACTCGAAAAGACATTATTTGCACTCTTCAATTCTAATTTGTAATTTGTATTAAAATCTAAAGCCATGAGAATCACTTTAATTTTATTTGCATTTATTTATATAAGCTTAAATGCGCAAGATGGAAACAAAGCAGCTTTAACTGCAGGAAGTGAATTTTTAAAAACCAACGAATCTTCTCAAAGTATTACTGCCGGTCAAACTATGATGGTTTTCGAAACTGCTTATCGTAACGAAGTGCCAACACTCAATAGTGTAAAGACTGAGTACGGTAGTATAACATCAGGCAAACTGAATCCTTTAATTTATGTTTTAGTTTTTATTCTTATTGGTATTGCCTTCTATTTTATCAGATCAAAAAACAAAGTGTGTCTTAACACCAGCATTCATCTCGAAGAGGAAGAAGAACAACTCCGTAAAAAAGAATTATGGGACGCAATGGCAGAGCCTGATGGTCGAGAGAGGCTCTAAATCCAGTTAGCTCTGTATTACATTATATAAATCCGAGCGTTCCTTAACTTTATCTTGTTTTTTTACCTAAATTTTATACATTTGATAGGCGTGTACTGCGCTGCATTAAATGGTATTGGCCCGAATACATATCCAACTAAAATTCATCTGCTTTACTTTGGCTTTTTGCACTTTGCATTTCAGTAATGTTTTCTCTCAGTCTATGTTCACCAATAGCAGTTACGAAACAGGAACCAATATCAATTGTAATTGCCCAACAAGTTATATCTGCGCTAACGATGCAGGTCGAGTTGTGTCCGGCTTCCATCCAAATTTCGTTGTAGGAAATCAAGGTTGTATTGGAGGACAAAATTATTTTCCTCCTTTTGGCGCGCACACCGGTTCGTGTTGCGTTTACTTTTATGCCGGACTAGATCGCATTACAACTCCCAATGGTGTTTTTACAGCAGGTCAACGCGCTTGTGTTTGTGTTTGGTATGCCGGTCCGCAAGGCTCAGGTGCATCGGGACAAAACACTGCGAATTCATATTTTAGAATTGGTGTAGATGGTGTAGGTGTATCTCCAAATATTTTAGTGCCTGTAAATACTGTGTGGACGCAATATTGCTTTTTAACAGCAGCACTTACGGCCGGAAATCATAATTTTTCCATTATGTCGGGCGGTGCGGCGCAATATTCTATTTGGAATGATGACTTTGAAGTAAATGTTTGCACTGTATTACCAATTGAGCTCACTAATTTTGATGTACACCAAAAAGACGGACACGCTGTAATTAAATGGACTACAGCAACAGAAACCAATAATGATTTTTTTAGCCTCGAGAAATCACAAAATGGTTCTGAGTTCACAATACTAAAAATAGTTGGCGGTGCAGGAAACAGTAATTCTGAATTGCATTACACTGTAATAGATAAAGAACCTCATAAAGGCATAAGTTATTATCGTTTAAAACAAACTGATAAGGGAGGCACGTACTCTTACTCGCAATTAGTGTATTTAAATTCTGAATCTGAAATAAACCTTAACGTGTATCCAAATCCAAGTGACGGGGCTTTTAAAATTGATATTGGTGATGATGTAGAAAACGCCGAAGCCATTCTATTTGATGCCATTGGCCGTGAAGTTTATAAAGTGAAAGTTCAAAAAGGCATTAATGAAATCAATACCGAAAATTTAATGAAAGGATTTTATCATTTAGTTTTATTTAAGGATAACCAAAAAGTTTATAATACAAAAATAGGGGTTAACTAAATACTCTGCAGGATTTTTCTACGCATCAAAATTTCCTTATATTTATTCCATGAAAACGAAACTATTTTTAGCAGGCCTATTGGTTTTATTTTTTAGTGTTACGCAAGCACAAACTGTAACCTCAACAGATAATACAGGTGCGGCGGCAGAACTGACCGCTGATGATTCGCCTGAGTTTCCGGGCGGAATTGTTGCGATGATGGAATACGTAAAAGCGAATATAAAATATCCGCAACGTGCACTTGATGCAAAAATTAGTGGCAAGTGCGCTGTAAAATTTATAGTTAATCCGGATGGTAGTTTAAGTGATGTAACAGTTTTAGATGGCATTAAGGCTTGTCCGGAATGCGATGCGGAAGCAGTTCGTGTTATACAATCGATGCCAAAATGGAAGCCGGGAAAAATAGCCGGCAAACAGGTTTCGCTTTACTATAATTTACCGGTTAAGTTTTCGCTGCCAAAAAATTAATTTAGATTGAAACATAAATCATCAAAATAAATTTCAATTTTTAGTTCATGAAAAAAATTAGTTTAGTAATAATTTGCTTTTGCTTTAAAATAAGTTTAGCGCAAAATCCTGTAAAATTAAATTTAAAAGATTCCTGCATAATGTCGGGCGGCGTTATGTTAGTTGCTGATTTTAAAAAAGTTTGTAAAGTTTGTCCTCCGGGAATGAAAAAAGTTACTAGTTATAGTATTTCATATGTTGAAAATCATTTGTCTGTTGCATTTCCATTAAAAAACAACCGATGGAATTCCTCATTTCTGAAAAATCCGAAGTTGGGTACCTTACTCGTTATTGAAGATATTATAGGTATTGGTGTTGACGGAAAACCCTATACTGCCCCGATGATTACTATTGGTTTAAAATAAATTTAGTTTTCACTAAATCATTTGTTCCTGTAAATAAAGATTACTTCTTATTCTCTTTCAGATTTCCGAAATCGTAAATCTCGAAGCTCGTTACTTTCCCTTTCTCGTCGTATTCAGTCCAGGTGCCGTGCTTCATACAATAACCCGCATCCCATAAGGGGTCCCAAACATCTGATTCATTTTCGCGGTAATGACCAATTGTTTTTATGTTTCCGGATGGATAATAATTTAACCAGTAACCAACGGGACAATCCAAATATTTAATAGCACGACTAACTAATACTTCACTTGCGCTATAGGTTTCCATAATACAAGGCTTACAGGTTTCGAGGGATTTACGGCCTTCCACATATTTATCGTAAGTGGCTTTATTAATAATTTTTTCGCCGGCTTTATATACAATAGATCCATCTGTATTCATTGAAGTGGAAGTACTAACGCTATAAAATTTCTTAATAGGTAAATCCTTATAAATAGATTTCATAGTGTCTTTTTGGGAATAACAAAAAGTGCTGAATAGAATAGACGAAAAGAGTAAATACCGCTTCATAGAATAAGGATTATTACAAAAATAAGAATATTAGCCATAAAGGTTGGAAATACTGAATTTTTTAATACTTTTATTTGCCCTAAATTTTGTTGATGAAAAATACAGTTTTAAAATTAGCCGCACTATCAGTTTTGATTATACACTTAGCCTGTGGCGAAAAAAAAGCAGCTACTGTTAAAAGTACCGAAACATCTATTGTTTTAGAGGGGTATTATAATGGCAACAATTTATTCGTTAAAAATCCTGTTAGTTCTGATGGTTTAGGACATTGCGTTAATGAGGTACTAATAAATGGCAACAGAACTACCGACGAGATTAATAGCGAAACTATTGAGTTGGACCTTAAAGCAAGTGGTGTTAGAGAAGGCAAAGAAATTACAATTGAAATAAAACACTATAAAGGCTGCGAACCCGAAGTACTGAATCCTGAAGTTTTGAAGTAAAAGTGTATTTTTCTTATCCAGTAAGATTTGAAAAATGCATTTTTATACAATTTAACGCTATGGTTATCAAGAGATTAATTTTTAATTAGATACAATAATCGATATGAAAAAAAAGCTTAAACAACAGCACCTTTTAAATGTGCTTATTTTCACTTTTTCCTTTGCAGGAATTAGTCAAAACACAATGCCTATTATTAATATTCCATTAGAACGCACAACCAAAAACGCTGCGATAAAATCTGAACCTTTAGTCGCAGAGTTTATAGGTTTCAGAAAACCTTCATTGGAAAATAAGGATTGGAGGCCTTATTTATACTCAATTGTTAGCGAGAATTCTAGTCCAAAAAACGAACTTCTAAAAAGGATTCAAAAGGAATTAGATGAGCGAAAACTAAACGATAAGCTAAGCAACAAGGTTGGAGAATTAAATGAAGTGGCTACAGCAACGATTGCGCCTGTTATGGGAACGAATTTTATAGGGATTGACAACGGAGGTTCAAATTCTCCACTTGATAATACAATGGCTGTATCTAATGGGGGTTATATCGTTGCCTGTGTTAATTCCAGAATAGAATATGATGATGTTTTAGGCAATTTTTATGGGGGGCAAACTTTAGTAAACCTTATTAACGTTTCTACAATTTCTACGAATTTATGTGACCCTAAGGTAATTTATGATAGCGGATCCGATAGATTCGTTTTATTTGTTCAAACTTGCGACGGCGTATCTTCTTCCTCAAAAGTTATTCTCGGTTTTTCTAAAACGAACAATCCGCTTAATGGTTGGTATTTCTATGTGCTAACCGGCAATCCACTCAACGACAACTCTTGGTTTGATTATCCTAAAATGGCTGTTTCAAATTCTGAATTATTTATTACTGGAAATTTATTTGACAACGCTGGCAATTTTAAACAATCTGTAATTTACCAAATCGGAAAAGCAAATGGGTATGCTGGCGGGAGCATTAGTTGGCAACACTGGACTAATATTTCAGGCTCTCCGTTTACTATTCTTCCTGTCTCCTGGGGTCAACAAGGTAATTATGGGCCTGGGATTTATTTGGTGGCATCTGAGGCTCCAACTAGTGGGTCTACAAATATTGATTTATATGAAATAGATTTACCTATGACTTCTTCAACAGAACAATTAACACATTATAATATTCCTACAACGCTTTATAGTACAGCTGGTAATGCAGCTCAACTTGGCTCATCATTGATTCTCAAAGCAGGCGATAATAGAACAATGTCTGGTTATTATTTAAATGGTATAATACATTTTGTATTTCATTCGAACATTGGAGGTGGGTATAATGGCATTAATTACAATAGACTAAATGTTGCTACAGGCACAAATATTTCATCCACATTTGGTCTATCAGGAACTTACGAATATTGTTATCCAGCAATAGCATCTATTGGCGCCACAACTTCTGATAAATCAGCCATAATCGCATTTAGCAGAAGCGGCGCCTCAATTTACCCAGAGGTGAGAGCCATTGCGGTTGATGATCAGATGAATTGGTCCAATTCCATTTTAGTAAAAGGTGGCGAAAATTTTGTGGATTACTCATGGACTACTACGAGCGACGAAAGGTGGGGAGATTATTCTGGAATCTCCAGAAAATATAATTCAAATCCTCCTACAGTTTGGCTTTCTGGTGATTATGCAAGTTCTTCAAATTATTGGAATCAATGGATTGCTGAAATTTCTGTTGTGAGCACTATTGGACTACCCGAACTAAGCAAAGGGGATAAAATAAATGCCTCAATTTATCCCAATCCAATAATTGAAACTTACAAAATCGAGTTTGAGATTCCTAAGAGAATACCGATTCAAATTAATATTACCGATTTACAAGGAAAAGTCATTAAAGAATTATATTCTGGTAATTCGTTCGAAGGGAAAAATTTATTCTCGTTCAATAAAGCACAGCTACCAGCTGGTCTTTATTTTATTAATATAGTTACAAATAATAAAATACTTAAAAATGAAAAAATTATTATTGCTGATAAATAAATATCCCTTTTATATTCTCTTTGCATTTTATTTTACTACCCAAAGCTCTGCATGTTGTTTGCGACAAAAGCCTAATGAAGTAAAAGAAAAAAAAGAAGGGGGCTCTGCAAACCACTCAGAAATAAAAAGCTCTAATATAACAAGTGACTCGTTGGCAAACTTGTCAACAAAAAAAGACACTACAAAAAAAAGTGCTTCAGGTGTTGAGAATAAGCACCAATCATCAAACCAACATTTACTAGATAGCTTGCAGAATGTATTAGATAAGCAAAAAGGGATAAAAAGTAATTCACCTAAATAAAAAAGCCCCGCATTTCCGCGAGGCTTTATGGTGGGGAGTACTGGGTTCGAACCAGTGACCCCCTGCTTGTAAGGCAGGTGCTCTGAACCAGCTGAGCTAACCCCCCATTAAAAGAACGATTTAGGGGTGCAAATGTAATAGCTACATTCTAATTATGCAAGATTTTTCTTGTTTTTCCCAAATCATTCAAAATCAAACCAATTACCCCCAAAGAGGGTGAGCCTTTTAAGCTTAAAATCGCGTAATTTGCATATATGTTTAAAGTGTTGAGAAAATACCTCACTATTTCAGCCATTTTATTGTCGTTTGCCTTTAAAGCTCAAGACCATGGCTTTTTTAACCAGGTTTGGCTCGAACAAGGCCTATCTCAAAGTAGTATCAGCTCCATTTTAC
>JAGNIU010000054.1 GCA_018000995.1 Bacteroidia bacterium
GGTAATAAATCGCCAAGAGAATCTATTAATAATTTTTTGGGGGTTGATGGATACTTGAATTCATCCTTCACTCCTAAAACAAACTCCAACAACTTATAATCTAAGAACGGAACGCGTACTTCTAAAGCAACCGCCATACTCATTTGGTCGGTATCACGCAATAAAATATTTTGCATGTAAGTATTTATCTCCAAAGCAGAAACATACGACAACAAATGTTCTTTATCTGTTTCTTTTATTTTTTTAATGAGTGTGTTTAAACTATTCGGACTATGAACATTTAATAGGCTATCAATTTGCGAATCAGAAAACACTTTACGTGAAATTGGATACGCGCTTGCTACATTTACTTTTGGCTGCGTCAATACTTCATAAATTTTATCGCCTGCAACGGATTTATTTTTTGCTTTCAATAAAGAAGCCGGTAATTTTCTTAATGCACTTGGTAAAATATTTAAATAGGATTTCTTATTTATCTCCGCCATGCGCTTAAACACATCGTACCCCGCAAAAGCTTCATCACCACCTAAACCGGATAAAGCCATTGTAATTCCCGCGTTTTTTGTTGCTTTCGATACAACATAAGTATTCGGACCATCGCCGCTTGGATGATCTAATGCATTCAAAGATTCGGGTAATTGTTTTAGGAAATCAGCCGGTGATAATTTTATCTCGTGATGATTGGTTCCGAATTTTTCAGCAATCTTCTTCGCATATTTTGCTTCCGAAAATTCGCCTTCATCAAAAGAAATATTAAAGGTCTCCACTTTTTTAGCCGACATCTTACTCATAATCCCAACCACAGCACTCGAATCAATTCCACCTGATAAAAAAGCTCCAAACGGAACATCCGCCACTAACCTTCTCTCTACAGCCTGAAATAACAATTCCTTTGTCTTAGCACAAGTTTGCTGATAATTTAAATCGTTTGATGATGACGTGAAATTATTTAAGTCCCAATACTTTTTTAAATGCAAATCACCGTTCTTCAACAACATGTAATGTCCGGGCATTAACATTTTCACATCCTCAATAATTGTATTGGGAGCATGAACTGTTTGATACAAAAAATATTCGTTAATCGCGTCACGATTTAATTTACGCTCCACAAAATCAGAACTCAATATCGAACGGACTTCAGAAGCAAATACTAAACGATTATCATTGTATGAATAATACAAAGGTTTAATTCCTACTCTATCACGCGCTATAAATAACGTGTTCTCTTGTGTATCATACAAAGCAAAAGCAAACATACCATTGAACTTATTCAAACAATCTACACCCCAGCGGTGATAAGCTGCTATCACCACTTCAGTATCGGAATTGGTTTTAAAAAAGTAGGCTGAATTTGTACTGCCTTGAGCAACGCGTTGTAATTCTAATCTTAAATCTTTATAATTATATAACTCGCCATTATAAATAATTACATATCGACCATCGCTACTCAACATGGGTTGATTTGAAGCTTCACTTAAATCAATAATTGATAAACGGGCGTGACCTAAATAAGTTGTTCCGTTGTTCCAGGTATTTTGGGCGTCTGGTCCGCGATGTTTTAAGGCATTTACCATTGCGGAAATAACAGCGGGATAATTTTTAGAACTATCGCTTGAAACTGTAAATCCTGCAATGCCGCACATCTTATTTAATTCCGGTTAGTTTCAAAAACAAAGGATCGTTCATTAATAGCTTAACGCCCTCTTCCAATGTTTTTAATTCGCGATTCAATATTTCTTTCATCTTCGAATTATCGGGTTGACGACGTGTCATATCGCCTTCTTTCAAGGGTGGTAAAAATTGTATTTGAGATTTTGAACCTGTAATCGCAATAATTGTTTTTGCCAACTCTAAAACTGTCATTAGTTTATCGCTTCCAATATTAATCACATCATTTTTTAGAAGGCCGTTATTAAAAATAGTGTTGATGGTATCGATAGTATCATCTACATAAGTAAACGTTCTGGTTTGCATACCATCGCCATAAATACTAATAGGCTCATTTTTCATTGCGGTTGATAAGAAACGAGGGATGACAAAATCAGTACTTTGATTTGGTCCGTAAGTATTAAAAAAGCGGAAAATAGTATAAGGCAAATGAAATTCCTGCCAATAACTTCTAAAAAAACATTCTCCTACGTTTTTAACTACTGCATAAGGTACGCGTGAGTTAAGAGGCGTTTTATATTCGTTTTGCGGAATTTCTACCGGCTCGCCGTAAACTTCAGAAGATGAAGAGAAATACACGTGCTTAACGCTACAATTTTTTGAGAGTGATAAAATATTTTTAATTCCATCAATATCTTCTAAAACCAAAATAGGATGTTCTTGCGTACGTTGTACTCCAACCACGGCTGCAAAATGAAAAACGTAATCAAAATTATTGGAGTACATAATAGGTGATAATTGCTGAATGTTATTGCAATCTGCTTTAACAAATTTAAAATTATCATTCTTTCTGTTTGGCAATTTTTCTAAATCGCCGGTACTTAAATTATCAACTACAACAACGTAATTATTTTTATCGCTAATTAATTTTTTAACAAGCGCGCTACCAACGTTTCCTGCACCACCTGTAACTAATATTTTTTTCTGGTTCATTATTTTACAATCTTCATTAATTTGTCGGCCCAGATTTGAGGAGTGAGTTGTGAAGCTAATTCAAAACTTTTTTGTGCCATAGCACTTAAATCCTTATCGGGCATTTGTGTAAATTTATTCAATTTCTCCTTTAATTGCTCACTATTTTCAGCATTAAATATAAATCCATTGAAGTTGTCCTTTAAAAACAAATCGGTAGCCCCTACTTTATCTGAACAAAGGATAGGAAAACCTGCCGCTGTATACTCATGAACCACAACGCCCCAGGGCTCGAATGAACTTGGTAACACAAAAACCCCTGTATTAGCTAAAATATCCGACAATTCATCAGGTTGCAAAAAACCATAGTGTTTAATTTTTGGATGAACTATAGGAACAATATCGCCTTTACCTAAACACCAAAGCTCCCATTCAGAAGGTTTTTCGGATTGCAATTTTATAAAAGCGTTCCATAAATCTTCAATTCCTTTTTCCTTTGCGTACCTACCAACGTATAAAAATCGTTTAGGGATAACAGCGCCCGACCTTGTTTTTAATTTGGCGTAAGAGCTAAATAATTCAAAATCGCAGCAATATAAACCCTTTGTGATAGTAGATTCATTAAAACCTAAATGCTTTGCAAAATCCGCTTGTTTATTTCCCGCTACAAAAGCATTTGAAATATATTTTTTAAGAGTGAGTTTAAAATAAAGACAGCCAAAGATCTGACGCAACGTACCGCGCCATTGATTATCGAAAGCAAGGACGGTTTTTTGTTTAAGGCTTTTTACAATTTGCAAATAAGGCTTATGAATCCATCCACCTAAAAAAATAAAATCAGGTTCAAAATCCTTAGCTAACAATAATAACTCTGATTGAGAAAAAGCTTCACGTTCTTTAATCGTAATATTTTTATGAATACTTTCGAACTTAAATGGCGCTACTGAATTTACTTTTTTACTAATGATAAGGATTTCACAATTGTTCTTTTGAGCCAATACATTGAAGCCGTTAATTAAATACAGCGCCAATTCTTCGTATAGTACCAAAATCTTCATTTACTAAAATAGCATTAATGAGAAAAAAAACTAGAATTCATACCACTCCACATCGTAATTGAAAATTAATTTAATTGTTCTTCAACTGGCTTTTCCGATTTTTCTTCATTCTGTTTATCATCTACATACCTGATGTAATTTAACCTATTGAAATAATACATCCAGGCATAAAATATAAATCCATTAAAAGTATAATTACCCTGTCGAAATAACTGTGTTATTATAATTACGAGTAAGGCATTTGAAATTATCCAGTATCGCTCATCTTCTTCGCTACCCAAATTTTTTGAAACAAAAAATTTAAAAATGAAAATGAAAGTAAAAATAATTCCCATTAAGCCAAGTTCCGACATTGTTCGAAGGAACATCGAGTTGGCATCGGGCGCATTAAATTCGTAAATACCCCCTAATAAATAATTGAGATTATGCGTTTTGAATGCGATTTCATGAGAACCTAATCCGCTTCCGAATATCGGATTTTGTTTAAAGTTTTCTGTAGCTACATGTAAATTATTATACAATACAAAAGATGATCCGTGAATTTTCAATAACACTTTACTAACCTTCTGCATCCTCACTCCTTTCGACATAGTACCGGATAACTCTCCTTCTAATACATTGTCAAAAAATAAGGCAGTTAGTCCATCAACCCTAACCCTAAATTCTTTAGCGTAATTATAGGCGCCAAAATAAAGCAAAAAGGCCAATGGGATTGCAATAATGAAATACCGAATAACACCAAAGTTTAAGGCTATCAAAACAATTGTAACAAATACCCCCACAAACGCAAGCGACGAAAACGTTAAGACGTAAGTAATTAAAATAACAATCGCCCTGTTTCGTGAAAGAAATAACTCACGCTTAAACACAAAATCATAAAAGGCAATAAAAAAGGCCGGTGCCATTGAAGAACCATAATACGAAGGCTCGGTAAAGGTGCTGTTAATCCGTAACCCTAAGCCTCCTTCAACCACTCCCCATTTATTTAGCGGCAATATGGTGCGCCAGTCATACAAAAATTTAATCCCTAGTCTGTAACTTACCAGTTGAACCAATCCAAGAATAGAAACAATATAAGCCCACTTCAAATAAATCTTAATTATTTTATTTACATCGTAATCATAATATTCAATTACATACCTGTAAAAAATAATATTAACGGCGATGTTGACGAAAATTTTAAAAAGGTTATTGAAAGTATTGTTATCCAGAAACACATTTAAAATTCCTGTTACCAGTAAGGGTATAAGAATATAAATAGTTTCTTTAGGAAATTTATACTTGGCGATAAAAATCAACAATAAAATAATGATTGGGACGTAGGAAATATAAAACTCGAAAGGTTGCTTGGCTAAAACAATACCATTAAAAAACAAGTTAATAAATATTCCAAAATCAATTAAGCCCACATTAAATAATATTAACTTCTCGTTCTAGTTTAATTCCAAATTTACTAAATACGGTTTGTAAAACATGTTCCGATAATGCGAAAATTTCGCTACCACTTGCTTTTCCTTTGTTTACCAAAACCAGTGCTTGCTTATCATGTACAGCAGCGTTGCCGCTTACAAAACCTTTTAAATCACTTTTTTCAATTAACCATCCTGCGGCCAATTTATATTTTCCGTTTTCCATTTCGTAAGCTACCAAGCTCGGGAATCGGATTTTTAAACTCTGAAAAACCGACTTTTCGACTTCAGGATTTTTAAAAAAACTTCCTGCATTGCCAATTACTTTCGGGTCGGGTAATTTACTGCTACGAATATTAATAACCGCTTGTGAAACATCTTTTATACCGGGGGTTTTTACACCCATAGTTTCTAATTCAGAACTTATAGCCCCGTAAGATGTATTAACAATTGGTTTTTTTGCTAAGCGAAAAGTAACTGCAGTAATAATGAATTTATTTTTTAACTCATGTTTAAAAACACTTTCGCGGTAACCGAATTTACATTGTGCTTTATTAAAAATTTGTTTCTTGCCTGTTTCAATTTCAATGGCTTCCAATTCCGAAAAAACATCTTTTATCTCTACACCATAAGCGCCAATGTTTTGCATAGGACTCGCACCAACACATCCGGGAATAAGCGAAAGATTCTCTAAGCCGCCATAGTTCTTATCAATACACCACATCACAAAATCGTGCCACACTTCTCCCGCTGCCGATTGTACTTCAACAAACTCAGCGTCTTCTTTTACTACTTTTATTCCCTTTAAATTATTTTTGAGAACAATACCCTCAAAGTTTTTAGTAAACAGCATATTGCTGCCACCTCCAACAATTAATTTGTCGGAATTAACAAAAGTTTTGTTTTGAAGAAGCTCTTGAAAATCGTTTATGCTGTTAATTTCAGTATAGTACTTCGAATAGGCCTCAATCCCAAAGGTATTTAGGTGTTTTAGGTTAACGTTTTCGAGAATTTGAGTCATTATTCAAAAGTAAGCAAATAGGTAGCTTTAATTTTTTTATCTTTAGAGCGATTTCAACAAATACCTTGTTTACAACTAAACACAAAACCATAGTAGTGAGCGTTATTAACGATTTAGCCACCGACCAAAGAGTATTACGTACTTGTTCGGTGTTGGAAGAACATGGTTTAACGGTTATTTTATTTGGAAGAGAGCTTGAAAACTCACCTTCAGTATCGCATTTACCCTATAAAACCAAAAGGGTAAAAATGGCGTTTACAAAAGGACCATTATTCTACTTTTTTTTCAATCTCCGCTTATACTTTTTTCTCATTTCTACTAAGGCAGATGCACTTTTTGCTAATGATTTAGATACACTTTGGGCGAATTATTGTGCTTCAAAACTCAAAAAGATTCCGCTTATTTATGATAGTCACGAAATTTTTTGTGAAGTGCCTGAATTACAAAAAACACCTCTGAAAAAACGCATTTGGGAGCGTTTGGAGAAAAGAATTATTCCAAAATTAAAGCATTGCATTACGGTTAATCAAAGTATTGCTGATTACTTTAAAGAAAAATACAATACGTCATTTTCTGTGGTAAGAAATATTCCTCAGGAAACTCCGAATTTCAAAGCAAAGTCAAAACAAGAACTTGGTATTCCTGCCAATAAAAAAATACTGATTTTACAAGGTGCCGGCATCAATATTGATCGCGGAGCTGAAGAATTAGTACAAGCTATGACTTACGTTGATGCTCATTTGTATATTATTGGAGGTGGCGATGTTTTTCCAACCCTAAAAAAATTGCTCACCGAATTAAACCTTACGACCAAAATCACCATCAAAGATAAAATGCCGAAAGCTGAACTCTTACATTTCACTCATAATGCTGATATTGGTATAAGTATCGATAAAGACACGAATCTGAATTATCATTTTAGTCTGCCCAACAAAATTTTCGATTACATACAGGCAGGAATTCCGGTTCTAGCGAGTAACTTACCTGAAATAAAAAACATTATTTCGCGTTATAACATTGGCTGTGTAATTGATAATCACGAGCCAAAACACATTGCTGAAAAAATAAATTTCATGTTAAATTCTTCTGATTATACAACATGGAAGGATAATACAACCAAAGCCGCTCGTGAAAATAGCTGGGAAAATGAGAAACAGAATTTAGAAAAGCTTATACAAACGGTAAACTGAATTTAATTTAAAACATTTATATTTGAACTATGGAATTTTCTGCATTACAAATAGCCGGTCTTTTAGAAGGAGAAGTTGTTGGCGACGAAAACGCGAAAGTAAATAACCTATCAAAAATTGAAGAAGGGAAACCAAAAACACTTTCGTTTTTAGCAAATCCTCAATACACACCATACATTTATACAACTGATGCAAGTATTGTTATCGTTAATAAATCCTTACAATTAGAAAAGCCGGTTAAATCAACTTGTACGCTTATAAAAGTTGAAAATGCTTACGAATCTTTCGCAAAACTTTTAGAAATCTATAATCAATTCACACTTAACAAAACCGGAATTGAACAGCCTTCACACATTTCAAAAACCGCAACATTAGGTAAAGATTGTTATGTTGGAGCCTTTGCTTACATAGGAGAAAATGTAAAAATTGGCAATAATGTAAAAATTTATCCGCAATGTTATATTGGCGATAATACAACAATAGGAAACAATACCATTTTATTCGCTGGTGTAAAAGTTTACCATCAATGTGTTATTGGAAACGATTGTACTATTCACGCCAGTTCTGTTATTGGAAGTGACGGTTTTGGTTTTGCGCCCAATTCAGAAAACAACTATAAAAAAGTACCACAAATTGGAAATGTAGTTATTGAAGATTATGTTGAAATTGGCTCTAATACTTCTATCGATAGAGCAACTCTAGGTTCTACTATTATCCGCAAAGGCGCAAAACTGGATAACTTAATTCAAATTGCACACAATGTTGAAATAGGTGAAAATACTGTAATGGCTGGCGGTGCATTTATTGCAGGCTCAACCAAAATTGGTAAAAATGTAATGATTGGCGGACAAGCCGGTGTAATTGGTCATTTAAAAGTGGCCGATGGCGTTAAAATAGCCGGACAATCAGGCGTAGCTCATAATGTTGAAAAAGAAGGTGAAATTTTACAAGGCTCTCCTGCTTTTGGAATTGGTGAATACAAACGTGCCTATGTGCTGTTCAGGGGATTATCAAAACTAAATGACCGAATCCGAACGCTTGAATTAAAGCTAAAACCTTGATAAATCAGGGATTTCAACCCGTTTTATAAGCAAAAATTTCTTACTTTTAGCCAGGTCAAAATCATTGATCGAAACCCGTATTTATAATGAGCGATAAACAGCATACCATTAAGCAAAAAGTATCGGTTACAGGCGTTGGCTTGCATACCGGTAAAAAAGTAACTCTAACCTTTAACCCTGCTCCTGAGCACCATTGGTTAAAATTTCAAAGAACTGATGTGGAAGGACAACCTATTATTGATGCTGATGCAGATTTAGTTGTTGATACTTCGAGAGGAACTACTTTAGAAAAAAATGGTGTTAAGGTTCATACCACCGAACACGTTTTAGCAGCCTTAGTTGGTTTGCAAATTGATAATTGCCTTATTCAAGTTGATGGTCCGGAAATGCCCATTATGGATGGTAGTTCTTGGAAATTTATTGAAGCTTTAGAGGCTGCCGAGAGAGTTGAACAGGAAGCAGAGCGCGATTATTTTGAGTTAACCGAAAACCTAACATACGAAGACCCAATCAAACGTGTTGAAATGTTAGCTGTACCGCAGGAAACATATCGCGTTACCGTGATGGTAGATTATAACAGCGAAGTTTTAGGAACACAACATGCAGGTATGTATGATATTGTTCAATTTAAAGATGAAATTTCTAAATGCAGAACCTTTGTTTTCTTACACGAATTGGAAGCTTTATTAGCTCACAACTTAATTAAAGGTGGTGATTTAGATAACGCCATCGTTTTAGTGGATAAAGAATTACCAAAAGAAAAATTAGATCACTTAAGAAAAGTTTTTAATAAGGAACATGTTGAAGTAAAAGGTAAAGGTGTTTTAAATAATACCCAACTTCATTTCTACAACGAACCTGCACGTCATAAATTATTAGATATTGTTGGTGATTTAGCTTTAGTTGGAAAGCCAATGAAAATTCACGTGTTGGCTGCCCGTCCCGGACACGCCGGCAACGTTGCTTTTGCGAAGAAGATTAAGGAGATGATGAAGAAGCAAAAGAACGAACGTATGCTTCCTAAAATTGATCTTGCATCAAAATCACTTTTAGATGTTAGAGATATTACAAAAATATTGCCTCACCGCGCACCGCTTTTAATGGTTGATAAGATTATGGAATTATCTGCTGAATCAGTGGTAGGTGTGAAGAACGTAACCATGACAGAATTCTGGACAGGTGGACATTTTCCGGATGAACCAATTATGCCTGGTGTTTTAATTATTGAAGCACTTGCGCAAACCGGCGGGATATTATGTTTGAAAACAGTTCCTGATCCTGAGAATTATCAGACGTATTTTGTGAAGATAGAAAACGCTAAATTCAAACAAAAAGTTGTTCCAGGCGATTCG
>JAGNIU010000009.1 GCA_018000995.1 Bacteroidia bacterium
CAATTGGCGAATCAACAGAAATTTTTCCTGATTTTAAATCGGCTTCATTTTCGGCTACTAAAGTGTAGGCCATGGTAGCGTTGTTCTTAAGATTTTTAATTTTCACAGTGGTTAAAATACTCACCTTACTTAAATCGAGTTGGGTTTCATCCACTAAACGGGCGTTCACCATTATATCTTTTAATTTGGCTATTTTAACCTCTAATAAGGCTTGGGCTTCGCGGGCAGCATCATACTCAGCATTTTCACTTAAATCGCCCTTCTCGCGCGCCTCAGCAACTGCGGCAGTACATTTTTTACGCTCTACGGTTTCCAGTTGATGTAACTCATCCTTCATTTTTTGCAAACCTTCAACGGTATAATATCCAATATTAGCCATAAACGAACTTTCTAAAAAAACAAGAATCCCGATTACTCGGGACTCCCATTTAAAATTGTAAAATAAATTATTAAAAAACTATAAGTTCACTCTAAATCCAAAAGTATGAACACCACCAAAAGGATTTGTAAAACGGTATGCATAATCAATACCAAAAGTTGATTTTTTCTCTCCTAGTGGAATTTCAACTGTTGCACCACAAGTTGGTCCGGTGAAGGCTGTCATACGTTGTGCTTTTAAATCGTCGTTTCCTTTTTTGAACATGTATTTTTCGGAATACAAACCACCTCTAATCATTAAAATATCTTTCCAAGAATATTCTAAACCGAAAAGATAATTATCGTAAGTAAATGAATTAGAAGTAAAGTTAGCTGCAAAAGTAACACGGTGTGTTTTTAATGCACCCGTGGTATCCTTTGTAAGATAAAAATCGTATGCACCACCAATATTAATTAAAGCAGGTAATTCAAACCCGGCTGAACGGTTGCTGATTGTGTACTCGTACTCGAAACCTGAAAACGTTGAATTTGATTTAACCGTTGCTTGTGATGTTAAACCATCTCCTTTATAAAACATTTTCGGACCTACGTTTTTAAGGGAGATACCGAAATGTATTTGATCCATCTTACCAGTGTGGTATTGTATACCTGCATCGATAGCAACACCACGTGCTGATAAATCAGATATTTGTTCAGAAATAATTTTCACATTTATACCGCCATAGATATTATCAGAAAATCCTTTAGCATAAGATAGGTTAATGTTATAAAACGAAGGGCTGAAAGTTCCCAAACCACCTTCCGGCTGTTCTTCGGTAGTTCTTTCAATTTTTCCTGCGTTAATAGCTACAACTCCAAAGCCAATAGCTCCAGTTTCACCAACGTGCTGAGTTAAACCAAAAGCATTCATAAAAATTCCTGAACCAACTAACCAATTATTTCTAGCAAAATTAACCTCAGTCTTTTTTGTAAAAGCTGTACCGGCAACATTTAAAAATTGTGCTTCAATTCCACGTGAACGAGCTTGTCCTGCTGCTGCCCAACCTGCGCTTCTTCCGTAAGGATTCATTAACAATTGCGCAGCACCTGCTTGTCCGGCACGTTCCGGATTTCCGGCAAAAACCGAACTGGTTAATGCTGTTGTTAAAACTAACAGTTTTATTTTATTTAAATTTTTACTCATAATATTCTGCGTTTATAACATTAATAGTTTTGTAAATCTATTGGTCTCATTACACCAAACCATTTTAATATTTTCTCACCAACACCAGGTGCATCGATATGGAATATATATAATCCACTTGCAACCGGAATACCATACTGGTTTTTCAAATCCCAATCTAAATACGGTGAACGTTTAGAGATTTTGATATCGTTAGTTGTAATGAATTCATCTTCCTGACCCGAAACATCACGTTTAAATGTTCTTACTAAAGTTCCGTTCATGGTGAATATTTTAATAGTACAAACACTTGGAAGGTTAGTAACACGAACTCTGTTGTCAATTCGGCTGCTTTCATATTTAGAATAAGCGTAGTACGGATTTGGTACAATTCTAACGTAATCTAAAGCATTCTTAGCAGCTGTTCCGTTACCAAACATTGTATAAATATCATCCGTAGAGAATTGGTACATTGGAAGGTCGTTATTTTTTGGTGTCAAAGAAGTGTCTAGAGGTAAATTATTTGGTGCTGTACCTACCAAATAACCAGTAGACCCAACAGATTGTGCCAAGTAATTATTAGCAGTAATGGGTAAACGATTTGCCCACTCAGTAGAATAACCATATCTATAAGGTTTACGAACCCTCAATCTAACTTTAACTTCGCATGGCATGTTTACTGGATCTTTAAATGCATATTGTGAACTCTCTAGTAAGGGAACGTTAACCCACATTGCATCACGTAAAACGTTTCTCATTGCCCAATGAAGTGGTCCAGCAGAAGCAGATGACGGAACAGAATTAGAAAGTCTCATTTGATCATAAATTTGTTTACCGGCATCGTATCTACCAGCACCAATCGGTGTATTTGTTAAACTCAATGCTCCAGCGAAAGGAGCGACCATTGTAGGTCCATAACGAGCATCTTTATTATGTCCAAATACATAAACATAATGTCTTCCACCAAAGGCGTTATCATAAGTGTTACTTGAAACTCTAGACGTTGGATTCCAACGCATATCATTTCCGTTATCTGTAAAATTATAGCTGTCTTCGCCGAACGCCATGTTTAAACGTTCACCGGTTTCTAAATTAATTGCATAACCCGGGAACCAACCCATACTTTTAGCCGCAATGTAATCCGCATCATTTGGATCTGAAGTAACTATACCATCTCCAACATTACCATTTTTATCAACAGAAGCATGATCTCTCATTGAGAAATGACGAGTTACATTTTCAGACAATAATGAATCGTCTTGCATTTCAAGAACCACACAACGCGTCCATTTGTTCTTATCAGGTGTAAAAACAACGTCAACACTCGATAAAAATCTGAAATCTGTATCTGTTGGCTTATTAGGATCAGTTGTAGCAAAGAAATTTCCACCATAACCCGGGCCTGCAGGAACAGCTATACCTGTTCCTGACGAAGTCTTAGCTGTAACACCTGTTAAATTATAAGGAGACCATGTTCCCTCTAACACTTTTGCGAATACCTTACTAGGGTCAGTTCCATAATCGTTATAATCAGTAGGACTCTGAGCAGTATTTTCTCCAGATCTAATCCAATTGGTTGGTCCTGAATCTTCAGTATCATTTAATCCTGTTAACCATTGTTTTAATGGGTCAGCAAAACTCATTGTTGCCTCTAAGAAATCACCTGGATTTGCCTTAACAGGAGTAGCAACAGTACCAGTTAAAACTCCACCCGGATCCGGAACTTGTTCGATGCTCACAGATAAGCCAAGTTCGCTAAAGTAAAACTCCTCACCGACTTTAATTGATTTGCTTGGCTGATATACTTTATTATCCGATAAGTTTGTTAATACCCATGTTATTGAATCGTATCTTGCAATTGCGCCTGTATTAACATAAGCACGGCCGTTTAAAATATTATTTGTAGATGTACTTACAGGCGCCCATTGACTTGGCATTGGTGTATTAGTAGCAGAATAAGGTGTGCTTGGTAATTTTAAGAATTTAACCGTAAATGTGCTGTTTGGTACATTTAAAGGGTCAATTACTTTTACTTTAATCGGTCCTCTTCCATTTTGGTAAGTTGGGTTCTTCATAAAGCCTGTAGCTAAAATTTGATTTACTGATTCATCAGTTAAATCTAAAATATTACCACCATTGCCTTGTCCTTCTATTCTTGTAATTTTTGGACCGTAACCGTAATAAGATTGAATAACAGTACCGTCTTTTTCAGAATCAAACATGTGAGGGATACCTGCAGCCTTTTTAACTTTTCTACCTTCAAGGTAAGGACGTTTTTGACCATAAAAGTTTTCGCACGGGTCGTTAGTAGGATCTGTATCCGGTTTATATGTTGCGTAATTATTATAAGCATATGCAACAGCCATAAAATAATAAGTTTTATTATTTATCAGTTTTTTACTTAGACCTGTAGCGAAAGCATCTTCTGTAACTTTAAATGTAGTTTGAATTCCTAAATCAGCGCCTTCCACTTTAACTTTAGGTACATCAGCACCAATAGTTCCATCATAATTAAAGTTTATTAAGCGTGTAACTCCATTTTTAACGTCACACTGAAATACTAATTTCGCTTTGGTTTCATCATCTAATTCAGTTTGAGAAACCTGGTTGTTTTGCAATTGATAAACCTTGTAACCTTCAAAAACATAATCTTTATCAGGATTTGCTAAACAAGAAGCTGTTTGGCCCGGTACACCTAAAATTGTAATATCTGTTTCCTTGTAATTATTTAAGTAGTTATTACTAACCGGCTTATTAGATAAATAAACTAATAATTCATTATTACCTTCCTGAACGGTTAAGTCCGGAGCTTCAGGTCCATCTAATATTTTGAAACAATTATCAAATAAAGCCTGCGCTTTTAAATCGGCGGTTTTTAATAATGAAACTGCAAATAAGTTACCATTTTTTACCGGAGAACGTGCCCAAGGTAAACCAAAAGTAATATTGTTTACAGCACCTGGTAATAAAGTAAACGGACCTGCTGACTGTAAGAAACGACGATCACCAGCTAAGTTACCGGCATCATATTCATTCCATCCTGTACGAGTCGGATATAATTCGCCATCATAAACATAGTTAACAGGAGTTGTTCCACCATACCCGTTTCCACCATACGTAAAAGGCGAACCATCTTTCCAGAAACCTGTCATGTAATTATAAAAGTGAGAAGCTAATGCAGGATTGGTTGTTTGCACTGGGAAGTTACCAATGTTGTTATTATAATAAAGGAATTTTGCCATTCCAATTGTTTCCCCAAGTTCGTCGGTGCTTCCATCATAATCATTATCTAACCCATCGTTTGGATCTGCTAATGGGCCTTTAAAGAAGTCGCAACCTAATGCGGCAGGAAATTCACCATATCCCGGAGCACCGGCAACGTCATCATCATTACCATCACTATTGTAAACAAATCCTAAACCTTGGTCGATATCACAACCAACATAATCATCAAGGTAGTTTCCAAGATCCGGGTCATTCCAAACAGTAAAATAAGTTTTGTTTAATGTAAATGAAGAACGATTAATAACTTCATAGCTATAGAAAGTCATGTTATTGATATCATCATTGGTTTTAAAACCAAAAGCCTGAGCTCTAATTTCTAAACCGATTGACTGACCACCTGTTTCTGTATGAATATCACCTTTATCATTAAACACCCACCATAGAGTTTTATCACCAAATAATTTGGCTTTACAAACGCCTAAGTTGTCCTTTTCTGCTTTGTTATAGATATCGTAATAAGGATAATCACCTGCGTTAGGATCGTATAAATTATCTCCGGCCACATCAAAAAACGGCGCTAAAAGAGTTGCGTGGTTTTTAGTAATATCTAAAGGATTACCCGGCCAGTTTTTCATATCATCAGTTAGAGGCCCGATACCAAAAACATACTCTTCCACCTCTTTACGAGACATTGGAAAGATTTTATCGTAATCATTACAAATTTGCTCTTCAGTTGAAGCCGTAGCAACATCTAAAGGACCTGGCCAAAAATCGTAACCTGTTTGACGGTAAGTCATAGCAGCTACTTTCAATTGTCCGCCGGCATCTAAACCACCAATCCAAATTGAACCTCCAAACTCAGCACTAATCATTGATGATTTATCCTGAACACCCGGAACACCATAAAACCCATTACCGCTACCAAATAAATCCCACCACATATCACCACCGGTGAAAATGATAGTTCTTACGTTGTTCACCCAAAGTTCACGGCTTTCTTTTGCGCCTTTACAAGCTGCCATTACTTTGTTTGCACTGGATTGTTTTTGAGCATCACCCCCTTGAGATTCGATACCCGTTTTTTCACGGGCAGAAACTGACACGAACGCAATTACTATAATTGCAGTAAGTATTTGTCTAAACATTTCGATTCGATTTTTCATAATTAATTTTTTTTAAAAGTCTAATTGTAAACCAATTCTTATAACACGGGGTCTGGTATAATTACTTGGGTTGTTAGTGTAAATTGAGTACTGATCGTTGAAAGCTTGTGGGCTATTTAAACTTTGAGTAGTTGATAACGCTAAAGGGGAGGTTAAGAATCCATCATCTTCAGCATTTCCTGTGAAATTGTAAACGGTTGCTACGTTACGAGTGTTTAATAAGTTTAGTACTTGAACGTAGATATTCAGATTTGCTTTTTTACGATTGTCTGAATCTTTTTTACCCCAAGTTAATTCAACGTTTTTATCAATTCTTAGGTTAGTTCTGAAAGTCCAAGGTTTGTAAGAACCGTTAATAGAACCCAAAATATTGGAACGTTGATTACTTCCTTGAGCTGTAGGAACGCTCCAACGGGTGTAAGGTGTACCTGAACCAACTAAGAATTGTAAATTAAATCCAACATCTTGCAATAATTGAATGTCATTTCCGTCTTTTTTACGCTTCATTTTCGGGCCTTTGTAATCTTTTCCTGTTCCAAAACGATAATCGTAAGTAAGCACGAAGGCATGACGTTGATCGTAATCTAAAGGTTGTGTAACGCGTAAGTTAGGTTGACCTGAAGCCGCTAAATTAGCGCCTGAGTTTGCGTTTGAACCTGAACCTTCAGCAAATTGTAAAGTGTAGTTTGCATTAATACGCGCGCCACCTGTTCTTCTTAAGTCAAATTCGATTGACATACCTTTTGTAGTTCCAAAATCCTGGTTAACATAGGTTAAGTAGCTACGAGGAAAAGCCGATACAATTTGTTTTGCAGTTAACATATCACGCATTTCACGGTAGAAAGCTGATATTTTTAAAGCAGCGTTTTTACGCTCATTTAAAATTTGATTAAAGCCTAATTCATAATCAACTGTTTTTTCGGGTTTCAAACTAGGATTTGTAATGAAAGGCGTGCTACTTACGGATTGCATAAAGTAATAATCCATTGGATCAAAACGATTAGATCCGTCCTGTGGTCTTCTTGTTAAAACATCATAGTGAGCAAAGAAGTTAGCTACATCAGATATTGGGAACGAGAAAGCCACACGTGGCATTAAATTAATTTGTGCCTTGTAATTTTGAAACGCATTAACATTAAAAGGTGTTCCTGAATCATAAAGTTTAATACTTTCTTCAGTTAAGTAAGGTGTCACTTTTCCTGAACTTCCGGATAACAATTGAGGGTCAGATACCTCAGCACCCTTTGAATCGTACCATTGGTCACCATTTCTATACCCAACAACACTACCACCGCTATAAGAAGTTGTATACACTACATAATCAGAACCAACGCTTCCAGGATGGCTAAATTGATCTGCTGTTTCGCCCACTGTTCTTGTATTGTAAATTGAATAAGGGTCTTTCAAAGTTTTTTGGTTAGCGTCATAACGGTCAACACGTAAACCAACGTTAAATTTAATATCTCTGAAATCGAATTTATCCTGAATATAGCCTGCCATATAAATAGGCTTGAATGCACCAACAGGTAATGTTTTAAAACCATTTGCGTCAGTTTTATTTAAAAATTCATTTAAATTAGTTGAAGCGTTTGTTTTATTTCCTAGGTAATCATATCCAAAATAACCAATTAAGCTTGTTCCGCCACCTGAACCTAATAAATCTTCAGCGCTAAACATATTAATGTCTAATGTGCTTGGGTCTAGTTCATCAATATTTAATTGTCCGTTATAATCTTTTGGCAAACCTAATTTTTCTAACAATTTAATCGAAAACTCTGACTGGGCGCCTGCATTATATTGATTGTTGTAAAAATAAGCAGGGTATGTACCTGAAAGCTCCGGAACTAAAACCGGTACAGTATCCAAATTCTCTAAATGCTTATTTACAATTAAGCGCATTCTTTCCCAAATACCTTGAGCGTTAATATTCCAATTTCTCTGTTCACGCTGATCGTATTCCAATCCTATAGTTAAAGCATGGTTTTTAACATCGGCATTAAAGCTAGTAGCAACCCTGAATTGTGAATTATTACCATAACTAAAACCGCCGTATTGTCTTCCTGTTGGCGCCCATAGGTTGTAAATAGAAGTTGGACGGTCTCCATTTCTTAATCCGCCTAAAGCACTAATATTGGTTAAAGAAGAAAGTATTGGGTGATTTTCGCCGTAATATTCATATAAGTAAGCAGTATAACGTGAGATGTTACGATTCAAATCTGAGGCTTCGAAATCAACAGTGGTAGCACTTCTTCCTTGATATTCCCAAGCTTTTACGGTGTCGTTTCCTACAACTAATTTCGGATTGAACACGTAATTGAAAATATTTTCTTTTCCTGAATAGTTAGTTACAAATTTTCCTACATAACCGTAATTGAAAATTTTATCCTTGTGGCTATCATCCTGAGTTCTTGAACCATCTCTATCAAAACTTGCCAAGAAGCTAAAAAATGCGTTACTAATAATAGACTGATTTTTTTCTTTATCACTTGAATTTGAAGAAGAATTACCAAATTTTTGAGTAATCCTCAAATAAGTTCTCCATTTATTATCAATTATTTGAGGGTTGTTTTCAGGATTAAATAAAGAATAAGTATAGGTGTTGTCATGACGGTTTGAATAATCGTAAGCTCCACCTACCGTAACGTTTGTATTCTTTGTTGCCTTAATATCTATTTTACCATTCACTGCAATATTTCTACTAGCAACATTTTGACGAGCCTTAATAGGTTTCAAATCTTCCTTTGTTACAAACTCTAATGACTTGTTAAAACCAAAACCGGTTTGTGAAGGCACTAAAGGATTTTCCTGAATCTCTTTTAATTTATCATCATCTAATTTGTAAAGTTGAACGGCTGATGGATTAGGGTCCTTTTCGTAAACACCCTGACCAGATAAAAAGAAACCTACAATAGTATTTTTTACACCATTAGAATCCGTTCTAGTTAAAATTGGGCCACCAAAACTAAAACCTAAAGAGTTATATCCATAAGCATCCGTTAACTGAGATGAAATTAACTCAACACCACCACCAAATTTACTTTGAGGGCCACGCGTTGTAACCGAAATTACACCAGATGTTGCATCACCGTACATTGCAGGTAAACCACCTGTGATAACGTTAATTTGCTCAATAGATTGCTGAGGTAAGCCTGATAAACCACCTATAACTTTAATACCATCGATAAAATAAGTTGTTGCGCCTTCACGACCACCACGTACATTTAATCCTTTTCCTTCATCAGCTTGATAAACACCGGCAGTTGTAGCAGCTACTGAGTTAATATCCTTAGTCGCCATGTTTTGATACTGTTCGCGGTCAACGGTTTGACCTTGTTTCATATCGGGATCAATTAAGGGAACCATGTAGGTGAAAACTTCAACTTCATCAAGTTTAACGCCTTCTCCATTCGATAATTTTATCTCAACATAAGCTGTTTTACCTTCTCCAACTAATACACCTTTTGCTTCGCTTGCCTGGTAACCAACATAAATACCTTTAACATCGTACTTACCTGGAGCTAACGGTTTAATGATGGCTTCACCATCCATATTGGTAGTAGCTACCCCAACCTGCACACCATTTTGGTAAGCAACCACATTCGCAAAAGGAATTGCTTCATTATTACCTTTATCCTTTAGCGTAACTTTAATTCCGCCAGAGTTATTTTGAGCAAAAGCGTTAAAGCCGCATATCAGCAAGCCTAAAACAACGAGGTAAATTTTTCTATACATATTGTTAAATTAACTTAAATTCTACTTTGTTAAAAACCCTAAAAATATGAACGGCTATCCTAATGTGCAAATATTTTTATTTACAATTTCTAAAGGGCTGATTCTCAAACAACAATCGTTTTTTGCAGAATCATCTTCGAAACGGTGTATAATGGGATAGCTTAACATAGTTTAACACAATATTACAACCTTAATTTCGATTACAAATTTCCTTTTTAAATGTGGTACTATGATTTAAACAAGTGGGGCCTTTTGGGGTTTATTTGGTTAAACCTTCTTTTTCTTTTTGAATACCCTTTTTAGCCAAGGCTCCCGTCTATTCGTGTTATTCATGATTGCTTTTTTACGGCTCTTTTTCATCCGTTTCCGAACTGTTTTTGTTTGCAAACGTTTGTGATAAGCTTTAATGGCTTTCCGCTCTTCTTTTTCTATTCTTTTCCGCTCTTTTGCCTCTTTCCTTTCTGCTTTTCGAATAGCTTTTTTATTTTGCTCAGCGCCTTTAGTTGGCGCTTTTGGCTCAGGCGCTTTTTGAGCAAAAGAAACAATAGAAAAAGCGATAAAAATGATGAAAAAATATTTTGAAATTTTGTTTTTCAAAATCTATGTGTGATGTAAAACTTCAACACCAAACTTTCGTAAAAAATCAACGCCTTCATCATTCGGAATTCCTTTAAATTTAGCGTAACTATTCTTATAAAATACTTTGCGGATTCCAACCGAAAAAATAACACGCGCACAAGAAATACAGGGTGATAAAGTAACGTATAAAGTAGAACCGTCGATTGAAAAATTATTTTTAGCCGCATAAAGAATCGCATTCTGTTCGGCATGCAATGCTAAAGAACAACTTCCCTTACTGTCACGCGGACAACCATCAGCAGGCCATTCAACATCACAATTATGTGTGCCTGAAGGTGGGCCATTATATCCTAATGAAATAATACGGGTGTCTTTAGTTAATACCGCTCCAACCTGCGCTTTTACACAATGAGAACGCAATGCCAATTTTTCGGCTAGTTCCATGTAAATTTCATCAAAGCTCGGTTTTTTCATACTTACATTTAGAGTGTTTTTAAGAATTACTCGTTTACAAATCTATGCTTTTTCTTTCAAAAGCAATTAGTCCTTTGTAACAAAACCAGCAATACACAGGGTTATTCAAAATATCCTAATTTTGCATTCTTCATGAATCAAAGCCATTTTAATAAAACCAACTTATTTTACTTGCTAATAATACTGGCTTTAACTTTTGTTGCCTATTTCAATGTCATTTTTGCTGATTTTGTTTCGTGGGATGATGCAGATTTTACAGTTAATAATAAAGATGTAAAAACATTTGATATAAAGTCATTCTTCTCAAATTTTTATCTGGGAAATTATGTCCCTTTAACAATGATGTCCTTTTCAGTTGACTACTTATTTGGAAAAGACAACACTTGGGTTTATCACTTTCATAATATTCTTCTACATGGTGTTGTTTCAATCTTTGTCTTTTTTCTTTTCAACTCTATTCAGTCCAATAAACAAGTAGCTTTATTTACGGCTCTTATTTTTGCTTTACATCCTATGCAAACAGAAAGTGTATCATGGGTTTCTGAAAGAAAGAATCTTGTTTGTGGTTTGTTCTATCTTTTAACTTTACTTTCATACATACGCTATATTAAATCTGAAAACTTAAAAAACTACTTCATTGTTATCATTCCTTTTATCTTCGCTTTGTTTTCAAAAGGTATGGCTGTTAGCTTGCCCTTTACTCTATTTGCGATTGATATTTGGTTGAACAGAAAGTTTAATAAAAAACTAGTTCTCGAAAAAATTCCATTTTTTATTCTATCTGTTATCTTTGGAATAATTGCCATTAAAGCTCAATCCTCCGCCGGGTTTTTAAAAATCGATCAGGATTTTTCACTACTTCAAAAAATACAATTTTCAGGTTATGCTTTTATGCAGTATGTTTTAAAATTATTTATTCCATTAGGACTATCTGCTGTTTATCCTTATCCCAATTCAAGTTTCAATTTTGTTTTCCTTTCAGGGATTTTATTTTTCTTAATCACTTTATTTATATTCTTCTACACTCTTAAAACAAATAGAAAAACATTGGCCGGAGGTCTTTTATTTTTTATTGGTAACATTATTTTTGTGCTTCAGTTTTTTGCACAAGGCGCTGTTTTAATGGCCGATCATTATATTTACATTGCATCCTTAGGGATTATTTTCCCATCTGTTATTTTCATTTTTTCAATCATTAAAAAAACAAATTTCCCAATTTTAGCAAGTTCAATTTTGGTCTTGTTTTGTTTATTCGCTACTCATTTCAGGAATAATGTTTGGAAAAACAATATTGTTTTTTGGGAAGATGTTGTAAAAAAATATCCGAATTCAGAAATTGCCTTAAGTAGTTTAGGTTCTGAATACATGTTGAAAAATAACGATACTAAAGCAATAAGTTGTTTTAACAAGGCCATCGATTTAAATCCAAATTATTTGAAAGCTTATTATAATCGAGGTTTATTTTTTGCTAAAAAAATGCTTCTACGAGAAGCTCTGCTGGATTTTACAAAAGCTATAGAATTGGGTCGGTACTCGAAGGCCTATTTATCGAGAGCTGAGGTGTATTACAATCTTAAAAACTATCCAAAAACCTTCAGCGATTTAGACTTTGTTTTGAATGAAGATCCAAACAACATTGGTGCAAATTTTGTATCGGGAAATTGTTATTCTGATTTAAATCAATTAGAAAAAGCTATCTTCTTCTATACTAAATGTATTTCCTTAAATCCGAACGAACCAACTTTTTATTTAAAAAGAGCTATTGCTTTAGGCAAGCAGCAAAAATTTAATGAATGCCTAAATGATTTAAACACTTGTACAACCATCAATCCCAACTTTGCCGAAGCTTTTTATTGGAAAGGGGTAGCAAAAATAATTTTGAAACAAAATCCTTGTTCCGACCTTGAAAAAGCGCTTAGCCTCGGATATGTTGTTGCCCGCGATTCCTATTCTAAATATTGTAAGTAAAGATGTTAAAAAACAAAACCCCTGAAATTGAATTTTCAGAGGTTTTTGCATTTAATCAGTACCCCGAGCCGGGCTCGAACCGGCATGCCAGTGAAGGCACTGGTGTTTGAGACCAGCGCGTCTACCAGTTCCGCCATCGGGGCCTAAAAATTGTTCTAAAACTGGGGCTGCAAATCTAATTTTAGTTTTGATATATTGCAAAGTTTTTACCCCAAATGGCACTTTTTTTATTGCTTTCACACATAATTTCACTACTTTCGTAGCCCCATAAAAAACCATGGAAACAGAAGTAAGAATATTCAGCGGAAGTGCCTCAAATGTTTTAGCAGAAAAAATTGCTAAAGCTTACGGACAACCATTGGGTAAAGTTCAGCATTATCGCTTTAGCGATGGCGAAATTCAAGCTTCTTACGAGGAAAGTATTCGCGGACAAAGTGTATTTGTAATTCAATCTACAATGCCACCTGCCGAAAATTTAATGGAAATGTTATTGATGATTGATGCTGCTAAACGCGCATCAGCCCGCCATATCATTGCTGTTCTTCCTTACTTTGGGTACGCTCGCCAAGATCGTAAAGACCAACCACGTGTTGCTATCGGCGCGAAATTAGTTGCTGATATGTTAGCGGTTGCAGGTGCTACCCGCGTTATGACAATGGATTTACACGCTGATCAGATTCAAGGATTTTTTAACGTTCCTGTTGATCATTTATACGCTTCAACAATTTTCTTACCATACATTCAAAATCTTCACTTACCAAATTTATGTATCGCTGCTCCTGATATGGGTGGAAGTAAACGCGCAAACGCTTACGCCAAACATTTAAAATGCGATATCGTAATTTGTTATAAGCAACGTACTAAAGCAAATGTGGTTGATCACATGACTGCCATCGGAGAAATTGAAGGAAGAGATATTGTATTAATGGACGACATGGTTGATACCGGCGGAACACTTTGTAAAGCTGCAGATATGATGATGGAAAGAGGCGCAACCAGTGTTAGAGCAATGTGTACACACGGAATTTTATCAGGAAAAGCTTACGAAAATATTGAGAATTCAAAATTAACAGAATTGATAGTTACAGATACAGTGCCTTTACGTCAAAGCAGTCCGAAAATTAAAGTGATTAGTGTGGCTGATTTATTTGCAAAGGTGATTAGCAGTGTACATAATTACGAATCGATTAGTTCAAACTTTTTAATTTAAACCGTAGGATTTTTTATCCAACGGTTTAAACCCGCATAAAAAAAACAAGTGATGATTAAAGTAAGCGGGGCTTTAAGAATCACATAAAAAAAACAAAAAATGAAAACAGTATCATTGAGCGGTTCGTTACGCGCGAACGTAGGAAAAGTAGATGCTACCTCTTTAAGAGCAAAAGGGATGGTTCCATGTGTAATTTATGGTGGGAAAGATCAAACTCACTTTTATGCTGATTACAGAGCATTTAAGGATATTATCTATACACCTGACACTAATTTAGTAGAGATCAATCTTGAAGGTGGAAAGAAATTCAGAGCGGTTGTACAAGAAACACAATTTCATAAAATTAACGATAAGTTAATTCACGTTGATTTTTTAGAAGTAACTGACGACAAACCAGTTATGGTTCAAATTCCTGTAAAAGCAATTGGTCAGGCTGAAGGCGTGAAAGACGGTGGAAAAATGAGCATTAAAATGCGCAAATTGAAGGTGAAAGGCTTAATCAGCAAATTACCTGAGCGTATTGAGTTAAACGTTGAAAAATTAGGTATCGGGAAAGCAATTTCTGTAGGTGATATTAATATTGACGGTTTAACGATTTTACATCCGAAAAATATTTCGGTAATTACTGTAAATGTTACCCGCGCGGTAGTTGAAGAAACTCCTACTGCAGTTGCTACAACTGCTGCTGCAACTCCGGCTGCAACTCCAGCTGCAACTGCAGATGCTAAAACACCTCCTGCTAAAAAATAATTAAACTTAGTTCTATTTAAAACCCTGAATTCTTCAACGGATTCGGGGTTTTTTGTTAAAATAACACAAGAAAGTAATCAACAAGCCTTTTTTTAAACATTTTATTTTTTCCCAAGCAAAAATGGCCCTTAATTTGTACTGTTGTATATTATGAGAAAGCTACTTTATATTATTTTTTGCTCATTGTTTTTAAACACTGTTGCACAAGAACAAGACCCGAAAGCGAAAGCCATTTTAGATGACCTGAGCAAAACCACAAAAGCGTATAAAACAATTACTGCCGATTACGCTTATACAATTTTCAATAAAGAAAAAAAACAAACCGATAAACTTACCGGTAAAGTGCAAGTAAAGGGGTCTAAATTCAAATTAGTAATCCCAGGAAATATTATTGTTTGTGATGGTAAAACTATTTGGAGTCACAATAAAGACGCGGCGGAAGTAAACATCAAAAATTTTGATGAAAGTAATGAAGTAAACCCAAGTAAAATTTTTACGCTTTACGAAACCGGTTACAAATATAAATTTGATAAAGAAGAAAAAGTTGGAGCTGTAACCTGTAACGTTATTGATTTATACCCGTCTGTTAAACCTGAAAAGAAAAAATTTCACACCATTAAAATTTACATTGATAAAGTGAAAAAGCAAGTGGTGCAATTAAAAATGCTTATGAAGGATGGCGGAACTCAGGTTTATGAAATAAAAGCATTTAAACCAAATGCCGAGGTTCCTGATGCAACTTTCACTTTTGATACAAAGCCTTTCAAAGCTGACCAAATTATTGACGAAAGAGGCGACTAGTTTCGTTTACTCAATGTTAAGTTTGGGTGAGCTTAAACTAATAATGAGCTAAAAGGCTATCTAAATTATCTAATTCATCAATCTAAATCTTTTTAACTCATATCTTTACGGCAAATTGATACCGATAAACCAGTTATGAAATTTAGAATACTTTTAGTCGCTTTACTTTTTTCAACATTAAATATTTTTTCCCAAAATATTTCAGGTATCATCAATTCCTACGCTATTGTAAATTCAATTAATACGAATACAGTTTGTGTATCAACTACTGCTGGTTTTGCAGTTGGAGATAAAGTAATGATTATTCAAATGAAAGGCGCAAACATCACAACCGCCAACAATGCAACATTCGGAAATATTACAGCTTATAATAGTGCAGGTCAATATGAATTTAATTACATCGGTGCCATTAATGGTTTATGCGTATCTCTTACTTGTCCGTTAATTAATACTTATAATTTAACGGGCGCCGTTCAGTTAATTCGCGTTCCTGTTTATGCCAATGCGGTTGTCACAAATACATTAACCGCACAAGCCTGGAACGGAACCACCGGCGGTGTTTTAGCTTTTGAATCTACTAACTTAACTTTTAATTCAGATATTAATGTAGACGCTCTCGGATTTAGAGGCGGTGCTTTTGCTCAAGGCGGATTTTGCTGCAGCAGTAATAATTTCGTTACCAATTCAGTTGCGGGCGGACAAAAAGGCGAAGCCATTGCAGCTTACGTTGCGGGACAAGATGGTAGTAAAGGGAAAAATGCCAATGGCGGTGGTGGAACTAATTGTGGTAACTCCGGCGGTGGCGGCGGCGCTAATGGTGGTGCCGGTGGTTTAGGAGGTAATCAGTATAATGGTTGTGGTCCCGGCGATCAAGGTGTAGGCGGAATTAATCTAACGTACCCCAGCCCTGCTGTTTTATATCTCGGTGGCGGTGGTGGTGGCGGTTTCCGTGACAACGGTCAAATTGCAACTGCGGTGGTAATGGTGGGGCTATTGTATTTATTATTTCCAATCAAATCACGTGTAACAATAGAATTATTTCTTCCAGAGGTGCAGATGTAACTACTAATGCTGTTGATGAAGGTTCCGGTGGTGGTGGTAGCGGTGGATCTGTATTCATTTCTTGCCCAACTTATTTAGGAAACTTAACCATTAACGCTCAAGGCGGAAGAGGCGGTAGTAATTTTAATACAATTTTTCCTGGAAATTGTCACGGTCCGGGTGGTGGTGGTGGTGGTGGTGTATATGCATTTAGTACAGCAGCTATGCCTCCAACAGTAACATATAACAGTGCAGGTGGGGCTGCCGGATTAGTATTAAACCCTGCGAGCACATGTTTCAATACTAGTTATGGAGCAGCAGCAGGTTCTCCGGGAATTTCATTAAATAATTTAAATATTTCAGTAACAATTCCTACAGTTACTATTGCGGGACCAACAACAGTTTGTGTTGGAAGTGCAATTACATTAACAGCAAGTGGTTCTTCAAGCTACACTTGGAATGTTGGTCCAACAACACCAACTTTAAATGTTTCTCCTACTGCTTTAACAATTTATACTGTTGTCGGTGGTGCAGCAACATGTACCAGTTTAGCAACGTATACTGTTTCTACAGTAAATGTTCCAACAGTTGGTGTTACCGGAAATTTTAGTGTTTGTGCAAATGTTCCTACAATATTAACCGCTAACGGAGCAACCAATTATTTATGGAGTAACGGTGCGCTTACCGCGGCTAATTCAGTTACACCTGCGGCAACAACAATTTACACCGTTGTAGGCGCTATTGGAACTTGTACTTCGTCTGCTACAGCAACAGTTAATGTAAACCCTGCTCCTACTCCAACGATAACTAGTAATACCCCAATTTGTGCTGGACAAGATTTAAATTTTACAGGAAGCGGAGGTTTAACTTATCAATGGAACGGCCCTGGGTTTTCGTCGGCCAGTCAAAATCCAACCATTACTGCTGCAACGCCGGCTAATAGTGGCACTTATACATTAACTGTTACTGATGCGAATAATTGCAGTGGCTCAACAACACAAATTATTACTGTTAATCCATTGCCTGCGGTTAACGCAACCGGCTCAACTGTTTGTATTAATCAAACACTTAATTTAAATGCAAACGGTGGTGTAAATTATTCTTGGACTGGTCCGGGAGGATTTACTTCTACTTTACAAAATCCAACTATTCCGAATGCGAATCTGATTAATATCGGACAATACACAGTGGTTGTTACCGACGTAAATACATGTTCAAATACTGCAGTAACCAACGCAAGTGTTAATCCAATTCCAACACCGACTATTGGAAGTAACGGACCTATTTGTGTTGGAAATGTATTGAGCTTAACTGCTGATGGTGGTTTAAATTATTCTTGGTCTGGACCAAACGGATTTTTCTCATCTGTACAAAACCCAACAGTTCTTGTAAATTCAACTGCAGCGAACGGAAATTATAATGTTACAGTTTCTGATGCTATAGGCTGTAGTTCTTCATCCGTTATATCTGTTGTTGTAAATAATTTACCTTCTCCATCAATTACAGCAAATGTAAGTACAGGTTGCGCGCCGTTATGTCCGCAATTTATTTGTAGTAACCCTACTCCTATTAGCTTGTGTAGTTTTAACATGGATAACGCTACTACTATCAATAACGATACAGCTAGTCATTGTTATTCCGTTGCGGGAAATCACACCATTACTGCCGGCGTTACTGATTTGAATGGTTGTTTTAATTCTACAACTTATGTAATAAACGTTCATCCTGTTCCTGTTGCAGATTTTAATTTTGCACCATTACGTCCGGTTATAAATGGAGAGAATGATGTGTATTTTACAGATGCATCACATGGCGCAAATGTTGTTTCCTGGAATTGGTTTTTTATGAATACCGCACAACATACTTCTACCAGTCAAAATCCTCATTTCCTTTATGAAGATCCGGGTGATTATGTAGTTGCATTGGTTGTAAAAACCGACAAAGGATGTTCTGATACAATTGTAATGCCCCTAAAAATTTATGAAGATTACGGAATTTATGTTCCCAATGTATTTACACCAAATGCTGATGGATTGAATGATATATTCCAAGCTAAAGGTTTCGGCATTACTAAATTCCAAATGATGATTTATGACCGTTGGGGAGAAAAACTTTTCGAAACTAATGATATTGAAAAAGGTTGGGATGGTACAAAACAATCGAAACACGATGTGAAATATGGCATCAGCGCAGATGGAACCTATACTTGGCAGATTAAATTAACCAATGTTTTTGGTGAAGCTAAGGAGTTTACAGGTCACGTAATTTTAATGAAATAATCACTCTTTTTTACCTGTTTTTCAGTCATTTAATTTAACATTGAGTGAAATACCCTTATTGTTTATTAAAACTGGCATATATACTACTGAGTCCGAGCCTTCTCAGCTTGGTTTTTTGTACTTTTAGGAGATTAATAAACTAAGAGAAAATGAGATTTTCAATAAAAAATTACCTGACCATTATTTTAGCGATTTGTGCTTTAACAAATTTTGCTCAAACAGTTCCTAGCTGTCCTAGTAATTTAATTTATTTACATAATAGTCCTATACAAGCTTATAACCCAACACTTCCAATTGGACCCGGTAATCCAGTAAGTACAGGTATTCCCGGTGGTGGAACCGGTTTAGCTTTAATGCCGAATTTAAATGCAGCTGCTCCTAACCCTACATTTTATACAATCATTGGTGGTAACGTGAATTGGTGGAACGGAACAGCATGGGTTAATACAGGTCACGCAATTGGTAATACAGCTGCAGTAAATATGGGTGGTTGTGGTTGTTACTTATACAGTTTAGTTGGTGGAACAGGTCAAGTTTATGTATACAATGGTACAGGCCCTGGAACTTTGCTTACGACAATCTCTACATTTAGCGGTGGTGGTCCTTATGATATTGTTACCGATGTAAATTGTAATTTTTATATTTTGAAAACTACAACAGGTGGTCCCGGACAAACTCTAACAATGTACAGTCCAACCGGTGCTGTTTTATCTACTTATAACATGACAGGTATGCCAAGCACATCTGCCGGTGGTGGATTTTCTATTATCGGTAACACTGTTTACGTTCACAATACAAGTGGTTTTTTCGCAGGAAATATTACCGGCTCTACAGTGAATTTTACTTTAGTACCGGGAGCTGCTGCAAGTTTAGGTGGTGGTGATTACGCTTCGTGCCCAATAGGCGCAACAAGTTCTTCTTTTACCGCAGCTGCAACAGTGAGTGGAACTTTAGGTTGCTCTACTACAACTGTTGGTTTATCTTCAACAACAAATCTTACTCCAATAAATACTTATAGCTGGACTGGTCCTGGTTTGGTAGGTCCAACCACTGGAAGTACCGCTGTTGCTAATGCACCGGGTGTTTATACAGTTGTGATTTCTAAAACAGTTTGTCCGGTTGCTTCAGTAACTGCGACTGTATTGGTAACTTCTAACGGTACGGTCATTAACCCTACTATCACAGTTTCAAATTCTTTAACTTGTACTAACCCAACAGCTCAACTTACGGTAACGCCAGGCCCTCCTGGTTTTTCGTACGCGTGGACAGGTCCAAACATTATTGGTGCAAACAATACTCAAGTAATTACAGTTGGTCAGCCCGGAAATTATGTAGTGGCTGTTGCTAACTTAACTAATACTTGTCAGGGGTCTCAAACTTTAACGGTTGTATCCAACACAACTGCACCTGCCGTAATGGTTACACCTACCAGTACAACAATTTGTTTCGGACAAAGCGCAACTTTAGTAGCCAGTGGCGCTTCAACTTACACTTGGAATACCAGCGCAACAACTGCTAATCTTACAATTTCTCCAACTGTTAATACAGTTTATTCTGTAATAGGAACAAACGCAGTTAACGGATGTACAAATACTGCTTCAGGCACTGTGAATGTAACTCCGTTACCAATTCCAAATGCGAATAGCAACAGTGCGGTTTGTGTTGGGAATACTTTAAACTTAACCGGATCAGGCGGAAGCGTTTATGCTTGGCAAGGTCCAAATGCATTTATAAGCGGTTCTCAAAATCCAAGTATACCTGCAGTTACAGCAGCAGCAGCCGGTGTTTATACTTTAACCGCAATGGTTGGAACTTGTACCGGAAGTACAACAACAACTGTTGTTATTAATCCGTTACCAACTCCTGTTGCAACTAACAATGGTCCTGTTTGTGTTGGACAAGCTATTAACTTCACCGGTAATGGTGGTGTTTCTTATAGCTGGAGCGGACCTGCAGGCTTCTCGTCTAATTCTCAAAACCCAGGTATATTTAGTTCTTCAACTTCAAACACCGGGGTATATGTGCTAACCGTTACAGATGCAAATGGATGTATTAATTCTACTGCAACACCTGTTGTAGTTAATGCTTTACCAATTATCTCTATGACTAGTTCAACTATTTGTATTAACCAAAATATTAATTTAGGTGCTACCGGTGGAACAACTTATACTTGGTCTGGTCCGGGCGGATATACTTCCAACGCACAAAATCCGGTTATTCCTTCTGCTCAACCAAACATGGCAGGTGTTTATACTGTAATTGTAACTGACGCGAATAATTGTTCAAGCACAAGTAATACTGTTGTAGTTGTAAATCCTTTACCAAGTCCAACTGCTTCTAATAATTCACCGGTTTGTATTGGTGGTGTTTTCTCGCTTGTAGGTAATGGCGGATTAACGTATTCTTGGAGTGGTCCAAATGGATTCTTTGCTTCAAGTCAAAGTCCAAGTGTTATTGCTACCTCAGCGAATCAAAGTGGAAATTACACTTTAACTGTTTCTGATAATATTGGTTGTACAAACACAGCAGTTACACCAGTAACAGTAAGCGCATTACCTGTAGCAAATATTATTTCAAGCGCTAATACAGGATGTGCGCCATTATGTGTAACATTTACAGTAAGCAGTTCTTCATCCTTACAAACTACTTCATGGTCGTACAACGGAAGTAATGTTACTAACGGAATGAACACACAATATTGTTTTAATACAAGTGGAATTTATACAGTAACTGCAGATGTTGTCGACGCGAATAATTGCGCAGGCAGCACAACATTTACAGTAGATATTTATCCTTTACCGGTTGCTGATTTCAATTTTGCACCTTTAAAACCAATTATTAATATCGATCCGGAAGTTCAATTTACAGATGCATCTCATAGCGCTAATGTAGTTACCTGGAATTGGTATTTTATGAATACTGCACAATACACTTCAATATTACAAAATCCAACATTCGGTTACACTGAACCGGGAACATATCCTGTTGCATTGGTGGTTAAGAGTGATCATGGTTGTATTGATACAATAGTTAAACCAATAGTTGTTGGTGAAGATTTTGGAATTTATGTTCCGAATGCATTCACGCCAAATGGTGATGGCTTAAATGATATTTTTCAACCAAAAGGTTTTGGCGTTGTTAAATACACATTAATGATATTTGACAGATGGGGAGAAAAATTATTTGAAACAAGTGATTTCAATCAAGGATGGGATGGTACAAGACAATCGAAAAAAGATGTTAAGTACGGTATTATTGCTGATGGAACTTATACTTGGTTAATCAATTGCACAAGTGTATTCGGAAAATCTCATGAGTTAACCGGCCACGTTGTGCTGCTTAAATAATATTTAAAATTACTTACCAAAAAAAGCAAAGCTGTGTTTAAAAAATCGTCTCTATTAAAAGCAATTCTATTTATTTTTATAAGTAATATTTCGTTTGCGCAGAATTTCCTAAATGGAAGCTTTGAAAATAATACCGCTGGAGGAGTTGACCGCATTAATTTAAGCAACGCGGCTTTCAATGGTTTTATGCCAAATGTTAACTCGTACGGAACTACACCTAATTTAGATATTATTCGTTCTGCTACATGGGGCGGCGGTGGTGCACAACATTGTCAGTGGTACGTTGCTTTAACAGGAAGTGCAACTGATGCTTTTAACATGACATTATCAGCACCATTAGTAACAGGAACAACTTATACAATTTCATATTACGATAGAAAAGACGGCGCATGGCCCGGATTCCCAATTCAAATTGGTGTGTCAACTAATAATAATTCCATTGGAACAATTGTTTATACAGCCCCGGTAGGCGCTACTACAAATGTTTGGACACAACGTACATTTACTTTTGTTGCACCAAATAATGGTCAGTTTATTAGTGTTATTCAAAATGCAGGAACAACTCAAACATGGGTACACGTTGATAATTTTGTAATGAATAATCAAACTGCAACCGGTGGTTTAAATGTGGTAGCTTCTGCAACAACTATTTGTCAGGGAAGTTCTGCTGTGTTTACTGTTACGGGTGCATCAACTTATACCTGGAATCCTTCAGCAACATTAAGTTCAGCAACAGCGAGTGTAGTCACTGCTACACCACCAGTAACAACAACTTATTCAGTTACCGGAAGTGCAGGTGGTTGTATTTACACAGGAAGCATCACTTTAAATGTTATTCCTCCTCCGGCAGTAACAGTTACTCCGGTTACTTCAAATATTTGTTCAGGTAAATCGGTTACACTTACTGCATCAGGAGCTACTTCATATACATGGGGACCAGCAGCAGGATTAAACACAACAACAGGTTCTGTAGTTATTGCTTCACCAGGTGTTACAACAAGTTATACTGTAACAGGTGGCGCAGGAACATGTACGAGTAGTGCAGTTTCAGTTGTAAATATTACACCAAGTCCAACAATAACAATTACACCTTCACCTTCTTCGGTTTGTGTTGGCTCAAGTTCAACATTAACAGCAACTGGCGCTACAACTTACACTTGGAGTACTGCTGCAATTGCACCAAGTATAATTGTTACACCTGCAACTTCAACAACTTATTCTCTTATAGGAACTGATGCCATTACCGGTTGTACAAATACTGCCAGTCAATTAATAACTGTTGTTCCGTTACCGATTCCAAATGCAAATAGTAATAGTGCAGTTTGCGTTGGTGCAACATTAAATCTTCTTGGTGCTGGAGGAACAAACTATGCATGGCAAGGTCCAAATTCATTTGTGAGTGCATTACAAAATCCAACAATTCCTGGAGTTACTGCAGCAGCAGCAGGAACATATACTTTAACAGTTATGACTGCCGGATGTACTGCAAGCGCAACAACAGTGGTAGCTATCACACCTCCGCCAGTACCAATTGCTAATAGCAATAGTCCGGTTTGTGAGGGTGGCACATTAAATTTATTTGGAAGTGGTGGAACAACTTATGCATGGAGCGGTCCAGGCTATACAGGCTTAAATCAAAATCCGGTTGTTACAAATATTACATTAGCAGGAAGTGGTACATACACATTACTAGTTGGTGTAGGAAGTTGTACCGCTACTACAACAACTTCTGTTACTATTAATCCATTACCTGTATTTAATTTTGCAGGAAGTAATGTTTTATGTAACGGACAAAGCAACGGAACTTCAACTGTGAATGTAACTGTTGGTACTAGTCCGTTTAATTATAATTGGAGCACCATTCCTTCTCAAACAACACAAAACGCAACAGGACTTGCTGCTGGAACTTATTCTTGCATTGTAACTGATGCTAACAACTGTAGTAATGTTGCATCAACACAAATAACTCAACCAACTCAATTTAGTGTTACAATTAATAGTTCAACCGTTTCAACTTGCGCTGGCAGTCCAATTAACACTACTGCAAATGGTAGTGGCGGAACAGGACCATATAATTATAACTGGATATCGGGTCCTGCAAATAATTTATATGTCGTGAACGAGACAGTAGCCGGAAATTATAATTACACCGTTAACGCAACAGATGCGTTTAATTGTCCTGCAACAGCTTTTGTAAATTTAACTTTCTTCCCACAACCAACAGTTACTGCAACCAGTGGGACTGTTTGTGCCGGACAAACTACAGCTATTACAGCAAGCGGCGCTAACACTTATGTGTGGCAACCGGGAAATATTACAGGAGCTACTTATCCGTTTAGCGGAAACACATCAATTAATGTTAGTGTAATAGGTACAGCTAATGGCTGTAGTAATTCTGCAACAGCTTCGATAATGGTAAATCCTAATCCTACTTCAAATATTAATTTAGGTAATGCTCAAGGATGCGTTCCTACTTGTGTAACATTTAGTGCAGGCGGAAACTCTAACATTACAAGTTATGGTTGGATTTTAAATGGGGCTGGAATTACAGGTTCAGTAAACGGCGCGTATTGTTTTGATGAAGCCGCTTCTTATACTCTAGGTTTAACAGTTATGGATGCGTTTGGTTGTACAGGTACAGTTGTTCCTGTTAATATTGAAATTTATCCTCAGCCAATTGCTGATTTTAATCACGCACCAATTAAACCAATTGTGAATCAAGATCCGTTTGTAACATTTACTGATGCATCGTATGGTGCACCAATTGTAAGTTGGAATTGGTATTTTATGAATACTGCGCAATACACTTCTATTTTACAAAATCCAACTTTCCCTTATACTGAACCGGGAACATATCCTGTAGCTTTAGTAGTGAAGAGTGATAGAGGCTGTACAGATACTTTAGTTCGTCCTTTAGTTGTTGGTGAAGATTTTGGAATTTATGTCCCGAATGTTTTCACTCCAAACGGCGATGGATTGAATGATATTTTCCAACCAAAAGGTTTCGGTGTAACAAAATATGAATTAAATATTTTTGACCGTTGGGGCGAAAAAGTATTTTCAACTACCGACTTTGAAAAAGGATGGGACGGCACCATGCAATCGAAAAATGACGTGAAATACGGTGTTATAGAACAAGGTTCATATAGTTGGTTAATTAATGCGACCAGCGTATTTGGAAAAGCTCACGAATTAAAAGGTCATGTTGTTCTTATTAAGTAAATAAACAATTATCCTTCATTCTTTTGTTTACTACTTGAAAATCGTGTGAAAATACCCTTATTTCGAGTGTAGATTACCCCCTATTTATCTAATAAATCTGTTTAGAAATTACGTTTTTGTAACTTTATGAAGATGGTATTTAAACCATTTAACATATTGGATACTAATTAAGCAGAACTTTCATGAAAAAAACACTTTCCCATTTTTTTTTAACCGCAACTCTATTTTTTTTAACCGGACTTTCATTTAGTCAAAGTACATCTTATTGCCCTTCAATTAACGCGCAATTCGGAACCGGACCCTCTACTACAATTTGTCAAGGTAATTGCGCAAACTTAAGCGCTAGTGTAGTTCCTGTTAACCAAACAACTTCATATTCTGTTTCTTCAATTGCATATTCTCCGTATTCATTTACTGCAGGAACTTCTATTATAGCTAATCAAGATGATGTTTGGAGTTCCGTATTAAATCTTGGTTTTCCCTTTTGTTATTTTGGGAATAACTATACCCAAGGTGTTGTTGGGTCTAACGGACAATTAACTTTTAGTTTAGGACTTGCAGGTGGTTTTAATCAATGGAGTATTTCAGCTGCCCTACCAAGTTTAACTAATATGCCGGGTAATACGATTTGTGCTGCATTTCGTGATATCGATCCTTCATCAAGCGGGAATATCTATTTTGCAACATACGGCACTGCACCTTGTCGTGCATTCGTAATCTCTTGGAGTAATATACCAATGTTTAGCAGCAGCTGCTCGAGCACACCGAATTCAACTTTTCAATTAGTCTTACATGAAACAACAAATTTCATTGACGTATTCATTAATAACAGTACAGCTTGTACTGCATGGAATAGCGGTTACGGAATTGTTGGGATTCAAAATATAAATGCAACTATAGGAGTTCCTGCACCGGGAAGAAATTTTCCAACTGCATGGAGTGCCACTAACGAAGGTTGGCGGTTTACACCAACAGGCGCTCCTACTTATACAGTCAATTGGACCGGACCAACTGGGCCCGTAGGAACAGGATTGACAGTGAATGTTTGTCCAACCACAAACTCAACCTATACTGCAAACATGTCGGTTTCAGCTTGTGGTGGACCAATTAGTACTTACTCAAGTGTTGTGAGTGTTTCGGTTGTACCCGGACCTACTTTAGTTACTAACTCTCCAACTATTTGTACTGGTGGAAGCGCAACACTTACTGTTAGTGGTGCAACAACCTATACATGGCTACCAAGTAATTCAAATGCTTCATCTATTGTAGTTACTCCTGCTGCTACAACTATTTATACAGTATTAGGAAGTAACGGTGGATCTTGCACAAGTTCAAGAACAGTGCAGGTAACGGTCGGCGCCGCTCCTACTCCTTCACCCGCAAGTAACTCTCCGATATGTGCAGGAAGTGCTTTAAACCTTACTGTTGGTGCTGCTGTATCTTATACATGGGCGGGACCTAATTCATTCTCGTCCAATCTTCAGAATCCAACCATACCAAGCGCATCTACACTTGCTGCCGGAAATTATACAATTACACAAGCATTTGCTGGCGGATGTACTTCAACCGCTGTTGTGAATGTTGTTGTCGTACCTGCATCACCCGTAACAGCGAATAACCTCGGTCCAATTTGTGCGGGACAAACTTTATCATTAACAAGTACAGGTTCCGGTCCTTGGAGTTGGACTGGCCCGAATACTTTTGCAAATGCAACACAAAATCCTACTATACCTTTAGCTACTACAGCTGCAAGTGGTGTTTACACTGTTATTGCAGGTGTTGGTACTTGTACTACCATTGCAACAACAACAGTTGTAGTAAATGCAACTCCTACTTCTGTTCCAAACAGTAATAGTCCTATTTGTGCAGGACAAACAATTAATTTAACAGGATCCGGTGGAGGCACCTATACTTGGACAGGACCTGCATTTAATTCAACTACACAAAACCCAACTATTACAAATGCTACCGCTGCAAATTCCGGGACTTATAGTTTAACTGTAACTTCTGCAAGCGGATGTACAAATGTTGCGACTACTAATGTTGTTGTAAATCCATTACCAACTATTGTAGTAAGTAATCCAACAACTTGTGTAAACACAACTATTAATTTAACTTCTACAGGAGGTGTAACTTATTCTTGGAGTGGTCCGGGCGGATTTACATCGGCACTTCAAAATCCAAATATTCCAAACTCTACTTTAGCAATGACTGGGGTATATGTAGTAACCGTTACTGATGCTAATGGTTGCATTAACACTGCTAATTCAAATGTATTAGTATTAAACGCTCCTATTCCAAATATCACAAGCAACTCGCCTGTTTGTGCAGGTGGTACTTTAAATTTATTTGGAAGTGGTGGTGCTGCTTATGCATGGAGCGGACCTGGTTATACCGGTTTATTACAAAATCCTGTAATTACAAATGTTACAACTGCAGCGAGTGGTGTTTATACTTTATTAGTTTCTTCAGGAACATGTACAGCAAGTACAACTCACACTGTTTTAATTAATCCGGTTCCGGTATTTAATTTTGCAGGAACAAATGCATTATGTAATGGACAAAGCAACGGAACTTCAACAGTGAATGTAACTGTTGGTACAGGGCCATTCAATTATTCTTGGAGTACAATTCCAGCACAAACAACTCAAAATGCAACAGGATTGGCAGCAGGAACTTATTCCTGTATTGTTACCGATGCAAATGGTTGCAGTAGTATTGCCTCTACACAAATTACACAACCAACTTTATTTACAGTTAATATAAATGCAGGCGCAACATCTGCTTGTGCCGGTGTTCCTATTAGTATTACAGCCGTTGGAAATGGTGGAACAGGACCATACAGTTACAATTGGGTTTCAGGACCATCGACTGCAGTGAATTCAGTTAACGAAGCGCTTCCAGGAAATTTCAATTATGTTGTTAATGCAACTGATGTATTTAATTGTCCTGCCTCAGCAAATATTAATTTAACTTTCTTCCCTCAGCCAACAGTTACAGCAACCAGTGCTACAATTTGTGGTGGACAAGGTACAGCCGTTTTAACAGCAAGTGGCGCGAACACTTACACATGGCAACCGGGAAATATTGTTGGATCAACTTATCAATTTAGTGGAAATCAATCTTTAAATGTAACTGTTGTAGGAACTGCAAATGGTTGTAGCAATTCAGCAACAACAGCTGTATATGTTAATCCTGCTCCAACTGCAAACATTTCAACATCTACAGCAAATGGATGTGTACCGGTTTGTATGACCTTTAGTGCAAACGGTAATCCAAATATTACAAGTTATGGTTGGGTATTAAATGGTGCAGGCATAACAGGATCTGTAAATGGTGCTTATTGTTTTGATGAAGCAGCTTCATATACTTTAGGTTTAACAGTTATGGATGGAAATGGTTGTACAGGAACTGTTGTTCCGGTTAACATTGAAATTTATCCTCAACCTGTTGCGGATTTTAATCATGCACCAATTAAACCAATTGTGAATCAAGATCCGTTTGTAACATTTACAGATGCATCTTGGAACGCAACCATTGTAAGTTGGAATTGGTATTTTATGAATACAGCTCAATACACTTCTATTTTACAAAATCCAACTTTCCCTTATACAGAACCGGGAACTTATCCTGTTGCTTTAGTTGTGAAAAGTGATAAAGGTTGTACTGATACAATTGTTAGACCATTAGTTGTTGGTGAAGATTTTGGAATTTATGTTCCGAATGCATTTACACCCAACGGTGATGGTGTTAACGATATGTTCCAACCAAAAGGTTTCGGTATTGTAGAATATGAAATAAATATTTTTGACCGTTGGGGAGAGAAAGTTTATTCAACTAAAAAAATTGAAGAAGGTTGGGATGGGAAATTCCAAGGACGTAAAGGTGATATTATTCAAGAAGGATCTTACACTTGGTTGATTAACGCGAAAAGTGTTTTCGGAAAATCGCATGAATTGAAAGGACATGTGATACTGATGAGATAATAAATTAATCAAAAGAAAAGGGGCTTAAAGCCCCTTTCTTATTTATAAAATTATTCGAAGAGCTTATGATACTCTAAAACACTTACTAAAGTATCATAACCGCGGTAACCATATTCTTTGCGGGCGGTTTTAAAAGCTTCTTTTGATGTTTGTATATTGGTAATAAAATCAAGTTTAGGATTGTTTAAAGAAAATACCCAATAATAATCTTTGCCCTTTTCATCTTTGCACTTTCCAATAAATGCTGAATTATCAAAAGCAAATTCTGTAACACCAGGACGACCTGTTTCAATTTCACCGTTGTCATTTACATTAAATTCAATAACATTTTTCTCATCAAAAAGTGTTGCCGTTTCTAATACATCAACCGAGTGTAATGAATAAGGATAAGTTAAAGGCATTCGGTGATAATCTGCAAAACCATAATACACATAAAATTCTTTTGGAGCATTGGTTTCGTTGTTCATCGCTTCGAACTCCTTTAATTTTTTAATGGTTTCGTTCGTATTTAAATCATCATACTTATAAGAGGAATCTAATTTCTGTAATTCCTCCATCGATTCTTCAAATTTTTGTTCAACATGCTGACCTAAATCTTTTACGGTATTCACCACCTTGCTAACGAATAAGAAAATGGAGAATAATAAAGTCAACAAAGCAATTACTCCTGCAATTAACCAATTCCATTTGTGTTTATGTGATTGCGATAAACGGATCACAAAAAATATAAAACAAATTAAAAAGCCAACGCCCGATAAAATAATAAAAGCAATATAGGCTAAGGCGTGAAAAAAAACGGATGAATCTTGCATGACGTTATTATAATTGGCTTTGTTTTATGTTTCAGCATTTGCCTTCGAACAGATCCTGAAACGAGTTCAGGATGACCGACTACAAAGGTATATTACCGTGTTTCTTCTTCGGTAATTGATCCACTTTATTCTCCAACATTTTAAAAGCGCGGATTAATTTCTGACGCGTTTCTTCAGGTTTAATAACCTCATCAATAAACCCACGTTCAGCAGCACGGTAAGGATTCGCAAACATCGTTTGATACTCCGCTTCTTTCTCTTTCCATTTTGCGTCTTTATCTTTTGCGGTAGAAATTTCGCCTTTAAAAATAATTTCCGCAGCACCCTTTGCTCCCATCACCGCAATTTCAGCACTTGGCCAAGCGTAATTCATATCTGCACCAATGTGTTTACTGTTCATTACATCATACGCTCCGCCATAAGCTTTGCGGGTAATCACTGTGATTCTTGGAACAGTTGCTTCGCTGAATGCATATAATAATTTAGCCCCATTGGTAATAATCGCGTTCCACTCTTGATCTGTGCCTGGTAAAAAACCGGGAACATCTTCAAATACTAATAATGGAATATTAAAACTATCGCAGAAACGAACAAAGCGCGCTGCTTTAGTGGATGAATGAATATCTAAAACCCCTGCTAAAACAGCGGGTTGATTTGCTACAATTCCAATACTTTTCCCTGCTAAACGTGCAAAACCAACAACAATATTTTCTGCAAAATGTTTATGTACTTCTAAAAAACTATCTGCATCAATAACGCCTTCAATTACCTCGCGCATATCGTAAGGCTGATTAGCGTTATCCGGAATAATTGAATTTAATTGTGTTCTGATCTCGTTACCCATTTCATACGGAACAGAAGGCGCGTCTTCTTCGCAATTCTGTGGCATGTAACTTAATAATTGTTTGATATGATTAATCGCTTCGATTTCATTGGCACAAGCAAAATGCGTTACACCACTTTTTGAAGCGTGCGTCATTGCACCACCTAATTCTTCACTGGTCACTTCTTCGTGTGTTACAGTCTTCACCACATTCGGACCAGTAACAAACATGTATGATGTGTTTTCAACCATTAAAATAAAATCAGTCATAGCAGGCGAATAAACAGCCCCACCAGCACAAGGACCCATAATACCTGATAATTGAGGAATAACGCCGCTAGAGCGAACATTACGGTAAAAAATATCTGCATAACCACCAAGAGAAACAACTCCTTCTTGAATTCGGGCTCCACCGCTATCATTTAAACCAATTACAGGCGCGCCATTTTGCATAGCGAGGTCCATAATTTTACAAATTTTCTCAGCGTGTGTTTCTGATAATGAACCACCGAAAACAGTAAAATCCTGAGAGAAAACGTAAGTTAATCGTCCGTTTACAGTACCGTAACCGGTAACAACTCCATCACCTAAATATTTTTCCTTTTCTAAACCAAAATCGTTGCTGCGGTGAGTTACCATCATCCCGATTTCTTCGAAACTTCCTTCGTCCATTAAAAAATGAACACGTTCACGCGCCGTTAATTTTCCTTTTTTGTGTTGCGCGTCAATTCGTTTTTGTCCGCCGCCTAAAAGTGCTTCGGCTTTTTTCTGTTCCAGTATATTTAATTTTGAAGTCATGCTATTTTATTATGGCATAAATTTAAGATAAAAATCAAGAAAGATTATCAAGTTAACAGCTGTATTCAAATTAAAATTAGGCCACAAAAACACTAAACCACAAAATTTTCACAAAAGCTTTAGTGGGATTTAGAGTTTTTGTGCTTTCGTGGCAAAAATTAAGCCGGCAAAATTTAAGGTTTCTTCTCCTCTTCCAATGTTGGTGAACGCAATTCAACCGCTTTAACCGTTTTCTTTCTGAACCTTAAGTTAAGTAGTTCAACTGCAAACGAGAAGGCCATGGCGAAGTAAATATAACCTTTCGGGATTTGGAGTTTTTCAACATGAACGCCTTCAATTACCAATAGAACGGCTATCAACACAAGGAAAGAAAGTGCCAGAATTTTAAAGGTTGGATGCTTATGAATGAAGGCTGAAATCCGTGGCGCGAAATAAAACATCACCACCATACTTATAATTACAGCAGTCATCATAATCACAAAATTATTAGCCATACCAATGGCGGTTACAATTCCATCAATACTAAACACCATATCAATTAAAATAATTTGAATAATGATGGCTTTAAAAGTAGCGGGCTTTTTATTTTCGGCTTTTAGTTTTTCATCAGGGTCTTCGCCTTCTAATTTATTGTGTATTTCGAGAGTGGAATTCACCAATAAAAACAAACCCCCTGCCAACATAATTACATCTTTTAATTCAACGGGGTGACCAAACATGGTAAATAAAATATGCTCCCCTTTTAGTAAATATCCCAATAGAAAAAGGAAAAGAAGGCGCATCGCAATACCAGTGAGCATCCAAATTAAGCTCGCTTTTTTTACCTGACTTCTTTCGAGACGACTTAAAACTATCGATACAAAAATTACGTTATCGATACCCAATAAAATTTCCATTAAGGTTAATGGAATAAGGCTTAAGAGGGCTTCGGTTGAAAATAAATTTTCCATAACTAAATAAATTACGGGCTTAAATTAATAAAAAAAGCCCTCAGCTCAAGGCAGAAGGCTTTTTCATTTTTTAATTTAATTTAGAATTTGATACTGAACCCTGCGTTTATATAAGATATTCCATACCCTGCCTCAGCAAACAAACCGAAATTCTTTGCAAAATACCAACGGGCACCCGCAAAAACTGAGTATGCCGGATAAGCAAAACTTTGCGTGTATGTGTAAGGGTCTTTTTTACCGGGATCATTCGTCTCGTAATTGTGTATCTGAAAACGCATGCCGATAACAACGCCAGCATACACCTCAGCATTTTTACTATTTAAAACATCCCAATGATAAGCAGCTCTGGCAGCAACCATATAATAATTCCATTTGTGATGTGAATAATAGGTGTAATAATTTAATCCGTTATCGTAATACGAATAATCGTATTTATAATACTGATGCTGAAATCCAAGGTAAGCGCCAACACCTAAATATCCGGGGCCTAATTTTTTCTTTAAAGCCTGTTCGTAGGTTAAACTAAATGCAGGTGTTGTGCCTGAACTAAATCCTGCCCCGCGAGAAATAGAATGGTAACTTCTGCTGCCAAATCCTACACCTAAATTGATGATATGTGTATTCTCATCAAAACATTTTTCACCACCCTCATTTTGTTGTAAAAATGATTTTTTCTCTTTTTTAAGCGGACGTTCATCTGCAATGGAAGGAAGAGAAAGTGCCGCAATTATCAATGTAAAAAATATTTTTTTCATGTCTTTTTTTGTTGTTTGAGTAATTTATACTCTTCAAAATTCGTCATTTTTTTGATGCATTTTACATCAAAATGTTACATAATTATTGATTAGGTTTTAAACAAAAAAGCGACATAAATTTATATCGAAAAAACAAGAAAATGTTATTAACATTTGTTAGTAAAAATCACTCCTAAAATCGTCCGAAAAACCAATGAAATTCGATATATTTAAAGATTAATTAGAAACTAAAAACAGAGAGCGATTTTATGTCAGAAAACACAGCAACAGACAAAGCAAATTACGGCGCGGATAACATCCAAGTTTTAGAAGGATTAGAAGCGGTAAGAAAACGCCCGGCCATGTATATTGGTGATATTGGTGTTAAAGGATTGCACCATTTAGTTTATGAAGTAATTGATAACTCTATTGACGAGGCGCTTGCCGGTCATTGTAAAAACATATTTGTTACCATTAACGAAGACAATTCTATTACCGTAAAAGACGACGGTCGTGGAATTCCTACAGGTATTCACCCGAAATTAGGTGTGAGTGCCCTTGAGGTTGTTATGACGGTATTACACGCCGGTGGTAAATTTGATAAAGACACCTACAAAGTATCGGGTGGTTTACATGGCGTGGGTGTATCTTGCGTTAATGCTTTATCAACTCACTTAAAGGTTGATGTTCACCGTGATGGTAAGATTGTAACACAAGAATTTAACATAGGGAAACCCCTTTATCCTGCAAAAGAGACAGGAACTACCGATTATAGAGGCACGATTGTAACGTTTAAACCCGATTTAAGCATATTTATCGTAGGAGAGTATAATTACACTACCCTAGCCAACCGAATGCGCGAATTATCGTTCTTAAACAAGGGAATCAGCCTTTCTTTGGCTGATATGCGCCAATTAGATGAAAATGGCAAGCCAATGAGCGAGACTTTTCTTAGCCAAGGCGGTTTAAAGGAATTTGTAAATTACTTAGATGGCGGTAAAGAAAAACTGATTGACGAAGTTATTTACATGGAATGCGAAAAAGGTGGCATTCCTGTTGAAGTAGCTATGATTTATAATAATTCGTATTCTGAAAACTTACAGAGCTACGTAAATAATATTAATACTCACGAAGGAGGAACACACTTAGCGGGTTTCCGTAGAGGCTTAACACGTACTTTAAAAAGTTACGCAGATAAATCCGGTCAGCTTTCGAAATTAAAAATTGAAATTGCGGGTGATGACTTCCGTGAAGGATTAACAGCAGTAATTTCTGTTAAAGTTCAGGAGCCTCAATTTGAAGGACAAACCAAAACTAAATTAGGAAATAATGAAGCCATGGGTGCCGTTGATCAAGCGATTAGCGAAGCCTTAAATAATTATTTGGAAGAGCATCCGAAGCATGCGCGCATGATTGTAGATAAAGTTATTTTAGCTGCAACTGCTCGTCACGCCGCCCGTAAAGCCCGTGAATTGGTACAACGTAAAAACGTTATGACCGGCTCCGGTTTACCCGGAAAATTAGCCGATTGTGCTAGTGGGGATCCTGTTTTATCAGAATTATTTTTAGTTGAGGGTGACTCGGCGGGAGGAACTGCAAAGCAGGGCCGTAATCGTGAATTCATGGCGATATTACCATTACGTGGTAAAATTTTAAATGTTGAGAAAGCTTTAGAATATAAAATTTACGAGAACGAAGAAATCAAGAATATTTTCACTGCATTAGGTGTTTTCCGCGGAACAGCAGAAGATGACCGTGCATTGAACTTAGATAAACTTCGTTATCACAAAATCATCATCATGTGTGATGCCGATGTAGACGGTTCTCACATTACCACTTTAATTTTAACGTTCTTCTTCCGCCATATGAAAGAATTAATTGAACGTGGTCACGTTTATATTGCTACTCCTCCACTTTACCAAGTGAAAAAAGGAAAAGATATGCGCTATTGCTGGAATGAAGAACAACGTGACATTGCTATAAAAGAATTTGGCGGCGAAAAACCTGAGAATGTAAACGTACAACGTTACAAGGGTTTAGGAGAGATGAACGCAGAACAATTATGGGAAACCACTTTAAATCCTCAAACCAGAACCTTACGTCAAATTTCTGTTGATAATGCTGCAGAAGCTGACCGCGTGTTCTCGATGTTAATGGGAGATGAAGTTCCACCTCGTCGCGAATTCATTGAGAAAAATGCGAAATACGCGAAAGTTGATGCATAAAAGCACAAAGGGTTGGATGAAAGTTCAACCCTTTTTTTATTTTTGTTAAATGATAAAAACACGGTTAGGGATTACTGCACTGGCTATTTTGTTTTCTGTTCTCTGTTTTTCACAAAATTCCAAATTACATAAAATTGATTCTCTCAAAAAAGTTATTGAGTTGGGTACCGTGCACGATACCGTTAAACTTAATGCCATAATAAAAATATGTTATGATTTAACCGGTGATGATCCGGAAATGGTTTATAAATATGGGGCACGTGGAATTGAACTTGCTAAAAAGTATGATCTGAAAAATAAAATGGCCGACATCTATACGGCTGTTGGTACCACCTTCAAAAATCAGGATAAATTAGATACCGCAGAGTACTGCCAGAAAAGTGCGCTCACCATTTTTAAAGAAATTAACCATACAAAAGGTATTTCAAGAGCCTTAAATAATTTAGGAATAATAGAAAAACAACGGGGTAATTATGGTCGTTCTCTCGAATATTATTTTCAATCATTAGAGCCGCTAAATAAAGAAAAAGACAAAGCTGATTTTGCGCGTGTTTATACCAATATTGGCATTGTATATAAACATCTTAAAAACTGGGAGAAGGCTATTGAATATCAGCACCTCTGCATTTCAATTTACGGCGAATTAAAAGATACTATAAAAATGGCTAAGGCCATGAGTAACCTTGGAATTGTTTACAAAGAACAAGGTAAATTATCTGAAGCAAAAGAAACCATAAAAAAAGCACTTCTCTATATAGTTACAAAAGGTGGCGAAAAACAAAGTAAAGGACAACTTTATGAAACACTTGGTGGCATTTATCAATTAGAAAAAGATTATCACATGGCACAAGATTGCTATGAGAAATCGATTGAAATACATAAAGAATTGGGAAATCGAGAGGCTGTTGCTCTTTGTTTATCCAATGAAGCAAAGCTGTTTATTGCGATGGGTAACTATCCTAAAGCCAAAATAAAAATTGATGAAGCTTTCACAATTGCTAACGATTTGAAACATTTTAAATTGTTGCTTGATATGTATGCAACCTATTCGCAATACCATATTGCTATTAAGGATTTCAAATCTGCATATACTTATCTTGAGAAGTTTCAAAAGCTAAATGATTCGGTTTTTACCAATGGTTTATCGCTCCAAATTTCTGATATGGAGAAAAAATTACAAAATGAAAAACGTCAGAAAGAAATTGAAATGCTCAAAAAAAACGAAACCATTCGTGATAGTGAGTTAAAACGTCAAAAACTAATTACATATGGACTAGGTCTTTTTATATTAATAATTGTTGTTCTTGGGTTTTTCATTTACAAAAATTTACGCGACAAAAAGAAAGCCTACTTATTACTTGAACGAAAAAATAATGAAGTAGAAAGTCAGAAATTAATTATTGAAGAAAAAAATAAAGATATTATTGATAGTATAAAATATGCCGAACGATTGCAGAAGACGATTTTACCACCAATGAAAATCATTAACGAAATTGTTCCGGATTCGTTTGTATTTTTTAAACCAAAAGATATTGTGAGCGGCGATTTTTACTGGATTGAAAGAACAAAAGAGGGCGTTTTATTTGCTGTTATTGATTGTACAGGTCATGGTGTTCCGGGTGCCATGATGAGCTTAGTAGGAAATAATTTATTGAATAAGATTGTAAAGGAAAAAGGGATTTGTAGTCCGCAAAAAATACTAAATGAATTATTAGCCGAATTATTCTTGGCCTTACGCCAGGATACTGAAGAGATTAAAGCTAATGATGGTATGGACTTAACCATTTGCTTGTTTAATTCGGCAACCAATATATTAACTTATGCCGGTGCTTTCAACCCTGTGTTGATTGCGCGTGATAGTGAAATTATTGAATTAAAAACCGATAAATTTAGTGTTGGTAAATATGCTTACGAACATAATTTCACCTACAAAGAACAAACTTTTGAATTACGAAAAAATGATGTTGTTTATTTAAGTACTGATGGTTATAGTGATCAGTTTGGAGGTAATAAAGGGAAAAAGTTGATGAGAAAAAATTTCTATTTACTGCTCCAAAAAATTTCCCACTTAAATAAAGATGAACAGATTTTAAAAATTGAAGAGAATTTTAATAACTGGAAAGGTACTTACGAGCAATTGGACGACATTACCGTTTTTGGTTTCAGAGTTTAATTAACCTCTGGCTTTATCAAGCAGATCGTTTAATTGTTTTACTTCTGATAGCGATAAATTTTTGAAAGTGTTTTTAAATTCTTCATCCACATAATCAAGAGATTTCAACAACTCAAGACCTTTATCTGTAATTAAAAGATCAACATTTCTTCGGTCATTCGGACATTCTCTCCGTTCAACAAAACCTTTTGCTTTTAATTTATCGACGATACGTGAAGCATCACTCATTCTGTCGAGCATTCTTTCTTTAACCAATTTTAAATTACAAGGTTCCGGATATTGTCCGCGTAAAATACGGAGAACGTTGTATTGTTGTGGGGTAATATCTTGATTTCTGAAGACTTCATGATTTTTATAACTCATCCAGTTATAAGAGTACGAAATATTAACAGCCAGTTTATGAAACTCGCTTTTGAATTTTTTTTGTTGTATTTCGTCTTCCAATCTCACTTGCCCAAAAATAGAATAAAATCCCATCACACCAAAGAGGAGTAATGGGATTTTTTGTGTATTATGCTTTATTTAATTCAATAGTACAATCAATTTTTACATCTTCACTCACTACAACTCCACCCGCTTCCAATGCAGCATTCCATTTTAAACCGTAATCAACACGATTTAATTTTCCTGTAATTTTAAAAGCGTATTTGGTATTGCCCCAAGGATCTTTTACCGTTTTAGAAGCGCCAATTGCAGTTAATTTTACTTTTTTAGTTACACCGTGCATCGTTAAATCACCTTCTAAATCGTAAGTGCCTTTAACTTTTCCTGCTTTCATTGATGTGGCTTTGAAAGTCATTTTCGGAAATTTCTCAACATCAAAAAAATCGGCGCTCTTTAAATGTCCGTCGCGTTTTTCGTCATCTGTATTAATTGAATTCACATCTACAGAGAATTCAATTTTAGCATCTGTAAAATCCATGTCTGATTTTGAAGCTACCGTTCCTTCGTACACTTTAAATTTTCCTTCGGTTTCGCTCACCATTAAATGGGTTACCGCAAATCCTAATTTACTGTGTGATCCGTCAACTTTCCAGTTGGTTTGTGCATTGAAGCCCCACGACACTACTAAAAGTGCAGCGATGGCAGTTTGTTTTAAAGTTTTCATTTTGTTTATGGTTTAAGATTTATACCACAAATATATGTGTTATAACATCTATTGTTGCAACAATAAATGTTAAATCTTTATAGAAATGAAATTAAGTGGTTCTAAATCAGATAAATGAATTTTATCAATCCGAATCCGTTTTAAAGTCTGAACCCTAAATCCAAGCGTTTTACACATTCTTCTTATCTGTTTATTCTTGCCTTCCGTTAAAATAATCCGGAACGATTTTGAATTAAGCTTTTCTATAAAACATGGTAAGGTCACGCAAATTCCAATATCTAAACCGTGTCCCATTTTCTCAACAAATTCTTCATCAATTTCTTTATCCACTTCAACAATATATTCCTTTTCTTTTTTGTGCTGAGGGCGCGTTATACTATTTACCCACCTCCCATTATTCGAAATAAGCAATAAACCTTCCGATGCTTTATCTAATCGTCCGGCTACAATAAATTCTCCCGTAAAGGGAAAAACAGTACTTAAATTATCTTTAATATCTAAACTAAAAGTGGATTCAATTCCGGGAGGTTTGTGTAATGCATAATATTTATATTCGGGTATCGACTTTAGAATTTCACCATCCAATTTTAATTCATCCTCATCATTTAGCACTTCATTCTCCGTTATTACTTTTCCATTAACGGTTAATTTACCTGATGAAATTAAAGCGCCCGCGGTTTTATTTGTGTAATTTAACCGATGAATTAAGAAGTATTTTACGCGCAATCTAAAACTCATTCCGCTAAATTACATAAATGCAATGTCATGCAAGAGATAATTAAGATAACCGACATATCTAAAGTATATAAAATAGGGACTGAAACTATTTATGCCTTACAAAAAATTGATCTTTCTATTTTTAAAAACGAATACGTTGCTTTAATGGGTCCTTCCGGTAGCGGAAAATCTACTTTAATGAATATTTTAGGTTGCTTAGATACTCCATCAAGTGGCGAATACATTTTAAATAATAACTCGGTTGCCACTATGACCGATAACGAATTGGCAGAAGTGCGTAATAAGGAAATCGGTTTCGTTTTTCAAACATTTAATTTATTGCCACGTAATTCTACTCTCGAGAACGTTGCGCTTCCTTTAGTATATGCAGGCATACCTAAAGCCGAACGCGAAGCTCGCGCTAAGGAAGTTTTAGAACAAGTTGGTTTAGGAAATCGTATGCAACATAAACCAAATGAACTATCGGGTGGACAAAGACAACGTGTTGCTATTGCCCGCGCCTTAGTTAACAAACCTGCTATTATATTAGCTGATGAACCAACCGGAAATTTAGATAGTAAAACATCCGTTGAGATTATGGGTTTATTTGAAGAAATTCACAAAAACGGAAACACCATAATTTTAGTAACTCACGAAGAAGATATTGCCAATCACGCGCACCGGATTGTAAGGTTAAAAGATGGCTTGGTGGAGAGTGATAAACCCAATACCTCCATTATCACATACAAATCCCGTATGGAAACAATGGGTTGATTTTTTTTAGTACCTTCGCATATGTTCATGCGGCTTAAATTTCTATTTATATTTTTAGTGTTTTGCGGTACTCTATCAGCGCAACGCGTAAGTGATACCTGTATGAACATTCCTTTAATTTCGGTGAACTTTAGTGGACACATGCCACAAGGTGATTTAAAAACACGGTTTGGTAATAATCTTTCTATAGGCGGAAGTTTTCTTTTTAAAGAACGCAGAACCTGGACAATTGGTGTTGAAGGCGCTTATTTTTTTAGCAGAAATGTAAAAGAAGATGTTATTACACAAATGAAAACCAGCGAAACCTTTGTTATAGATAACGAAGGCTATCCGGCGGATTTACGAATTACTGAAAGAGGTTTTAATGCATATGTTGTAGTAGGAAAAGTATTTCCGAAATTGGGACATAATCCGAATTCAGGTTTAGTTACCAATTTTGGTTTTGGGTATTTACAACATAAAATAAAACTTTACGATGCTAACCAAAAAATTGCCGCAGTGAAAGGTGATATGGCAAAAGGTTATGACAGATTAAGTGGTGGTTTTGCCATGAATCAATTTATAGGTTATTTATATTTTAGTGATAATAGGTTGGTAAATTTTATTGCCGGTTTCGAATTTCATGAAGCATTTACTAAGAGCTATCGTGGTTTTAATTACGATACAGGTTTACCGGACACAAAACAGCGCACCGATATATTAGTTGGCTTTCGTATAGGATGGATATTACCTCTTTATAAACGTACCCAGGATTTCTACTACAATTAACATGCTGTTTTATAACCTAGGCGTATATTTATATACACTTTCTATTTTTTTAGCTTCAGCATTTAAGCCAAAAGCAAAACTTTGGGTGCAAGGAAGAAAAAACTGGAAAGAAAGGTATGCTGAACAATTAATAAAACTTTCAGAGCATAAAAAGATCTGGGTGCATTGCGCATCCTTAGGCGAATTTGAACAAGGCCGCACCATAATTGAAAGTATAAAAAAACAACATCCCTCTTATAAAATTGTGCTCACTTTCTTTTCACCAAGTGGTTATGAGGTTTGTAAAAATTATGAAAATGCAGATGCCATTTTTTATTTACCCCACGATTCCAAATCAAACGCCAAAGCCTTTTTAGACTTAGTTAAGCCTGATAAAATCATTTTTATCAAATACGAATTCTGGGTTAATTATTTAATTCAGATAAAGAAAAAAAACATCGACTGTTATTTAGTTTCTGCGGTTTTTAAAAATCATCACCCGTTTTTTAAATGGTATGGAAAAGTATTTATTAAATCCTTAGCCGCCTTCAAAATACTTTTTGTTCAGGACAAAAATTCTCAAAAGCTTTTACAAACTATTAATATTACCAATGTTGAAATTTGTGGCGACACCCGTTTTGACAGAGTGCTTGAAATAAAAAATAAATTTAGTCCGGTTGCTGAAATCGAAAAGTTTAAAGGCAACTCCAAATTAATTATTGCAGGAAGCACTTGGCCAGATGATGAAGAATTAATTTTAGAAAGCTTTAAAGAATTAAAGCTAAGCAATACAAAACTAATAATTGTACCTCACGATATTGAAGAGCGTTTATTAAAAGAAACTATTTCAAAAATCAACAAACAACAATTAAGCTATTCTTTATTTACAGAATCTATCGATACAAATTCACAAGTTTTAATTTTGAATACGATGGGTTTGCTATCTAAAAGCTATCATTATGCCAATCAAGCTTACATTGGTGGCGGGTTTGATGGCGGTATACATAATTGTTTAGAGCCTGCAGTTTACGGCGTACCCGTAACTTTTTATGGGAATGATTTTTCGAAATATAATGAAGCAGTTGATTTAGTCAATTTAAAAGTAGCGATTAATGTAAATTCAAAAGAAGAACTCAAAAAAGCCTGGCTACATTATTTTACTTCACAACAATCTTCTAATGAAATTTCTGAAAAATTAAATACTTATTTTAATGCGAATTCAAAAGTGACTGAGCGCATTTTAAGTCATATTCAATTTTAATTTTCTTTCATTTGCTTGAAAACTAAGCTCTATTCCTGTACACAGAAAATTCCCTCCCTTATCCCCAACATAGAAGTAGAACTAATTTAGTCGAATATTAAGATTTAAACACCTTTTTACATCACTGATAATCAAACTGTTATATAGCAAATACAATTCTAGTCAAATTTGATTAATTCGTATTATTTTACTTACTTGCAGATGATTTTTTAATAACCAATTAAGTTATTTTATCGATGAATTTTAAAAAGAATATGTTTAAATCAAAATTACTGGCTTTAAGCTTTGCATCCGTGCTTATCGCTACATCCTGCGGAGGTGACAAACCTAAAGAAGACGACACTAACACTGATACTGTAATTGATACAGATACTGCAAAAACTGCCGTGCTCAACGTAGGTGGTGAGTTGTTCAGTGTACCGTCTCCAATTCAAACTGCAATGTTGATTCAAAAATCAGGTGTTGCATATGATAAATCAATTTTAAATGTTTCTAATAAAGCAAACACTTATACTAATGATTTTATGCGCTCATTAAATCTTGGGATTTATGGTGCTGATTTAGGATATGTAAGTATGTATAATCAAACCCAAGATGCTATCGGGTATTTAGCAGCTGTAAAACAGTTAGCTGATAAACTTGGTGTTTCTGCAGCGTTTGACACAGGAACTATGAAACGTATTAACGATAACATCGCTAATAAAGATAGTATGTTAGTTTTAGTAGGTATTGCTTACCGCGCCAGCGATGCGTATTTAAAAACAAACAAACGTACTGAAGTTAGTAGCTTAATTTTAGCAGGTGGTTGGATTGAAAGTATGCACTTCTCAGTTACAGCTTACAAGCAAAAACAAGGTAATGAAGTAAAATACCGTATTGCCGAACAAAAACAAGCTCTTGGTAGCATCATCAAATTATTAGCTTCTAACACTGCACCTGAAGCTATTGAATTAGGAAAACAACTTAGCGATTTAGCAAAAGTTTACGAAGGTATTCAGTTCAAATACACTTTCGTTGAACCAACTACTGATTCGATTAAGAAAATGACTTATATCAACAGCACTAACGAAGTAATTGTATCGAAAGAGCAAATAGATGAAATCAGCGCTAAGATTACAGAAATAAGAACTAAAATTACCAACGTACAATCTTAATTTTTATACCGAGTATGAAAAAATTAACCCTTACCATATTATCTGTTGTATTAGCGTTTTCGCTTTCAAACAAAGCAAAAGCACAATGCGACACTATTGCTAATCTTTGCTCAAAGCACATTATTTCTACGTTTATCTCTGACGGTCAGCAATACCGTGCTTTATTATTAAACTCAGAAGAGACTGCAGAATTCCACACTACTTTTTTTGGTGAAACCATTTACCGTATTGCAGCTTGTAGCGGTACTAATGATGGGAATTTAATTTTTAATATCTACGATCAAGATCGTCACTTATTATTTACCAATCGTAATCACAAAAATTCTCCATACTGGGATTTTAAAATTAAAAATACTTTAGAGTGTATTATAGAAGCACAAATCGATGTTAACCGAAATCAAGGTTCCGGTTGCGCCGTTGTTCTAATAGGCTTCAAACAAAAATAATTCACCTACGCTTTTGTGAAAAAAGGATAAAGAACCAAAAGCTTTATCCTTTTTTACTTTTAAAACGATGATTAAACAGTTATATATACTTGCTTTTCTTGCCGGGTTCAACTGCATGTTTGCTCAAAACTGCAACGACCAGCTTGTAAGCGATAGTTTATATAAACCAAACGAAAAACATTCGTATCTCGTTAACGTTTTAAACTGTCCGCTTAAAAATGGCGGCAATATTCAATTCATTAATAACAACGGAAAATTTGTTTTGAAGATTACACCCAACCAAAAACTTGGTTTTTTAGATGTTGGTCCCCTACAAATTAAATCCGGGAACAAAAGTTTCTTTTTGAAGTCGGCCACTTATTACGATCACAAAGAACCCACTGCTTATTTTTTGGTGGATGTTTTAATTAATTACGTCGCAACATTAAAAGACGATGGTTTAACTTCTATCATCTTTAACGAAAAATTTGAGGCTGTACTTAGCGGAGAAGATCAAAAAAATATCCGCCGTACAGCAAAATGCTTTTATGAACTTTATAAAAAATAACGTCCTGTAATACTAAAAATTTATGAGTGAACGAATACTAAGAGCCCTAATGCAAATGTTTGCCATCATCGCAAAAGTAGATGGCGTAAATAATACCGGAAGGGCTATCGTGCAGTCTTTCTTAAAGCAACAATTAAACCAAGAACAGGTAGATACCTATCTCGGTATTTTTGATGAATACCTAGAAGCCCATCACCAGGTATCGAAGAAAAAAGACGGTTCGGCAAAACGTACTTCTTTAAACTCGGTTAAAGTATTAAAAATCTGTACTCAGATTAACCAAGAACTTGAACAACCTCAGAAAGTCATCGTGTTAATACGTTTGCTTGAGTTTATTTATTCTTCTAACGAAATCTCTGAACAAGAATATGAATTCGTTATCACCGTGGCAGAAACCTTTAACATCGTTAATGAAGAGTTTTTACAATTAAAACATTTTGTTGAAGATAAAGTTGAAGTAATTCCTGATTCGCCAAAAACACTTGTTATTAATAACAAGGAAAACGGTTACAATAATTCAACCAAACATATTTTATGCGAAACGCTTACTGATGATGTGCGTATTATTCAAATCGACAGCGTTGGTATGTATGCTTTACGCATTTATGGTAATATAGAGTTACAGTTAAACGGACAAGGTATCTCTAAAGAGCGCGTACACATTTTAACGCCTGGTTCATCTTTACGTAGTTCTAAAGTAAAACCAATTTATTATTCAGATATCATCGGCCGTTTCTTAGCTGATGCGAGTAAAGCAAAAATTTCATTCGAAGCGAAAAATATCGAATACAAATTTAAAGGCGGTAAATTAGGTTTACGCAACATTAACATCCGCGAAGAAAGCGGAAAGTTAATTGGTATCATGGGAGGTTCAGGTGCCGGTAAATCCACTTTATTAAACGTATTAAATGGTGTTGAAGTGCCAAGCGGCGGAGAAGTTTTAATTAACGGAAAAAATATTCACAAAGATAAAGAAGCAGTTAAAGGTGTAATCGGTCACGTTACACAAGATGACTTATTAATTGAAGAATTAACCGTTTACCAAAACTTATTCTACAATGGTAAATTATGCTTCGGAAATTTAACGGATGATGAAATTGCAAAAAAATGTGTTTCGTTATTAGCTGATTTAGGTTTAACTGAAACAAAAGATTTAAAAGTAGGTTCTCCGTTAGAAAAAACAATTTCGGGTGGACAGCGTAAACGTTTAAATATTGGTTTAGAATTAATCCGTGAGCCTTCGGTACTTTATGTGGATGAGCCTACTTCAGGTTTATCGTCACGTGACTCTGAAAACATTATGGACCTTTTAAAAGAATTAGCTTTAAAAGGAAAATTAATTTTCGTGGTAATTCACCAGCCATCATCCGACATTTTCAAAATGTTTGATAAACTTCAAATTTTAGATGTGGGTGGCTACCCTATTTATTACGGTAACCCGGTTGATGCGGTTTCTTATTTCAAACGTTTAGTTAATCACGTTAACTCTGAAGAAAGCGAATGTTGGAATTGCGGTAACGTTAATCCTGAATTAATTTTTAATATTATTGAAAGCAAGGTATTAGACGAATACGGTAACTTAACTTTTAACCGTAAAACCAGTCCGGCTGAATGGAATAAGAGTTATGTGGAATTAATTGAAACAGGTATTGGTGATATCAAACATCAAGACGAAATTCCGGAAGCTATTTTCAAAATTCCAAACAAATTAAAACAATTCAAAGTATTCATTACCCGTGATGTGTTAAGTAAATTAACCAATACACAGTACTTAATGATCAACTTTATTGAAGCACCTTTATTAGCATTTATTTTAGCTTACTTAGTTCGTTACTTTAATACGGATGCTGATACCGGACACGGCTATGTTTTCCGTGAAAACGAAAACATGCCTGCGTATATGTTTATGTCGGTTGTAGTAGCTTTATTTATTGGTTTAACGGTGAGTGCTGAAGAAATTATCCGCGACCGTAAAATACGCAAGCGGGAATCTTTCTTAAACTTAAGTAAGGGAAGTTATTTGTGGAGTAAGATCATCATCATGTTTGTTTTATCAGCTATTCAAACTTTAACGTTTGTAATTGTTGGTAATATGGTGTTAGGTGTTAAGGGTATGTATTTAGATTATTGGATGGTATTATTCACCACCTCATGTTTCGCGAATATGTTAGGTTTAAATATTTCATCAGCCTTTAACAGTGCGGTTACTATTTACATTTTAATTCCGTTCTTAATTATCCCACAATTATTATTAGCAGGTGTGGTGGTTAAGTTTGATAAATTAAATCCAACCTTAGCTGAACAAGGCGGCGTTCCAATTGCCGGTGAAATTATGGCCAGCAGATGGGCATTTGAAGCTTTAGCAGTTAATCAGTTTAAAGAAAATATGTACGAACGTAATTTCTATAAACTCGAAAAAACAAAAAGCGTTGCTCAATATAAAAAGGTGTATTGGATTCCGAAAGTACAAGGAAAGCTGACTAAAATTGATAACGAATTAAAGGCGGGTAAAAAACTTACCGACCTGAAAGAGGATATTGGTCTAGTGAAAAATGAGTTAGATAAAGAAGCATTACAATCGAAAAAAATTAAGTGCGAAGTTTTATCTTCAATTAATCCAACAGGATATAACGAAGCTGTTGTATTAAGCATTAAAGATTATTTAAAGCGTTTGAATGATTATTATAACGACATTGAGAAAGGTTGTTATAACAAAGCTGATGCTATTACTAACGGCATGACAAAAACGCCTGCAGATAAAGAAAAATTCTTACAACTTCAGGATGATTATGAAAACGAAAGTTTAAATCAGCTATTGAAAAACTCAAACAACATGGGTGAGCGTTGTTTAGAAAAAGACGGTCGTTTAATTCAACAAATTGACCCGGTGTTTCAAGACCCAACAGATTCAAACTTTGGTCGCGCGCACTTTTTTGCACCACGTAAAAAGTTTATGGGCACTTTATATCCGACCTATTGGTTCAATATTTTAGTAATTTGGATGATGAGTGTTTCATTAATGATTACACTTTACTTCGATGTATTTAAGAGAGTATTAGACTTATTTGGAAACATTAGTTTCGGTAAGAAAAAACGTTAATGTTATATATTTCCATTAAAAAGCCGGACAAATTGTTCGGCTTTTTTTATAAATGACAAAACTCATTGTAAATAATGTTAAGCCATTCTTCTTTCTAATGTGTTTTCACTAAATTTATAATATGAAAACTTTTAAAATAGTCGCTTTCCTATTGGTATTGCTTTCCATTAGCTTTGCTTTTACAATCGGTACTACAAAAAAACAGGATGATGGTATGACTGTAGAAGAGTATTTAAAGAAGACGGAAAATAAAGATAGAATTGTATTCGTTTATTTTAAAGCAGATTGGTGCGCACCATGTATCAAATTAAAACCTGTTATTGAACAATTACAAACTGAAGAAAAAGAAAAAGTGGAGATCTTAGTAATTGATGTGGATGAAAATAAAAAGGTAGCCACTCATTACGAGATAAATACTCTGCCCCTATTTATTATATACAAAAACGGAAAAAAGGTTTGGGAAAATAATACCTCCTTACCAAAAGCTGAGATTCAGAAGAAATTGAATTTGTATAAATAATCCGGGACTTCGGCTCCGCTCAGTCACCGGCCAAATGGAAGTGCCTTCGACAGGCTCAGGCACCGATTACTGAAAATATTACAAATAAAAAAACACGGTGGTTGAGCGTAGCCGATACCACATTTATTCCACCCAAAGCACCATCCCTTTTAAATATTCTCCCTCAGGGAAAAACGGAATAACAGGATGATCGGCCGGTTGATATAAATAATGGATTACTTTTACATTTCGTCCCGCTTCTATAGCAGCCGCTGCAATCGAATTATAGAATAACATTTTATCAATTACACCTGAACAAGAAAAAGTAAATAGAATTCCTCCCGGTTTTATTTTTTTAAGAGCGAGTGCATTTAATTTAATATACCCTTTCACAGCATTATGCTTTACATCCCTACTCTTTGCAAAGGCAGGAGGATCTAACACAATTACATCATAAGCATTGTCTTTATCTTTTAAAAAATCAAAAACATCTTCTGCGTATCCTTCGTGATTGGTAATCCCATTCAACTCCGCATTTTGTTTACTTAATTCAATAGCCGGTGATGATGAATCTACCGAGTGTACTAAAGTTGCTCCCGCTAAAGCAGCGTAAACCGAAAATCCTCCTGTATAAGAAAATGTATTTAATACTTTTTTACCTTTAGAATATTTCGATAACAACAAACGGTTTTCTCTTTGGTCGACAAAAAATCCTGTCTTCTGTCCTTTTTCCCAATCAATAATAAATTTGCAATTATTTTCTTTCACCACCACTTGCTCTCCACCTTTGCCAATTAAATATTCGTTCTTTATTCCCGTTGCATATTGCTTTGGTAAGGTTTCAGAACTTTTATCGTAAACACTTTTTAATCCCGCACCAAATGTTTTTTGCAAAGCTCTTACAATAGCATCTTTATTCATGTGCATAGCAATGCTGTGCGCTTGAAATACAACATGACCATCATAATAATCCATTATCAATCCCGGTAAGCCATCGCCTTCTCCAAAAATTAAACGACAAACATTGGTGCTTTCATTTAAAATGCCAAGATTTATTCTGTACTGATAAGCTTTATTTATTTTATTGAACCAAAATTCATCATTAATTTCTACGGGCGTAAACGAAACTAACCGCACCGAAATACTTGCATTTTGGTAATGACCAACTCCTAAAAATTTCTGACTGGCAGAATAAACCTCTACCAATTCCCCCTCCGCTAAATCATCTTTAATTTTGATAGCCCCTGAAAAAACCCAAGGGTGAAAACGCAACAAAGAATGTTCTTTGCCATTATGTAATGTTATTCTCTTTACTGCCATAAGTCCCCGAAATTACGGAATTTCCATGCATTAAAACCATCCCTTTCCGTCCTGCCCAATAGGCGAATTAAGGAAAAAACTTGACTTTTAGAGGGGTTTTGGGGTGTATTCGACTGTTAATAACAGGGCTTTTTTAACTTCATTTAGGGGGTAAATTGGGTCTCAATACCTTTGTTTATATGTAATAATTTTATATTTTGCATCAAATTTACCTACTATGAAATTCAGATTATTCGCTTTAATGGCTTTTGGAGTTAACTTCATTTTTGGCCAAGTAACAATTACAAGTAACGTTCCTGCAAGTTTATCTTCAGGTTCAAATACCGATGTTGAAGTAAAAATCAACAAAGGCTCAATTGCTAATTTCGCGAAATACCAAATGGATGTTCCGGTTGGTGTTACTGTTACTGAAGTAGATTCTAAATCGGGTAACTTCACTTTCGAAAATAACCGTGCAAAAATTGTATGGGTATCAGTGCCGAGTGATGCTGAATTCACATTAAAATTTAAAGTAAATGTTTCTTCATCTGCTCCTGCTGAAGGTGCTGTGATTCAGAAATTTTATTTTTTAGAGAATGGCGCGAAAAAAGAAGTTGAAGCTGAACCATTAAATGTTCAGTTTGGCGGAAGTGCTAGTCCGAAAAATGTTTCAGGTACATCAACAACAAAAACAGAACCCGCAAAAACAACTCCGGCTGCTACAACTCCTGCAAAAACAGAACCTGTAAAAACGGAACCTGCTAAAACTACTCCTGCTGCTACAACTCCAGCTGCTACTACACCGGTTGCAACAACTCCGGCTGTTACAACTCCTGCTGCTGCAAGTACATCAGCTGCAACTCCGGGATTAGTTTTCCGCGTACAATTAGCCTCTTCTCCAACTGAGCCTGTTAAATCAAAATATGCTGCTTTAGGAAACATGGTAGAGATTTCGAAAGAAGACGGTGCTTACAAAGTACTTTACGGAAAATACAATACTAAAGAAGAAGGCTTAAAAGGTTTTGAAGAAGCTTCTGCTAAAGGTTTCAAAGGATTTTTAGTGAAATACCAAAACGGTGTTCGCGTTAAGTAATTAGCAGATATGAAAAAATTAGCTTTTATAATTGTAGCAATTGTTTCTTTAAGTTCTTGTATGAAGAAAAAAGATTGGAATTGCTCTTGTGATGTAACCGGACTATCAAACAACGGAACATTTACAAAAACCATTCAACAAGAAACTCAAAGCAATGCCAATACCGAGTGTACTAATTATGGCAAAGCTTTAATGGGTGGCAATGGCACTTATAAATGCAAAATCACTGCTATTTAATTCTTTTGAGAAAAGCATTTCTTTTAATTACAACTATCGCATTCATTTCGTGCGCTAAAAAGCACGATTACAAATGCACTTGCGATGTAACAGGACAATGGAGCGGACGTTATACTACTACCTATCATCAAACTGAAGGAGAAGCTGATATGTTTTGTAGAAATTATGGTGAAAGTATTGCCGATGGTTATGGTGATTCTGATTGCTTCATAGAAAAACAAAACTAGTTTGAAGAAATTACTTTTAATATTGGTTGTACTCGGACTTTTCTCTTGCAAAAAGAAAAGAGATTGGATCTGCACTTGCGAAGTAACAGGAAATAATTTTGGCACCTTTACAAAAACTATTAATTACGAAACACAAAAGAACGCCACTGATCAATGTGGAGCGTACGGTAAAGAACTAATGGGCAGCGGCGGAAATTACAATTGCAGTATAAAAGGTGAAGATTAATTTAAAAAGAATGCAAAAAAAATTATTACATAATCTTGCCCTATTATCTTTGATCCTAACTCCTATCATCCTATTCTCCTGTACAAAAAAATATGATTGGGAATGTACTTGTCAGATTTATCACGATACCATGAATGTTACTGAAGTCAAAGAAATAAAAGACGTAAGAAAACCGGATGCCGACCGCATTTGCGCCCAATTTGGTGAAGATGTTTCTCCTCCCGGCACAGTGCATGAATGCAGACTAAAATAATTCCATTGTTCAACATGAAACACATTTTCATAGCAGTATTTGTTCTTATTTTTATTTCTTGTAAAAAAGAAAAAGATTGGACTTGCACTTGCGAAATTCATGGTACACCTGCAACAACCATCACCAAACAAGTTACCAGTAAATCAAAAAGCGATGCCAGTACACAGTGTACAGATTATGGTAGATCCCAAGCTGGTAGCACACATTACGAGTGTAGCGTAGAGTAGCTTCGGCTACGCTCAGCTACCACCTCCATTGAAAAAGCTTTATATAACTAAACCGGTGGCTGAGCTTGTCGAAGCCACTTCCATGCGGCCCGGTGACTGAGCGGAGCCGAAGTCCCGGAATCCCGAAACAGCACTTTTGTCAGCCATTTTCCCTCTCAAAACCCGCCTTGTCACCCCTAAACTGCTCCCGCCTGAAAAACTGTCATTTTTATGGTAATGGCACGTTTTTAGCTTACCTTAGACGCCCCCCTGAAAAGGGCTAAAATTTAAATGTTAAACCTTAAATAAAAAGAAAGAAAGATGGCAAAAGCAAGTACAAATGTAAATGTGAAGCCTTTAGCTGACCGAGTGTTAGTAGAGGCAGCAGAAGCAGAAACAAAAACAGCAGGTGGAATTATCATCCCTGATACTGCAAAAGAAAAACCAATGAGAGGCAAAATTATAGCTGCTGGTCCCGGTAAAAAAGATGAACCTACAACTGTAAAAGTTGGCGACACCGTTCTATACGGAAAATACGCAGGTACTGAGATTAACATTGATGGGAAAGAATATCTTATCATGAAAGAATCAGATATCTACGCGATCATTTAAATAATGTGGCAATTCGGCAATTTGGCAATTTGACAATGGTCGCCAGTTTCGGATCCGCCGCTCATTAATTACAGAAAGCAAAACATTGTCGAATTATCGAATTAACTAATTAAACAATTAAAATTATGGCAAAAGATATATCATTCAACCTCGAAGCACGTGACGCATTAAAGCGCGGTGTTGATGCATTAGCAAATGCAGTAAAAGTAACATTAGGACCAAAAGGTCGTAACGTAATTATTGATAAAAAATTCGGTTCTCCTCAGATCACTAAAGACGGTGTTACTGTTGCGAAAGAAATTGAATTAGCTCACCCTGTAGAAAACATGGGCGCGCAATTATTAAAAGAAGTAGCCAGCAAAACTGCTGATGCTGCCGGTGACGGAACAACAACTGCAACTGTTTTAGCTCAGGCAATCGTAACTGCAGGTTTAAAAAACGTAGCAGCAGGTGCCAACCCAATGGATTTGAAACGTGGTATCGACAAAGCTGTTTTAGCTGTTGTTGAGAATTTACAAAAGCAATCACAATCAATTGGTACTGATAACAAGAAAATTGAACAAGTAGCAACCATCTCTGCAAACAACGATAACACTATCGGGAAATTGATCGCGGAAGCAATGGGCAAAGTAAAAAAAGAAGGAGTTATCACTGTTGAAGAAGCAAAAGGTACTGATACAACTGTTGAAGTTGTTGAAGGTATGCAATTCGACCGCGGTTATATCTCTGCTTACTTTGTAACGGATGTTGAGAAAATGGAAGCTGTATTAGAGAATCCATTAATCTTAATTTACGATAAGAAAATTTCTAGCATGAAAGAATTGCTTCCTATTTTAGAGAAAGCAGTTCAAACAGGTAAGCCGGTATTAATTATTTCTGAAGATTTAGATGGTGAAGCATTATCTACTTTAGTGGTGAATAAAATCCGTGGTTCATTAAAAATTGCTGCTGTTAAAGCGCCAGGTTTTGGTGACCGCAGAAAAGCAATGTTAGAAGACCTTGCTATTTTAACCGGTGGAACATTAATCAGCGAAGAACAAGGTTTCAAATTAGAGAACGCTGAATTGAACATGTTAGGTAAAGCAGAAAAAGTTACCATCGACAAAGACAATACAACGATCGTGAATGGTGCAGGTAAAAAAGCAGACATCACAGCTCGCGTTAATCAAATTAAAGCGCAAATAGAAGCGACTACATCTGATTACGATAAAGAAAAATTACAAGAGCGCTTAGCTAAATTAGCAGGTGGTGTTGCAGTACTTTATATTGGTGCAGCTACTGAAGTGGAGATGAAAGAAAAGAAAGACCGTGTTGACGATGCATTAGCAGCAACCCGCGCGGCAGTTGAAGAAGGTATCATCCCTGGTGGTGGTGTAGCGTACATCCGTGCTATTGCAGCTTTAGAAAAACTAAAAGGCAGTAACGAAGATGAAACTACAGGTATGCAAATTGTAAAACGTGCTATTGAAGAACCATTACGCCAAATTTGTGCGAATTGTGGTATCGAAGGCAGCATCGTAGTACAAAAAGTTAAAGAAGGAAAAGATGACTTCGGATTTAACGCACGCACTGAGAACTTTGAAAATTTATTTAAAGCAGGAGTTATTGACCCTACTAAAGTAGCCCGCGTAGCACTAGAGAACGCAGCTTCTGTAGCAGGTATGTTATTAACCACTGATTGCGTATTAGCAGAAAAGAAAGAAGAAAAATCTGGCATGCCAGCCGGCCCTGATATGGGTGGTATGGGTGGCATGATGTAGCCTTCTGCCTGTCATTCAGTTTCTGAATGACGCAAAAGGAGATGCTGATTAGCGCTTGCAGCGTTCAGCATGACATCGTAAGCCAAACGAATGCCGGTAGAGAACGGACGTCATGCTGACAAAGTCAGCATCTTTCGAACCCTATAGCTCTTAAGTATCAAACTAAACCCTACTCTAACGAGTGGGGTTTTTTGTTTTAGAAATTTTACTATATTTAATTACTAAAACCCATTTATGAAAAAACTATTCCTCTCTCTTTTTACACTTTCTGCAATACTAGTGCAATCTCAAGAAAAAGATTATTCCTTAGCGAAATCCGGTTATAGAGTTGGTGAAATTTATATATTCATTGGCTGCATACCAGTAGCAGAGTATTCTGTTATTGAGGAATGGAAATCCTATTGGCAAAAAGGAAATGGTATAGAGGCTTGTGTTGACGAAGCAATTACGCGTGCTAGAAAGAAATACAGTAATGTTGACGGAATTATTTTTAAAGGCAAAAGTTGTGAAGAAGCTCAGTATATTAAATTTGTCGGGAAAGAACCTACTGGAGGAGGATTTAAAGGTGGTGACAAAGTAGTTCATAAAGATGGTCGACGTTTAGAGTACGGGGAGGTTGTTATAATAGATAATACAAAAAAAAGGGCGACCATTAAATATTTAGACGAATATGGCGATGAAAAAACTAATGATATATTGTTTGAAAAACTATCACATATTTCTAATGATGACTATCAAAAAAATATAGAGAAACAAAACGAAGAAATAGTAAAACACAAATTTACAAATGGGGAGAAAGTAACTTGGGCCGATAACGGCAAACCCCGCTATGGTGAAGTATTATCATTGAACCCAGCTAAGCATGATGTCAAAATAAATTACTTAGACAAATTTGGTGATACAAAAACTGAAACTCTTGACTTTTTAAAAGTAGAGAAAGCAGATGAAACAAAATACAAAGAGTTTAAATCTCAGGAAGCAATTGAAATAGAGAAACATAAATTTACTACCGGTGAAACAGTAAGTTTCGTTGACGAAAAAGCGACAAAAGTTGGAGAGGTTACCGCCTTAAATGGTTCTAGCCATAAAGCTTCTGTTAAGTATCTAACTATTTACGGGGATGAAAAAACAAGTGACATTCCTTATTTTGATCTTGAAAAAATTTCCAAAGATAAATTCAAAGAAGAAAACGAAAAATATCAAAAGGAGATTGCTAAGTATAAATTTAAAGCAGGAGATAAAGTAAATTGGAATAAAAAATCTGCATTTAAATCTGAAATTGTTTCGTGTGAGGTTGTTTCTTTAGATGATTTGGGACACAAAGCCGTTGTGAAATTCTCAGATAAAGAAGGAAAAGAAAAGCAAGAGAAAGCTGATTATTTAGATTTGACAAAAATTAATTGAAATAAACATGGACAATAGAAAAATAGCAATACTTATTGACGGAGATAATGCAGATGGTAAATTAATCGATTTAATTTTAAATGAAGCAGCTAAATTTGGGCGAGCAACCATAAAACGAATCTATGCTGACTTTACAACTACCCAAATGAACGTTTGGAAAAACCAGCTTAATGCTTATGCAATTCGACCAATTCAAAAATTTGCATATACAAAGGGTAAAAATTCAACTGACAGTGCTTTAATTATTGATGCAATGGATATTATGCATTCAAAACTCGTCGATGGCTTCTGTATTGTTTCAAGTGATAGTGATTACACTGGAATTGCCCACCGAATAAGGGAAGAAGGTCTATTTGTTATGGGAATTGGACAATCAAAAACTCCCGAAGCTTTTGTTAAAGCATGTGAGAATTTTACTTATACCGAAATTCTAAATACTAATCCAGTTGAGGCTATAAATTCGGAAATAAAACCTGTTGTCGAAAAATCAGATTCTAAAAAAGTGGTTAAAGAAACAACTGAAACTAAAATAAAAGCGAAAATTGAATTAACAAATTTAGTCACTAAAAAACCTATAGATGTTAACATGATCAATAAAGCGTTTGAAATGGTTTATAATGACATATCGGGATTAGCGCTAGCAAACAGATTTGCTGAAGCATTAAAAAAGGTCGACTCTTCTTTTGATATTCGTAATTACGGACATAATTCTTTTAAGAAATTTCTGGAAGCTTTAAAGCCAAATTTTGAAATCGTATTTCATGATGACAAAAAAACAATTTCAGTTAAACGTGTAAATTAAATAAATCCGTTAGCTCTGATTTGCTCCGCCTTGGCGAACCATATTTTTATTTGTACATTTAATTAGATGAAAAACCTAATCTTCTTTTTTCTCTTAACTTCAATATGGGCTTGCAATACTCCCAAAAAAGAAAACCGTGATTTTCAATGGGCACAAATTGTTGGTAATACATATCTTGACACAGGAGGTGATACAGTCAATCGATTCGATACAAAAAACCGAAAGCAAGGTAAATGGATGGTATGGCGTGAAGGCGCTAACGAAAACAGTTCAACAAATATCAACTCACTTGAATCAGAAGGTTTTTATAAGAACGATAAAAAAGAAGGCTACTGGAAAAATTACACACTCTACGGTGAAATCACAGATTCTATTTTATACGTGAATGGAATTCAACAAATAACGAACCCTAAAACATATACCGTAAATTAATTTCTACACCCGTTAGCGCGAATTTGCAATCTGTGTTTTTATTTGTACATTTATTATAACTATTCCTCTTATATGAGAATATTTTTAACTTCCTTGTTTTTTCTTTTCTTTGTGAGTTTCTTACAAAGTCAAACTACATTTGAAAAATTATATTCCGACAGTATCACTACTTCATTCTATTTTTCAGGTGGAAGTGGTAATATTGCTCACTTACCTGATTCAGGCTATATATATGTTAACAGCGCTTTTAAGGCCGGAAATAGTTGCATTCTAATGGGAAGATTAGATAAAACAGGCAATGTTCTGTGGTCCAAAAGCATTGATGATACAAAACATATTTTTTATCCAAAAGTTACTGTTTCACCAACTAATCTTATCTATATTTCTTGTAGTTCTGTTGATCCGCTAACATCAAATTTTTGTTCTACAATTCTAAAATTTGATTTGGCGGGCAATTTAGTTTGGAGCAAAACATACGGAAGTTCAACAACCACACACCAAGTTGTGAACGTAATACCACATTCCAATTCTCTATTTCTTGCCGGGAATTCGTATTCTATTGGAGCTGGTAATGGTGACCTATTTATGCAAAGGACAGATACTAATGGAAATATTATTTGGGGTATAACTTATAACTCCAATGGTGATGAATCCTTAATATCCTCTAAAAAACTACTTAATAACGACATGTTGATATGCAGTAATACTGTAGATTCTAATGGCGAGTATTTAACTTTTTATAGAATTGATATAAATGGAAATGTGGTTTGGAATACCAGATTACGCGGTGCAAATTATGAACAAATAATTGGTCAAGGCTTGAATGAAGATGTTGAAGGAAATATTTTAGCAACAGGTTTTATTGATTCAATTCCGGGTGTTGGATTAGGTCTTTGGGATATTTTTGTTTTAAAATTATCACAAGCCGGTGTCTTTAAATGGGGGAAATTATATGGCGGTAATGAATATGATGAAGGATGGGGCATTTTCCCAAATAAAGATAAAGGCTATACAGTTATTGCGGAACCTGAAAGTTATGGAAGTATAAGTAGAATTGCCCTTTTTAAAATAGATAGTTTAGGCAATACTTCGTGGGCTAAACTTTATGGGAACCCATCTACAGGTGGATTTCCTAATCATACGCTTCAAAATAAAGATGGTGGTTACACTATTTACGCTACAAATGGTGATTATTCAGCCCTAGCACCAATGTATTTAATTAAATCTGATTCTTTAGGCAACACAACATGTCCTCATGTTTCGGTTAACCTACTATCAAATAATTTCAACCTTATCATGGACTCACCAAAAACACTTGGAACTTTAACTGGTACACTTTCTTATACACCACCCATTTTTTCTAAATCACTTACTGTAAATGATTATTGCCCACCTTTATCCATTGAAAGGATTAACGAAAATATATATGATGTTTCAATTTACCCAAATCCTAACAACGGCTCTTTTATACTACAATCAAATTCTGAGAATAAAAATAATTTCTTGGTAATGTATAATCTAATAGGCCAAAAGATACACGAAGAAAAAATAGATAAAGGCACAAATGTGATTCATACTGTTAATCTTCCTAAAGGTTTATACTACTACGCGATTCTTCAAAACAAAACTCAAATACAAACAGGGAAAATTGTTATTGAATAAGGAAAGCTATTTTTATTTGTAAATTTAACATTACTAAACCACATACCATGAAAATTAAAAAACTATTCTTAGGGCTTTTCCTTTTAACAACGAGTTTATCTTTCTCTCAAAAAGAATACACTGAAGGTGTTATCAAATTTGAAAAAGGTGATGACCTTGCTTACTTCGCTAAAAAAACAAAAATGCAGATAATCGTTCACGCCGAATCTTTGGTTGTTAATGGTATAGCGCAGGATACATTGGTTCCATATCTCAATAAAATGTACGGTAGCGAAGTCTGGACAAACAAATGGAAAAAATGTATAGAGGAATTATATCCTAAATTTTTCGCTGAAACAATTGCAAAAAAATTAAATGAAATAAAAGTAGAAGCCGGACTTGATGTAAAAAACCCTGATCTTGTTATGAATGTTTACTTAATAAAATCTGAAGTGAAAAACATCAAACCTCCCGGAATGAGTACAAGCTCACACACCGTTTTTAAAATAGTTATATCAAAAGCCGCTTCACCGACAGATGTTGTAGCTATTATTCACATGAGCGAAATACCCGGTGGAATACAAGCGCTAAGTCCTGATAATGCCTGGTCGGGCAACATTAAATACGGTTGCAAAAGAGCCGGAGAAATGCTTGGGGATTACATTATTCAGAATAAAAAGTAAAACAAAGTTCACATAATTTAAACGCGGAGGGCAAGTAAATTGCAATCCGCTTTTTTATTTACACCCTCTTCAAAATCACATGCCACAAACAAAGAAAAACTCTATCTTTAGACCTTAAGAAAAAGAAAGATTATCTTTCAAAACTAAAATGACCCGAATTGCCTCTATACTCTTATTATTTCTCTACCCCCTCTTGTCATTTTCGCAAGCTGATTCGATTGTTGCTCTTTTAAAAAAGGATAAACAGGATACCAATAAAGTAATTCACCTTAACGAATTATCGTGGCTTGTAAAAGAAAACGATCCGGATAGCTCAATTATTTTGTCTTTAGCTGCATTAGAATTATGTCAGCAATTGGAAACGACTGGACAAAAGCCATTGTCGTTATACAAAGCCAATTGTTACGCTAATATTGGTATTGGTTATTATTATAAATCAGATTATCCTAAAGCCCTTGAAAATCTTTTTTCAGCAGAGAAATTATATGAAAAGGTTGGTAACAAAAAAGGAATGTCATCAGTGCTAAGTAATATTGGCGCGGTTTATTATCAGGCTCTTGATTTCCCGAAAGCATTACAATATTATAATAAAGCATTTATAATTGCCGAATCTGTTAGAGATAAAGCTAAAATGGCTTCATGCCTCGGAAACATGGCGAGTGTTTATTACATGCAGAAAGATGCGGATAGAGCAATCACCTATTATCAGAGATCATTGGAGTTGAATCGTTCGCTTGAAAAGAAAATGGGCGAGGCGAATTGTTTAAATGGTATTGGTATTGTTCACATGTCGCACGGTAATTATGAAAAGGCCATGGACTACTTCAGACAATCACTTAAGATTTATGCTAAACTGGGAAGCTTTAACAATGTGGCTTTCACCTATGGTAATATAGGACGCGTGTATACCCTTACAGGAAATTATAAGGAATCGTTTAGCTACATCCATCGCTCGCTGATAATGGAAGATAGTATTGGATTACCTGAGGATATAAAAGCCAATTACAATCAATTAAGTGAATTGTATGAAAAATCAACAATAGCTCTACCGGATACGCCGGGAGGAAAACTTTTGAATCCGGAACAAATGCGATTGCGTTCATTACTTTTTTACAAACGTTTCATTGCGCTTAGAGATACTTTACTGGATGAGGAAAGTAAAGCAACTCTAATTAGAAAAGATATGAATTTCCAATTCGACAAGAAAATGTCGGACGCTAAAGCTGAACAGAATAAAAAAGATGCAGTAGCTCAGGCAGAAAACAGAAGAAAAATGATAGTGCTTATACTTGTTTCAATTTTGCTTTTACTAGTATGCATCTTCGCGGTATTTGTTTTTCGTACCTTGAAAAAAACACGTCTGCAAAAACAAATCATAGAAGAAAAACAAAGGGAGATTTTGGATAGTATTACTTATGCCAAACGTATACAACAATCCCTTTTACCTACCAATAAATATCTTCAGAAAAATATTGAGAGATTAAAGAAATAGAAGAAGTGTGGTTTTTTTCTCACAAATTCTGATTTGCAATTAGCGGTTTTATTTCTAAATTTAAATAAAAAACCATGTTTACACTCGACCAAATTAAAGCAGCGCACTCTAAAGTAAAAAGCGGTGCGGATTTTCCAAATTACATTCAAGACTTAATTAAATTAGGCGTTACCTATTACGAAACTTTTGTAAGTGATGGTCATACTGTTTTTCAGGGAAAAGATAATTATCAAATTGCTTCTCCACCAAAGTATGATGCGTTAACTGTAGCCGATAAAAGTAATGGTGAAAAATTTCAGTCAGATTTAAAAGCTCACCAGCAAGGCAAAACAAACTATCCTACATTTTGTAATGATAGCGCCCAAACAGGTATAGAAAAATGGGCCGTTGATATGAGCAAAATGACTTGTACTTATTTTGATAAGGCGGGGACGATGATTTTGGAGGAGAAGATTCCTTCTTAAATAGATTCTTCAAGCTACCCCCTCCCCCGCAAGCGGGGACTCCCCCTTAAAAAAGGGGGAGAGTTGTTTTATCATCCAAAATTAATTTATTGCACAAAAAACTTCTCCCCTTTTTTAAGGGGAGATGTCACGAAGTGACAGAGGGGTTTAACTTATATCCTCAATTTTTCGTCGTATATTTATTAAAATCCTCAACGGATGCCGCAATTTTTTCTAATAGTACTTTTCTTTCTTCTGCGGTCACAGATAGCTTTCGCGCAAACCGGTTACAAAGAAGTTGATACCGTTAAGTATTCAAAAAGCGAAATCATCACAAATATAAATGGCTTTAAAACTGTTGTATTCTATAAAGATAATTCCATCCGAAAAATTACCCGCGAATTTATCGGAACTGGTTTTAGTTCAACCACAATTTATTATATAGCGAATGACCAGCTCATTCATAATGTGTTTGTCTCGAAACGTAGTCCGAATGATTATTTTGAAGAGCACATGTATTTTGCTGATAAAAAAATGACGAAGTGGTATAACACCAAAAACAAAGATGTGAATTGGGATCAGGAATCATATTCTATTAAGGAAAAACTAGCTCTTAATTTTTTTGAAGTGGATTTGAAAGAGGCTAAGACGAAGAAACCAATAAGGCAATAATCATTTGCAATCCATTATTTTATTTCTACTTTTATAGTGTATTTCATCCGCCATTCCTTTCTATTATGTTTAAACATCACGGTAGTACACGGACATTAAAGCACAATTTAAAAATTGCGTCTTTATTATCTTTCGTAGCCGGTATTGTTAATGTCGCCGGATTTTTAGCTGTAGCGCGTTTAACTACAAATGTCACCGGTCATTTTGCTTTTTTTGTGGATGAAGTATTTAAGCTCGAATTTTTAAACGCTTTTGTTTTCTTTCTTTATATATTTTTCTTTTTTCTCGGCTCTTTCGTGTCGCACTTTTTAATTGAATGGATTTCTCGGCGGAATGAAAATTACGTCTATATAATTCCGACTATCCTCGAAAGTGTTATTTTAATTGGCATTGCTTTATTTGGACATTCTTTAATATTACAAAATCCGGATATATTAGCCTTTCTTTTACTTTTTGCAATGGGACTTCAAAATTCGTTAGTCACCACCATCTCAAATTCTGCAGTAAGAACAACACATTTAACAGGTTTATTTACTGATTTAGGTATTGATCTGTCCCAATTATTTTTCTATAAAGAAAAAGGCCAAAGAGAGAAACTTTACGCGTCCATAAAATTGCGACTAAGTATTATAAGTTTCTTTTTTATTGGTGGTATTATCGGTGGCGTGTTCTATCCTTATATTGAACTCTATGTGTTATTAATAGCAGGTTGCAGCCTATTACTTGGCATTCTGCTTGATAACATTGCCATGAAGAAGAAGCTTTAGAAAGTCGTTTCTACATTACCCCTCAAAATTTATTCGTTACAAACCAAGCACTTAGGCTTATTTATACAACTAAATTTGTGCAACCGATTAATTGCACATATATTTGCTACCGATTAGTTGCACATTAATACAATTTACAAATGAGAAGAGATGTTTTTCAAGCCATAGCCGACCCTACCCGCCGAGCTATTTTAACTTTGATTGCAATCCAGGCCATGACGCCAAATGCAATTGCCGATCATTTTAAAAGCAGTCGGCAAGCGGTTTCAAAACACATTCAAATATTAAGTGAATGTGAACTCGTAAAACAAAAACAACAAGGTCGCGAAATATACTATCATCTCAATCCGCAAAAAATGAAAGAAGTAGATAAATGGCTCGAACAATTCCGCGCTATGTGGGAACAAAAATTCGACAGCTTAGACAAACTATTAGTAAAAATGCAATCTAAAAACAAAAAATAATATTTAAGAATTAAATAAATAAAATCATGAGCAAACAAACTGTTTACAAAAAAGACCTTGCTAAAAAGCAATTAATTATTACCCGCGAATTCGCTGCACCTGTTGAATTAGTATGGCGTGCGTGGACCGACCCTGAATTACTTTCAGAATGGTGGGCACCAAAACCATGGAAGGCCCATACTGTTAGTATGGATTTTAAAGTTGGCGGAAGCTGGTTGTATTATATGGAAGGTCCCGCCGGAGAAAGACATTATTGTCGCGCCGATTATACTAGTATCACGCCTTATAAAAATTATCAAGGCTTTGACGCTTTTTGTGATGATAAAGGAAATATCAATAAGGATTTTCCGAGTACAATATGGAATGTAACATTCCAATCAACAGAAACAGGAACTTTAGTTTTAGTTGAAAATACATTTAAAGAAGTAGCCGACATGCAAAAAATTATTGACCTTGGCTTCGAGCAAGGCTTCGCCATGGCACATTCTAATTTAGATGAAGTATTAGCGAAATATAAAGCGTAAAAAGATAAAAGTATAGATCACAATTCTTTTGCGATAATTTAAGTGAGCATATTATAAATTTGGTATCAACCCGATGCTAAATTGTACTGAGAAAATAAACTTCCACTTTTTAAACACAAATAAAACTTCTCCCCTTTTTTAAAGGGGAGAAAGTCTATCCCGATTTATCGGGAAGACAGAGGGGTCTGTTTGAAACCCTCCTTTATATGAAGTAGCACGTCCTCATGCCTGTCAAACACCAGTTGATTCTCTATACGAATTATAGTAATACCTTTGTTTTTAAGAAACGTATCACGTTTTTCATCGTGCAATAAACCTTGAACTGTAAAATGATGCGCTCCATCTAATTCAATAGTTAATTTTTCTGACGGGCAATAAAAACCCAAAATATAATCTCCAACAGAAAATTGTCTTCTGAATCTTCTTCCTTCAAGTTGTGGATTTTTAAGAGAACGCCAGAGAACCGCTTCAGCCGGAGTTAAATTGCCTCTTAAATATTTCCTATTATCAACGGCCGACTTTACATTGTAATATTTCGTTTTCATAATACGAAGGTATTTCTTCAAACAAAAAAGTCTTGCTATGAAATATAGCATTCTTCAAAATCACCTCAAACTAAAAAGCATTCTTATCCTGAACAACCCCCTCCCCCGCAAGCGGGGACTCCCCCTTAAAAAAGGGGGAGAGCTAATTGTCATCCAAAATAAAATTATTGTAAAAATAACTTCTCCCTTTTTTAAGAGAGAGCTAATTGTCATCCAAAGTAAAATTATTGTAAAAATAACTTCTCCCCTTTTTTAAGGGGAGACAGTCTCATTCCCCTAATGGGGGAATAGACAGAGGGGTTTAACGAATCTCCTCTTAACAACGAATCCCTATCACCAACATATCATCAATTTGAGGATTTTTTCCTCTCCAAGTTTCAATTTCAGTTTCAATAGTTTTAGATTGATCCGTCATATTTTGATTCTGAATTTTTAATAAGAGAGCTTCAAAATTACTATCTAAATATTTATCATCATCCGCGCCACCAAACTGATCACAATAACCATCCGTATACAAATAGAAGGTATCACCCGGCATCAACTCCAAAGTTTCTTTCTCGAATACAATTTGTTTTTTAGTTACTAATCCTAATGGGTACTTGCCCACTTTCATTTTTTTAATTTGTCCGTTACGTATCAATAACAAACTTCTTCCTGAAGACGAAACTTCAAAGGTTTTATTTTTCTGATTAATAACGCAAAGCGTAATGTCCATTCCATCCACTGTATCACTTTCCTGCTCCCCTTTCTTTAACGCTGCTACTAATCCTTCATGCATTCTTTTCAGAATTTCTAAAGGATCAATAATACCCTGACTCTTCACAATATCATTCAACAAACTATTTCCAATTAAACTCATAAACGCGCCAGGAACGCCATGTCCGGTACAATCGGCCGCAGCTATTAAAATTGTGCCTTTGTAATTTGTGAACCAATAAAAATCACCACTTACAATATCCTTTGGCTTAAAGAAAATAAAAGATTCAGGAATTAAATCATTCAACTTTTCTTTTATTGGTAAAATCGATTCCTGAATTCGTTTGGCATAACGGATGGAAGACGTTATACTGTTATTTTTCTTTTCAATTAATTTATTTTGTTCGTCCACTAATTCTTTTTCTTCACGCAATTCTCGTGTTTTAGCGGCAACTTGTAACTCCAATTTCGCTTGTGTTTTACGTAAACGGTTGATTCGAACTTTGAAGAAAGAATAAGCGAAAATAATCATTCCTAAAACAACAGCGATTTGAAACCAAAGGGTTTTCCAAAATGGCGGAACGATGGTTAATTTTATTTTGATGCCGTTTTCATTCCAGGTGCCATCATTATTTGTGGCCTTCACCATAAACGTATATTCACCCGGATCTAAGTTAGTGTAACTTACAAAGCGGTTCATGCCGGGCTTTATCCAATCCTTATCAAAGCCAACTAAACGATACGAATACAAATTTTTCTCAGGTAAAGTAAAATCAAGAGCAGAAAACTCAAATGAGATTACGTTTTGATCATGCTTTAAGGTAATTTCTTTTATATCTACAGGATAATTTCCTTTGTTATATTCTTCTCCAAATACTTTTATACTGGTAATCGCAACAGGTGGTGCAATTTTATTTTCAGATAAACTATCAGGAAAAAAACGATTAAATCCATCCGGACCACCAAAAAATAATTCACCATTTGCTGCTTTAAAATAGGCACCTGTATTAAATTCATTATTCTGTAATCCATCAGGCTTATCGTAATTTCTAAATTTAGAATTAATCAATTCAAATTTTGAAATACCGTGATTGGTGCTCAACCATAAGTTTCCCTTCTCATCACCCAATACACCATAAATATAAGCGTTCGCCATACCATCCTCCTCGTTAAAACGCATAAAGGTTTCACGCTTCGGGTCAAATTTATTCAAACCATTGCTAGTACCAATCCAGATATAACCATTCTTATCTTTCCAAAACGAACGCACCGAACGATTACTGATTGTGTTTTTATTATCCTGCTCAGGGAAATATGCTTTAAAAGTTAAAGGATTACCACTGTTGTCGAGCGATATTTTATTTAAACCATTATCCGTTCCTACCCATAAAGTATTTTCTGTTTCTGTAATCGTCCAAATTGTATTGTTACTAATACTGTTTTTGTTTTTTGAATCGTGAAAGAAACGCGTAAAAGTACCTGAAGAATACTCAAATCTATTTAAACCCGATTCTGTTCCAATCCATAAATTTCCTTTGCTGTCTTCAAAAGCACAACGCACTATATCATTGCTAATACTCTCCGAATTCTTTTTGTCAAATTTATAACGTTTTAAATCGTTCTTGTCAGGACTATAACAATACAAACCATTACTGGTGCCCAACCACATTTGCTTTTTACTGTCCTCAAAAATTTCCCAAATATTTTCTGTACCTAATTCTTTATCCTTAAACTTTACAAATTGTTCTTCACCATCTGGCATAACATTTACGCCACCTTCAAAAGTTCCGATCCACAATGTATTTTTACTATCCACAAAAATAGAACGGATATTATTTTTACTGATGTTTGCAGGATTCCCATATTGCGTTTGACACAATAAAAATTTCTCGGGCTTTAAATCTACTTTGTTTAACCCACCCGCTAAAGACCCAATCCAAAGATTTCCTGATTTATCTTCATGCATACCAGATAACAAATCTGCACTTATAGCCTGACGATTCCCCGGCTCTGCTAAATACGAAACGTAAGTCCAGGTTTTTGGATTCAAGATTTTCAGTCCTTTGTCTGTCGACAACCATAATTTCCCAATCTTATCCTCGTACATAGCACGGATAGCATTATCACCATAACTATTTAGATAAGAATATACGCGACCTGAAAGAGAATCCGGTTGTAACGAAAAACGCGTGGTTTCAAAATTATTTTTCGAATTAATAAACTTACTCAAGCCATTTGTTGTACCCACAAACATAGACCCGTCGCGAGTTTCTAAAAACGACATTACCATGTTGCTGCCTAATGAACTTATATCACTTCCGTTATTTTTATAATTAAAAAATTCGCGCACGTAATGATTCAAATCGAGTGGCGCTCTGCTTAAACCATTTGCAGTTCCTATCCACAAAACACCTTGTTTATCTTTTGCCAGACTTAAAATATTATTCTCGCAAATACTATTTTTTCCTTCTTCGTGTTGGTAGCGTATAACTTTATTGGTTTTAGTATCGATGCGGTTTAAACCGTTATCAGTGCCGGCCCATACAATTCCATTGTCATCTTCCAATACCGACCAAACACGGTTACTACTTAAACTATGTATATCGTTAGGATTATTTTGATAGCGTTTAAATTTTCCGGTGTTGGCATCTAAAACATTTACACCCCCGGAATAAGTACCCATCCAAATATGATTTCCTTTTCCTTTACTCAAATAAGAAACTGTGTTATCTGAAATTGAACTGGAATCGTTGAAATTATTTTTATAGGATACAAATTTGTAACCGTCGTAACGTAATAAACCATCTATACTGGCAATCCACAAAAAACCATTATCATCCTGCACAATTGAAAAAGCAGTTGTCACAGCAAGACCTTGATCAGCGCCGTAATTTTTAAATTTAACTTGCGTACATTGTTTCTGAGAATACAGAATACAAAAACTGAATACTGATGCGACTAAAAAAAATATTTTAAGAAAATTTCGCATCCGGTTCCTTTCAAAAATTTAAATAGGTGAAAGGCAACTCAAACAAATCTGCAAATTCTTCTCCTGCTTCCAGCATATCCGAATCGCCTGTTTTATAGTGCCACTCTACTTTCACATCACACTTTTTGTTTTTGATGGTTTCGAGCTTGGCTAAAATATCAAAAATAGGTTTGTAGGATGAGGAATTGAAGTATTTTAGTTTGAAAACAAAATTAGTTTTAGGATTGGGAGAAGCTACATACAAATCCATCCAATGTAAAACATTATGATAAAACTCCTTCGTGTCTTCCGGATATGATTTCCCCGATATTTCAAACAAGTTGCTATTAGGGTCTAAAATAATTCCGGGTGTATCTACGGTAGCTTCAATTTTTAGGGCTTCCATACAAATTATTTAGTTGTATTAGAAATATGTACGTCAAGAGCATAAAATGATGTTTTATCATCTACACCTTTGAATAAATATCCCATACCATCTGATTTGCGGGCAATACTAATTAAACCAAGACCAGCTCCTGATTTTTCCGAAAGCTCAGTTTCACCCAAAACTTTTTTATGCATGTCTTTTAATTCATCCTTACTTAATTTGATGACGCTATCTAATCTGTTTTTTAAATTGGGGATTAAATTATTATCAATAAAATTTCCGGTCTTCAATAAATATCCTTTTTCATCCAGACAAACAATTACGATGCCTGGTTTAAGATCGCTTGAACTTGTTGGTGAACCATATTTACGAATGTTTTGCATACACTCCACTAATACTGAAAACACTCGTGCACGCACAACCGTTGAACTATTTTGAACATCCGGTCCACGCTCAGCCAATATTAAAATTGCATTTACTAAATCCTGATTAAAATCGCCCTGAAAACATAGGATGATATGTTCTTTTTCGCACTCCTTTAACCAATTGTAAAGGAACGTTGCTTTATCTTGTGTTTCAACCATAAAAATAACCTAATAAATTGTCCACCTAAAATACAGTTTTTTACCCTAAAAACAAGTGTTTTTAAAGCCGAAAGCCTGATTTTTTTGACAAAAATCAGGCTTTCGGTTATACTAATAAACCAAACTATTCTACAATGATTTTATGCTTCGATTGGCGACGGGCACCTTCAACACTCATCACATAAACGCCTTTACTAAACTGGTTTTTGTTTAAACGGATTTCCTTTTGATTAGAATTTTCATTCTTATAAACCAAACGACCGGTTAAATCATAAACGGTTAAAGTGTTTATAATATAGATATCAGAAATAACAATTTCATCCTTTGTGTTGCTAATTTTTACCGGTGCAATTTCATTCTCAGATATTCCTAATGGAATAAAGTTAACCGTTGTGGTTTGACAAGCATTACATCCTTTACTGTCGGTAACACAAACCGTGTAAACACCGGGACAAGCATTATTAGCAACTGAAGAGCTGGAAATAGCAGGTGCCCAAGTATAAGAATAAGGAGCTGTTCCGCCAATAGTTGTTGCCTGAACAGTTCCATCACAACAGATAGAACATGTTGCCGGGAAAGCAGCAGGTACTACAGTAAGCGGAACTCCTCCAAAAATTGTAAAATTTGTAAATGAAACAGGAAAGCTTAAACTGTTTGTTAAGATGGCTGAATAAAGTCCTGTACATGAACATAAGTTAGAGAATGTCATTGATGATGACGTCATCACAAAAGTTCCTGTTGGGGTACAAGTTCCACCATTAATGGTTAAGTTATAAGGAAAAGCAGTACATCCTGGACTTAAATTTAATGTAACACTGGCATCACAATTACCCGGACAACTTGGAGGGGTTACTGAAGATGTAATAGTACATTGCGACTTCATAAAGCCGAATGATAAAATAAATAATGCAAGTAGAAATTGTTTCATAGTTTAGGAATTATTGGTTTATATTATCTTAATTCTGCGTTTAATTTTTCTTTATAAGTCGTTACTAATTTATTCATAATGCTTTCGATTTGCTTATCCGTTAAGGTATTTTCCTCATCCAATAAAGTAAAACTTACAGCATACGATTTTTTATCACTACCAATTTTATCACCCTCATAAATATCAAATAAATTAACAGCTTTTAAAAATTTACGTTCTGCTGCATAAGCTAATTCTTCTATTTGTTGATACTTTACATTTTTATCTAATAACATAGCTAAGTCGCGGCGTACAGAAGGGAATTTCGGAATTTCAGTGTACTCCACTTTGTTTTTGCTGCTTAAATTCATTAAGGTTTCAAAATCAAAGTCGGCATAAAAAACGGTTTGGCTTAAGTCGAATTTTTTACAAATTGCTTTGCTTACACAACCAAATTGCACCAATGACTTTTTCTTTGAAGTATAATTTAAACCATAAGAGAAATTCTCGCCTTCGGTTTCAGAACTTGAATATTTTTCGATGCCAAGTTTTTTTAAGATAGCTTCCACACAAGATTTTATGAAAGCAAAATCAACTTCTCCGGCCTTTCCGTAAGGGTTCTCCTGAATTTTCTTTCCGCTTACAAATAAACTTAAATGTTTTTGTTCAGCGTATTTGAAATCTCCTTCCGTTAACTTCGAATACGTTTTTCCAAATTCAAAAAACTTTAAGTCGGCATTTTTACGGTTAGAATTATAAGCAATTGCTTCTAATCCACTGTACAACATTTCGCCACGTAATACATTCAAATCCTGACTTAAGGGATTTAATACATTTACTAAATCGGCATTGTTTTTATAATAACTTTCTTTGGTTAATGATAAAGACATGATTTCACTGAAACCATTCGCTATTAAAACATCAGAAATTTTATTTTCTAATTGATAGCCGCTATTAGAACCAGCAGCTTGTACTCCAAAACTAAAGCGATTGCTTATCTCAACATTGTTATAACCGTAAATACGCATTACTTCTTCAATCACATCCGCTTCGCGAGTAACATCTGTTTTAAAACGTGGCACACTCAACAATAAACCATCAGCACTTTCAGAGGTAATTTCCATACCTAATGAAGTAATAATATTCTTTATAATGCTTGTTTCAATATTTTTTCCAATTAAATCACGGCAATTATCATAAGAGAATGGAACTTTGTAGGGTTCTAATTTTTCAGGATACAAATCCACCACATCCATACTCACATTTCCACCGCAAATATCTAATATCAAAGCAGCAGCGCGTTTTAATGCAGTCACCGTCATTTCAGGATCTGTTCCCCTCTCAAATCTGAAAGAGGCATCCGTTTTTAATCCGTGTTTTTTTCCGGTTTTACGAATGTAACCGCTGTCAAAATAAGCACTCTCTAAAAATATTGATGTTGTGTTTTCAGTAACTCCACTTTCCAATCCACCAAACACACCGGCAATACACATTGGCTCTTTCTCGTTGCAAATCATTAAATCGGTAGCAGCTAATTTTCTGTCTGTCCCATCTAATGTTTTAAATACAGTTCCTTCAGAACAAGTTTTTACTATTATTTTATTGCCTTTTACCTTTTCTAAATCAAAAGCATGTAAAGGCTGGCCTAATTCATGCAATACAAAATTGGTAATATCAACTACGTTGTTTATTGGACGTAATCCAATTGCTTTTAAACGATTCTGCAACCAATCCGGAGAGGATTTCACGGTTAATCCTGTTAAAACTAATCCACTGTAACGCGGACAAGCTTCTTTATCCTCAACAACAACTTCAATTTTATTAATATTTGTTGCAGGTGGTGTTTGATTAATTCCTGTTAATGTAATTACACTTTTACTTTCAGCATTTGCTGATTTTAAAATCGCAACTAAATCACGCGCCACTCCTAAATGAGAGGCGGCATCGCTACGATTTGGCGTTAAACCAATTTCAAAAACAACATCACTTTCCAACTTAAAATAATCAGCGGCAGCTAAACCCACTTTTGTATCGGGAGGTAAAACCAAAATTCCATCATGACTAGTTCCTACTCCAATTTCATCTTCAGCACAAATCATTCCTTCACTGGCAGCTCCACGGATTTTACGTTTTTCCATTTTCATTGGCTCACCACTTACAGGATAAATTGTTGTTCCAATTGTGGCTACTAAAACTTTTTGTCCCGCTGCAACATTAGCTGCACCGCAAACAATATTTAATAAATCACTTCCTCCAACATTTACTTTGGTAAGACTTAATTTATCAGCTTCAGGATGTTTAACTTTCTCAATAACTTCACCAACAACTATTCCCTTTAAACCGCCTTTAACAGATTCAAATGCTTCAGTACTTTCTACTTCCAAGCCGGAAGCCGTTAAAAGTTTAGCTACTTCATTGGCATCAATATCAATGTTGATTAGAGTTTTTAACCAGTTATAAGAAATTTTCATGTGTTGTAAATGTTTTGTTTTAGATCACCTGGAATAAGCAGAATTCTTATCTTTTTAAGTTCATTCGGTATCCCACTTATTTCATAACGCAAATATAAAAAAAACCCTCTAATCGTTCTGAACTTTAGAAAGAAAAGAGGGTTTTTAGTATGGGGAGTAATATTACTCGACAATTAACTTACGTGAAATTTTTTGTCCGTTTAATTCAAAATTAACAAAATAAATTCCTGATTTTAATGTTTGAGATTCGTTAACTACAAAACTATGATGCCCCGGAGATAAGTTCAGACTCTTTTCTTGCTCCACTATACGACCAATAACATCAACAACGTTGTATTTAATATCAGCATTATCGCTTATGGTAAAATCGATAGTTGCCGAACCTGAACTTGGGTTTGGAAATAACACAAACTCGATAGATTTACTTAATTCATTAACACCTAGCGTTCCGTTAAAATTTATATCCTCAAGGAAAATATTATTCCCAAATCCTGAAGCAGGATCTTCCATGAAATAAAAACGTAACCGAACATTTGATTGCGACTTAAACACATTAAATGCAGGGTGAGTTGTTAATGTATAAGTTTTAAACTGTCCGGCTGTTGGCACAAACGGCGTAGTAGTTGTTCCACCTGAACCGGATGCCATAGTAGCTGGCGTTGGCGCGTAAATATCTACCCAGCTTCCACCACAATTACTGCTGGCTTGAACTTTAAATACATCGTTCCAAGTCGCATTTTGTCTTGCGTAGGCATACTTAAACGTAAAAATAGCTCCTGGATTACTTAAAAAATCATACGAAGGAGTTTCCATAATATCAATTGCATTATTAGGATTTACTGCACATTGTATAAAATATGAATTAACACCTGTTGCCGCTGCACCAAAATATTGTTGCCAAGTTGTTCCACCTGTTTGGTTTATAATTGTCCAATTTGCAGGTAAACCTGTCGCCTCAAAACTCTCTTGATAAGTACTGTTGTAATTTGCTGTATTAGGTAATACTGTAATTGTTCTTGTTGCTGTACTTGTTCCTGTAGCGTTTGCAACTGTTATAGCAACTGTCCATGAACCTGCTGTAGGAAATGATATTGCTGTATTCGTTCCTGTTGGACTTGCAATTGTTCCTCCACTGTTGGTTGACCAGTTTCTTGAGGTGATGGTTCCGTTATAAGAATCATCATAAAAAGTTAAACTCTGCGTTGCACACACTGTATACAAATTTGTAACAAATCCATTGTACGAATGAAAATCGGCAATAGGAGCACAAGGTGATAATGGACTAATAATACCTGTAAAAGTTAAATTACCAACTGTCGACAAATTGTTACGTTGTCCAACCGGACTATTAATTGCGTTTGTCATACGTGCAGCTTGACCAGGCGTAAACATTACATCGCAATATGAGTAATCCATATAGTTTTGATAGTTTTCTACAATACCGGGAGTACAAAAAATAGCTGCCGCTGTACCTGATGGACAACTTAAATACCCGCGTGTAATTGGCGTATCTGTTACACCATCATCTCCGCAAGCAACACTTGCATTATTGCTATTACCCCACACATGCGATAAATTTAACCAGTGTCCGACTTCATGCGTTAATACACGCGATCTGCCAACATTACTTGTGCCAATACTTCCTACATAATCATGTAAAACAACAATTGCATCTGAGGCAAGTGATGGAGATGTACCCGGTAAATAAGTATATCCTGCTGCACCACCGGTAATAGTTTTAACTACATAAATATTTAAATATTTATCTCGAGGCCATGAATAAATATAATCCGCTACATTTCTTACCCAATCCGTTTTTACATCGGTATGGCGAACTATTCCGTTCGTACAATTACCTAAAGGATCTTTTGTAGCTAATTTAAATTCAAATTTAACATCGCCAATTAAATTTTTAAACTGTGGCACAACCGCAGTTGTATCCGCATTTAATTTATTGTAGTCTCTTGTTAAAATACTTACCGCATTCAGTATTTGCGCATCACTTATGTTTTCAGCACCACCATTGTGTAAAACATGAAATACAACAGGAATTGTATACATAGGAGCAGCCATTGTTTTATTTTGCTGACCATTTCCATCAGCGAAAAACTTCGCATCTTGCTCTTTCGCCTCTTGTTGACGCTTTTCGAATTCCGCTTTTGCAGTTGGGTTTTTACGAAACCAATCGTTCATCATTTCATCAGTTTGGCAATGCTTTAAGTCTTGCGAATTAACTGACATAAATAAAGTACTTAACGTTAAAGAAAGTAATAGTTTTTTCATGCTTTATAATTATTGATTAATAACCCTTAAAGATAACGAAAAAACAGTCAAAAATCCAGCTTTATTTGTAACAACTACTGTTTTAGGACTAAAAAACCCAACTTTTTGACAAAGCCCTAAAAAATCCGCTGAATACCCGAAAAAATATGACCTACCTCCTTTAATTACTTACTATAATGCCAATGAATTCAGCAAATTCTTGTTACTTTGTGCGATATTTTTAAGCAATGAATTCGTTTGAACCACAACAATATAAAATCGGTGTTTTAGGAGGCGGGCAATTAGGTCGGATGCTCATTCAAAATGCGATTAATTATAACTTAAATATTTTTGTTCTCGACCCAGATGCTAATGCGCCTTGTAAAGGCATCAGTAATTTTAAAAAAGGCAGCATAACCGATTACGATACCGTTTACAATTTTGGAAAAGATAAAGATGTTATTACCATCGAGATTGAAAATGTAAATATTGAAGCGCTTAAACAATTAGAGAAAGAAGGTAAAAAAGTTTTTCCTCAACCGGATGTTATTGAATTGATACAAGACAAAGGTTTACAGAAAATGTTTTACCAGCGTAATAATATTCCTACTGCTGATTTCTTTTTAACGGAGAGTAAAGCACAAATTGCTAAGTACGCTGATTTCTTTCCTTTCTTTCAAAAACTTCGTAAAGGTGGGTATGATGGGAAAGGCGTTACTAAATTAGTGAACCCGGATAACTTAGATAAAGCTTTTAACGAACCCAGCGTTTTAGAACGTTTGGTTGATTTTGATAAGGAACTTTCTGTTATAGTTGCGCGCAATTCAGATGGGGAATGCAAATGTTTTCCTGTTGTAGAATGTGAATTTAATCCGCAAGCCAATTTGGTTGAGTTTCTATTTTCGCCTGCCAACATCAAAAAAAATATTGAGAAAGAAGCTATTGCTATTGCTACACAAATTGCTGAGAAATTAAATATTGTTGGCTTATTAGCCGTTGAACTATTTTTAACTAAAGACGGAAAAGTTTTAGTAAACGAAATTGCTCCGCGACCACACAATAGCGGACATCATACTATTGAAGCGAATATAGTTTCGCAATTTGAACAACACTGGCGCGCGATTTTAAATTTACCATTAGGTGATACTTCCATAGCAAAACCCGGCGTAATGATAAATCTATTAGGCGAAATGGGTTATGAAGGTCCTGCTAAATACGAAGGCATGGAAGATGTTTTGAAATTTAGTGGCGTTTATATTCACCTTTATGGTAAAGTAACTACAAAACCTTTTCGTAAAATGGGACATGTTACTATTGTAGATGATGATTTAGTAAAAGCCAAACAAAAAGCAAAAACTGTTAAGCAATTATTAAAAGTGGTTTCTTAAATTCTTGTTATGAAAAAATTATTCGTATTTCTTTTTCTTTTTATTCTAAATGTAAGTTTCTCTCAAACCATTGATGAGAAATACATAAAAGAAAATTATACTAAGAAAGAACTTAAAATTGAAATGCGTGATGGCGTGAAGCTTTTCACAACTGTTTACTCTCCAAAAAATGTAACTGAAAAAAATCCAATCATTATGGTGCGCACGCCTTACTCTTGCGCGCCTTACGGGGATGATAAATTCTCGGCGCGTTTATGGTATAGCTATTGGAAAAATTATGTGAAAGAGAATTACATCATCGTTACGCAAGATGTTCGTGGGCGTTGGATGAGTGAAGGTGAGTTTATGGATGTTCGTCCGTTTATTGAAAATAAAAAAACAAAAAAAGATGTTGATGAAGCAAGCGATACGTACGATGCGATTGATTGGTTAGTAAAAAATATTCCTAACAACAATGGTAACGTTGGTGTATTTGGTGTTTCATATCCCGGGTTCTATAGTACCATGGCCGCTTTAAGTAATCATCCGGCATTAAAAGCAGTGAGTCCGCAAGCACCGGTTACTGAATGGTTTTTAGGTGACGATTTTCACCACAATGGTGCATTCATGATAATGGATGCTTTCAATTTTTATTCAGGATTCGGTCAGCCACGTCCACAACCAACAACTATTGGAAGAAAAGGTTTTCAATTTCCGATTGATGATAATTACAAGTTTTATTTAGAAACCGGTCCGCTTAAAAATTTCTCTAAACTCATTGGTGATTCTGTAAAATTCTGGCACGAGTTAATGAATCATCCCAATTATGATGAGTGGTGGAAAGCAAGAGATGCTCGTCGCGGTTGTAAAAACATTAAACCCGCTATGCTAATTGTTGGCGGTTTATTTGATGCTGAAGATTGTTACGGCGCCTGGAATTTATACAAAGCCATCGAACAAAATTCAAAAACTACCAATAACAAAATAGTAATGGGACCTTGGAATCATGGTATCTGGTCGATTGACGGTGTTGGTCATTTAGGAAATATAAGATTTGGTTCTAATACAACAGGACACTACCAGCAAACTATTGAAGTGCCTTTCTTTAACTATTATTTAAAAGGAAAAGGTAATGCCAATGAAATTGCTGAAGCTAATATTTTTATGACCGGTGCTAACGAATGGAAAAAATTTGAAAGCTGGCCACCAAAAGGTGTAGAAAATAAAAATATCTACTTACAAGACAAAAGCAAATTAGCTTTTACTGCTCCCCAAACTAATTCGTCGTATACACAATATACCAGCGATCCTGCGAAACCTGTACCTTATACGGGAGAATATCCGCATCAACACAGAACTAATGAATACATGACCGATGACCAGCGTTTTGCTGCAACACGTACAGATGTTTTAGTTTTTGAAACAGAAATTTTAACTGAGGATATGACTTTAGCAGGCGTTTTAACTGCGAATTTGAAAGTAGCTATATCAACTACGGATGCGGATTTTGTTGTGAAGGTGATTGACGTTTTCCCAAGTAAATTTAAATATGATTCTGCTTATTGTTGTGCGGGATATCCAAACCAAAAGGTATTTAACGAGCCTTATTTAATGGATAATTACCAAATGTTAGTGCGTGGTGAAATTATGCGTGGTAAATTCAGAAATAGTTTTGAAAAACCTGAACCATTTAAACCTGGAGAAGTTACCAATGTGAAATTTGATTTACCGGATGTAGCGCACACGTTTAAAAAAGGACATAAACTAATGATACAAATTCAAAGCTCTTGGTTTCCTATTGCCGACAGAAACCCTCAGCAGTTTGTAGATATTTACCATTGTGATGAGAAAGATTTTGTAAAGAGTGATATTAAAATTTATCATGATAAGCAGAATGCTTCTAGTATAACGTTGCCGATATTGAAATAATGTCATTTCGAGCGTAGTCGAGAAATAGACACGGTCTCGACTACGCTCGACCTGACAGTTTAAAATATGAAAGTTCAGGATATAATAGTTTACGTTTTGGTAGGAGGGGCTGTGCTCTTCCTCTTAATTAAATTTTTAAAGCCTGCGTTCTCCTCTAAGAAAAAAGATAACTCCGAAAAAAACGGGGCAGGTTGTGATAACGATTGTAATTGTAAGTAATGAAAATTTTAAGTGCTGAACAGATAAAAGTTTGTGATGCGTTCACCATAAAAAATGAACCAATTGCATCTATTGATTTAATGGAGCGGGCTGCTACTGCTTGTATAAAACATATTGTAAAAAACGCTTCGATCGACTCTGACTTTGTTATTTTCTGTGGAAAAGGAAATAATGGCGGTGATGGTTTAGCCATTGCTCGTTTTTTAATCAAAAGAAATTATTCTGTAAAAGTTTACGTCCTAAATCACTCTGAAAACGCTAGTGAAGACTTCACAATAAATTTAGAACGATTAAAAGAATTAAAACCGGAAGCTTTATTTTACATTGACAAAGAAGAAGATTTAAAGCCAATTGAAATTACATCAAACTCCTTAGTGATTGATGCTTTGTTTGGAACCGGATTAAACAAACCATTATCCGGAATTGTTGCTTCTTTGGTTAACTTCATAAACGCCACTAAAATTTTTGTCATTAGTATTGATATACCTTCGGGATTGTATGCTGACAAACCCAATGACAATGATGATGTAATTGTACAAAGTTCAGTTACGTTGAGTTTTCAGTTTCCGAAATTATCTTTTTTAATGCCGCAGAATGGAATTTACGTTCCTGAATTTGAAGTGTTGGATATTGGATTAGATAAAACGTTTATTCATAATATTTTTACGCCGCATTATTACATTACTAAATCTGATTTACAACCTCTACTAAAACAACGCGCTAAATTTTCTCATAAGGGAAAATATGGTCACGCACTTTTAGTTGCCGGCGCTTATGGCAAAATGGGTGCTTCTGTTATTGCCGCAAAAGCTTGTTTAAGAAGTGGTGCAGGAATGTTAACTGTACAAACGCCCAAGAAAGGAATTGATATTTTACAGACTTCTATACCCGAAGCCATGGTAAACCCTGATACTGATGAAGAATTAATTACCGAGTTACCGAACATGGATAAAATTACCGCGGTGGGAATTGGTCCGGGTATTGGAACGGAAGCTGTAACTGAAAGTGTGATTAAAAAATTATTGAATTATATTTTACCAATGGTATTTGATGCTGACGCAATAAATATTTTAGCCAATAATAAAACATGGTTAAGTTTTTTAGCACCTGATACTATTTTAACACCGCATGTAAAAGAATTTGACAGACTCACACACCTGCCCGACCGGCAGGCGGGAAAACACATTAACGATTTTGAACGTTTAGAAAGCGCTAGGCAATTTGCGATTAAACACCGTTGCATTTTAGTTTTAAAAAGCGCTTACACACAAACTGTAATGCCTGATGGAAATGTTTTCTTCAACTCAACAGGAAACGCAGGACTTGCCAAAGGCGGAAGTGGCGATACTTTAACCGGAATTATTTTAGGGCTATTAGCAAGAGGTTACACGCCACCCCAAGCTGCTTTAATTAGCGTTTATATCCACGGCTCAGCAGCTGACTCTTGTTTAAAGAAAATATACATTGAAAGTGTATTAGCGACTGATGTTATTGCAAAGTTGCCCAAAGCTTTTGAGAAGTTGTATGAATAATCTATTTATATCTTCTTTACCGGCAACCCAATTTTAGCCGCGATTTCAGCATTACATAATAAATAATTAAAATGATCACTTACTTCTATTCTGTCCGTCTGCCGAATGCTCCCTTTTTCATCAATATTGTAATTTAAATATCCTAAACCTTTAATATATTCATTTACTTTTTGTGCAATATCCTCTCTTATAATTTCAATAAGCAAGGTTGGTCTAAATTCTTTCAAATAGGTTGAAAATCCTTCAAGCACTTTTGGTTCGTGTAATTCTGTATCAATTTTTATAAGATCAATCGCTTTGATATTACTTTGTTTTATAAATACATCCAAAGTCATGGCTTCCGCTTTAATTATTTCATTATTTGTTGAATAATCGTCAATCTCTACAACCCCATTAGAATTTGAAATTGCTTTTCTGTATGCATGTATATCATAATTATTAAGAAGAATATTTTTCTTAAACAATGAGAAAAAATAAGGATGCGGTTCAAATGAATACACTTTAGATGAAGGATTAACTGCCTTTGCTACCAATGAATATATTCCGGTATTCGCGCCAATGTCAATAATAGTTTCAGAAGTTTCACATAATTTGATCCACAGTTTTAGGGATTCTTTTTCCCAGCCATTTGTAAGTCCTTGCCAGAAAATTTCATTTTCAATGCATAATCCAAAATGATTTACTTTAAAATTTTTTGAATCCGTAACAGGAACAGTAATTACATCCTTAAAATGTAAATGCTTAAAAACGGATTGCTTTGGTTTCCAAAAAAACTTTAAGGCGGTAAAGATTTGTTTTTTAAATGGTATAAAATCGTAAATCGCCTTAACTAATTTTTTCATTAATGGGTCAATATTCTATAAATATACAAAACATTTAATAGCTCACAACCTGCTCTTCCATTTTAAATCTTGTTCTAATACTTTGTGCATTTATCCTGCATGACGGTTAAATATTAGCAGTGGCCGGGTAGTTTACAATTAAAACTTTATTTGTTTGGTCAACATATCTGTATATTTTGTAATCAATTCCGCGTCTTAGAAATTTTTCCTCAATTGCTTGTAAATTAGTGTAAGGGTTACAGAGTGTATTAAAAATTACTTTACCGGATTGATTAAGATGTTCTAATAAATGTCGCCAGAATTCTTGAGTAGTAAATTGGTCCGGCACTTTGTCATCGATAAACAAATCAATAATAATCAAATCAAATTTACTTTTATTCTCTTTCACATAGCTATATGCATCTGAACATATTATTTTAGTGGACTTATCAGCTACGATATTAAATTCCTTTTCAGCAATTCCAATAATTACAGGATCTATGTCTACAGCTGTTATTTCACCGTTATAATGAAAATCTTCCCTTAAGGTTTTTAAGACACAACCGCCTCCTAACCCAAGCAATAAAGTGCTATTTGTTTTAGACAGCTCCAATTTTTTTAAGGAGAATTTCATTATTCGTTCCAGAGAGCCGTATGAATAATTAGTATTCGTTGTATTCAATAATTTTTTTCCATTAATTACTGTTACTTCCAAATTACCACTATGGTCAGATTTAATATTTTTTGTTATTGGGATAAAAAAACTAAGAATTTTTCTTAACATATAAGGATCATTATCAAATTACTGTACCTTTTGTGAACAAAATGAACTATATATCTATAGTCAAATTTTATAAGACAAATGTACGCAATTCCTTAATAGCCTCTTCCCTGTTCCGCCACTTTAAAGCCCTGCTCTAAAACTTTTTGTTTGGCAGTTTTATCCCACATTACGGGGTTGGTGTGGTTGAAGTGAATGAAATGCAATTTGGCTTTAGTTTCTCTACTTTCGTTTTTAAAAAACTCCATAGTTTCGCTTACAAATGGATGCGGTACTTCTTCTACTTTACGGTTTTTTAACTCTGTAATCTCATTAAAGGTAGCATCAACAAAAGCATAAGTCACTTTTTTTACTTCTTCAATAATACTTTTATTCCATTTTGTCCACTTATCAATATCTGGGATGAATAAGTAGCTGGCTTTTTCGGTTACAATTTTAAATCCTGCTGTTTCCGAAAACTCATCACGGTGCGGAACAGTATAGGCATGAATCATTATTCCCTTTTGCAATTCCAGAGCTTCAACTGTATCCATATTATAAAGGGAAATATTTTTCAAAGTCACGAGTTGACTCCACGGTCCGTTGGTTTCTAAAAAGTTTTTCATTTTAGGAAGAACATAAACCGGGATTTCTTTTGTATTCATGACTTCCCTACCCAATTGCATTAAACCGGTATAATGTCCGATATGTGCATGCGTTAAAAAAATTCCGGAAGGTAAATAGTTGTAATCGCCTTTAGTCAGCGTTTTAAAATACTGCAATTGCTCTTTAATATCCGGCGTTGCTTCAAACAACCACCAATTTTTAGAAACAGGATCAACTAAAGCCAAAGAAACTATAAATCGTTTAAGAGAGTCATTTTTCCAAGCCTTATTACAACATTCCTTCTCACAACCCAAATGCGGATAACCCCCATCCTGAGCAATACCGAGTACTATTACGTTTGATTGAGAGTACCCTCTTGATAAGAAGGAAGTGAGGATTAGTATTTGGAGGAATTGTTTCAATTTAGGATTTAGTGTTATTATTTATGAGAATCCACATTCCCTTCATCATCCAATTTAAGAAACGGGTTGTAAGCAAACTCCCAATAATTATTTTCAATATCTGCAACGTAGCCTCTGTATCCGCCCCAAAATACTTTTTCGGGAGCTTTGATAATTTTTACGCCTTTCTTTTTAAAGTCGGCAAACAAATCATCGATTTCCTTTTCCGAATTCATGTTTATTGCCATTGAGAATTGTTTAAAGCCCGTACCGTCATTCATCACTCCGATATCTTCAGCTAATTCATGTTTAGGATATAATCCAAAAATAAATCCATTCAATTTAAAGAATACGATTCCATCGCTATCTTTCATCGTTTCCCACCCAAATTTTTCTTTGTAAAAATCACGCATCGCTTCCAAATCAGAAACACCAATGGTGAAGAAGGAAATACGTTGTTTCATATACTTTACATATTATATCACCCCTTCGGGGTTAATTCCTGTTGTCTATTCTTGCTATAATAATCTCATCCCTTCGGGATTTTCATTCCTAATTCATAATTCTGCATTCTTAATTTTCCAATTCGTCACTCGTAATTCTTACTTCGCATTGATCCATTTGTCGCATTGCCAGGTTAGAAAACTCGAACCTACTCCGACTAAAATTCCAACTAATACATCACTCCCAAAATGCGCGCCTAATCGCATTCGGGAATAGCCAACAAAACCCGCATAAGTAAAAGCAGGAACAGCTACATACCATTTTTTTGTACTCAAAGTTAAAGCAGTGGCCGTTGCAAAAGCGCAAGATGTATGTCCTGATGGAAAAGAGAAGCCGGTAGTTTTTTTTCTTAAAACAATATCATCGGGATAAGAGGTATAAGGTCGCGGACGTTTAATACTTCGTTTTAAGGCTTCGGTAATCAAAATATTTCCGCCAATAGCAATAACAGTTTTTACACCGTTACGTTTCATGGTTTCATCCTTGTTCACATAACCAGTTAACCACAATGCGGCCGGACTAATCACCATGAATGGAAAAACACCATCCGATGTAATGCGCATGCTTTCATCCCAAATTTTATGGTCGGTTTTATTGATGCTTTTTAAAATACGTAAGTCAGCGTTTTGAGAAAAAGAGGCAAAGGAGAAAGAAGTAAGTATAAGGAGTAAGAATTGACGCATAAGAATAACGAAAATAATCTTTTAAGAGATAAGAACAAAATAGGCGAGTTTTATATTAGAACACACCAACATCACTCAAACGCAACCAACCTTCGTTGCCATTTTCGAGTTTAATGAGAATCCAATCTGCATTTGGTTCCACTATACGAACGCGTGTGCCTTCGTGTAAACCAAATTTAGAAGTGGATGTAGAAGTTGGTTCGGTATAAACTTTTGTCTCGGCAGCGGTAATAATAGCGAAACTATTTTCCTCCTTTGCCTTCTTAGCAGAGTTACCCAGAAAGTAAACAATAAAGAAACTAATTAATAATACTACCGAAACGAAAAATGAAAGTCGTTTTACAAATACACTTGGACCGGCAATAAATAAATACAAGAACAAAAAGAATAATGCACAAGCGCCAATACTTAACCAAGCCCAGACTGTAGTGGTGAAACTGCTCAATACATTTGTTTTCACGGCACTGATGAAGAAATTTTCCTTTACCTCAATTTTATCAATGGTTTTTGTGTAAGCGAGATTCAGATTATTTCTTACATCTTCATCCTTATGATTTAATTTTTTGGCTCGTTCGTAATTGTAAATAGCTTTACCTAATTGTCGGTTACGATAATAGGCGTTTCCTAAATTATAATACAATTGATAAGAAGTATAACCTTCCTTTAGCAATTCCTCGTATGCTTCAATAGCCTTTTTGTATTCGCGTTTTTCGTAAGCAGTTTCGGCTTTCTTAAGCAAATCGTTTGAGAATGAAGCTAAACTTAGCATCATCATCACAACTGTAAATATGTTTCTTACTTTAAACATGTTTCACTTCACTTTCAATAGTCGAAATTAATTCAACAGTATTATTATAAACTGCTTGCAAATCGCCACTCACCGCACCCGGAGCATATTTAGCATACTCACACTGGTTAATGGTGTCAAATAATTTTACTTGTGTGTCAGGGCGAATAGAGCGTAATTGTAATTCCTTGGTGATATTTTCTTTCGATAAATCTGCTACCGGAATATTAAATTTATTTCCTAAATAACTATTTAAAGCATTTGTTACCTCTGTATAGAAAGCTTCTTTGTTATTTTGCTTCATTTGTTTCTCAGCACTTACCAATTGCTTTTTCGCGAAGCTCGCAGCTTTTCGTCCCTTAACAGCCACAACATCACTATTTTGTTTAATATAGTAGGCACGGTATGCTAAACCTCCCGCAAATAAAATTAACGGGAACACTAATAAAAATAAATGCATAGATGAATTAAAAAACTCCGCATCACTTTTTTGTAACTCGAAATCTCCTTTCTTAATATATCGGATGTCGTTTTCTGTTTCTTTTACTTCGTGTTTCAAATGATCGAACACTTGAGCAGAAGCATTACTCTTACCATCACCAGGCGTTACTGTAATTTTCAATTCAGGAGAAGGAATAGTAACGTATTTCTTTTTATCTAAATCAAAATAACTGAAGTCTAAACTATTTAAAACAAAATCACCCGGTTCACGCGGAATAATTAAATAGTTATACGTTTTAGAACCACTTACTCCTCCTGCATTCGAAATATTCTCAGTAATTTTTGGTTCGTAGCTTTCAAAACTCTCGGGCAAGGTTAATTTAGGAGCTTCCAATAATTTTAAATTTCCTTTTCCACTGATAGTGATTTTTAAATTGAAAGCGTCGTTTGCTTTTACAGTATTCTTTGTCGCCTCTACTTTATAATTCAAATTTCCAACTCCACCCGAAAAATTAAGAGGCTTCCCTGCTTCAGGAACATCCATTACATTAATTTTCGTTTTCCGACTGTAAGCTTTTACAACCACATCTTCAAAACCACCACCACCAAAAAATTGCTCAAAAATATTACGCGGCTTTTTATTACTCTGTTTTCTTACCACACATTCTACTTCAGTTGGGTCAATCGTTAACTCACCTGTACGCTGAGGAAAAACATAAGTTTTGTTGAATTCTCCAACGTAATAATTTACACCATCCACATTTTCAATCTGCAATTGAACATTTGGAATACCTTCCGGTTGCTGCGACCAAAACCCATTAAACGCAGGAAACTTTACGTTTTGAAAACCTCTTAAATCAAACCTAGAATAAATTTTTTGTATTACTTGAATCTGTTCTCCAATATAACATTTCGTTTTGCTGACAATAGTTTTCACAAACACATCATCACCACTGCTTTTTGTAGTTTGTTCATCCGGATTTTGTGTGGATTGCGTTTGTTGCTGTTGTTGTCCCGCAGGAACAGCTCCTTTTGTTGCTTCAATGTTTACAGCTGTACTTGCAATACTTTGTCCGTTAACCACCATTGTCATTGGACCTATTTGCAATTTTCCTTCCTTTTTCGCTGCAATTAAAAATGAAATTGAAAATGATTGCGATAAAGCACCATTCACATATTGCATACTCTGACTTGTGTTTGGTCCTGAAAAAATATCAAAGTCTTTAAAATTTGGCGGCGTGTAAGTTGATGGCTGTGCATTAACTGTAAATACAACTTGAAAAGCCGCTCCAACTTGTACTTTATTCGCACTTACTTGAACGGTTAATTTTTGTGCTTTTAAATTTGAAATAGAAAATAGAGCCGCTACAACGCTAAGCATTGCAACCATCCAATTTTTTCTATTTATACTCTCTATCATTCGTATCAAAGGTTTTCTCGCAAAGGCGCAAAGACGCTAGGTTGTTACCAATCCTTCTCCGTCTTTACTTTCTGTCCATCACCTTTTTTCTTTTTGCCTTGTAATTTCTGTTCCATGTTCTGTAATGCGTTCAACATACGTTCAGCTTGTTCTTTCGACATTTGCGGTTGTTGGTCTTGTTGTTGCTGTTGTTGTTGTTGCTTATCCTTATTTTTGTCCTTATCCTTTTTCTCCTGCTCTTTTAACTTCTTTTGAGCGTAAGCTAAGTTATATCGTGTGTCTTCGTCCTTAGGATCTACCTTTAACGATTTTTTGTATGCATCAACGGCGGCTTGCCAGTTAGCTTGTTTTAAACGACAATTACCTAAATTGTGTAAGGCCTGGTGTAAAGTGTCTTTATGAGAAACTGTTTGTGATACTACATCAAATTGCGCCGCGGCTTCATCCAACATAATATTAGCAAGAGAATCCGGCTTCATTCCCATAATAGGCTCTTTGCTTTTTGAATTTTTAATATTGACTGCTTCTTTATAGATAGCATCACCTAAATTGAAATTGGCTTTCTTTAAAGCGGGATTCAATTTTAAAGCTTCACGGTATTCGTTTATAGCTGTAACATTTCTTCCACTGTAATAATTATTATTTCCTTTATAAACCAACTCTTTGTCTTTTTGCGCAGATAATTTATTTACACTAAAAAGAGACGTCAACACCAAAATACCTGCAACTGATTTATTCGGTTTTAAAACGCTTGCCAAAAATTTACGGAACCAATTACTTACTCGTTCGCTAATGAAAAATTCTATAATGAATAATAATAAAGCCAACCCTAAGAACCACTGAAACTGATCTTCGTAATCGGTGTACATTTTTGTGTCGATTTGTTTTTTCTCTAATTGAGATAATTTATCAAGAATAGCATTCAATCCAATATCAGCATTTGTTGCCTGAACAAAAATACCATCTGTTTTACCTGCAATTTCCTGTAACACTTCTCTATTTAATTTTGTTACAACTGTGTTACCATCTTTATCCTTTCTATAACCTTGCACGGCACCATTTGCCATTATAGGAATTGGAACTCCTGTTTCAGAACCAACACCAATACAATTTACAAGAATTCCTGCCTTAGCAGCTTCTTCTGCCGCTTCAACAGCTTCGGGTTCGTGATTTTCTCCGTCGGTAATTACGACGATGGTTTTATTCTTTTCTAAATCTTTACTAAAACCTTCTAACGCTTTACGGATAGCAGCACCAATATTTGTTCCTTGTGTCGGTACCATTTCGGTGTTTATACTTCCCAAAAATAATTTTGCGGCGCTGTAATCGGTTGTGATTGGTAATTGAACATAAGCTTCTCCTGCAAAAACGATTATTCCTAAACGGTCGCCTTCCAACTTATCAATCATTTTCTCTAATGCAAACTTAGCACGCTCTAATCGGTTTGGCGATAAATCTTGTGCCAACATACTATTAGATACATCTAAACACACAATGATATCTGCACCTTCACGTTTTACTTCCTGTGTTTTACTTCCGGTTTGCAAATTACAAACTGCCAATATCAAACTACTGAAAGCAAGCATTAATAAAATAAACTTTGTTACTTTTTTAGATTTAGAAACATCCGGCACCAATGATTTTACCAATTCGTATTCACCTAATTTCTTTAACCGCTTTTTAGTGGAATACAAATACCAAATAAAAATCACCAACATTACCGGTAATGCTGCAAAGGCGTAAAAAAATATGTCGTTCTCGAACCTAAACATTATGGTGCCGATTTAAATACAACGCGTTTTAAAATAAATTCCATCAACAAGGAAATTAAAGCTGCCAAACCTAAAGGCAGAAAATGCTCTGCTTTATTAGAGAAGCTTTTTTCACTTATGATTGTTTTTTCAAGTCTGTCAATTTCCTTATAAACGTTTTTCAAACTTTCCTTATCCATTGCTCTGAAATATTTTCCGCCTGTCATGTTCGCGATTTTTGTCATTACTTCTTCATCAATTTCCACATCTACATAATCATATTCTAATTGTCCGTTAGGATACATAGCTACAGGTTGCAACGCTTTTCCTTTTGTACCAACACCAATCGTATAAACGCGCAATCCATAAGTTTTAGCAATTTCTCCGGCTGTCATAGGTGCAATTTCCCCTACGTTACTCACACCATCAGAAATTAAAATAATCACCTTGCTTTTTGCTTTGCTGTCTTTAATACGAGCAACTGCATCTGCTAATCCCAAACCAATGGCGGTTCCTTGATCTAACATTCCCGCTTTAATATCCGGAAACATGTTTTTAAGAATTTTATGATCAACCGTTAATGGACATTGTGTAAATGCTTCACCGCTAAAAATCACTAAACCAATTTTATCATTAGGGCGCGCATCAATAAAATCGATAATCACTTCCTTCGCAACTTCTAATCGGTTTGGTTTAAAATCTTTTGCTAACATCGATAAAGAGATGTCCATACTAATAACGATATCAATTCCTTCTGTTTTAATATCCTTCCAGCTACTGCGCGATTGCGGACGGGCTAATGCTAAAATAATACAGGAAACTCCGATTAAGCGCATTACTAAAACCAAATGACGTAAACGCGCTTTAAGAGACGTTTTTATGCCTTTAAAATTATCGAATGAAGAAAAATGAACTTCACCTTCGTATTTTTTTAATTTAATAAGATACCACACAATCATTGCCGGCAGCAATAAAAACAACCAGAACCAATGTTTCTCGGCAAATTGTATGTCTTCCAAGTAACTTATCACTTTTGTTCTTCATTATTAATTGGTGAATTATCTTCTTCTATAATAATTTCATCTTCACGTTTTGTTCCATTTACAAAATCGAATGCGTTTTGTAAAGCAAGCGCATGTTCTTGTTCAATTGGAATTTGTTTTGCGAATTTTACATAATCAGACAGAACTAACATTTGCTGCAGTTTCTCTTTGCTTGCTGCATCCACTACTTGTGATTTAAATGCGCGTACAATTTCATCCGTTGTTAACTCTAAAGCCTGAATACCAAAACGACCTTCAATATATAAACGCACCGAATCCGAAATGGCTGAATAATATTCTTTTGTTTTCCCGTCTTTCCAAATCGCTTCCTCTTTTACTTTTTCTAATTGTGATAAAGCTAAAATATGCGGAGGCACATCCGGTTTGCGTTCAACAATCACTTCAGGTTTTTTCTTCGTGAGTTTGAGAATAATAAATACAATTAGCGCGACCAATAAAATGGCAGCACCACCCCAATACACCATTGGCAAATACCACTTCCAATCGAAAGGCTCATTAAATGGCGCTTTAATATCTTTTACTTTTGCCTCTGAAGTATCAATAGGAACAGTATTAACTTCTAAAAACAAAGCCTCTGTTAAAACAGGATTTACAGTATCGCCATTTACAAAAAACTTAAAAGGAGGAATTGCAAAATAACCAGAATCAAAAGCCGTAACAATATATTGTTGATGTTGTTGAATGATAGAAGGATTTGCTTTATCAGGAATAGTTGAATCAATTACTGTACGTGAAACAATTTCAATTTTTCCTGTGATAGTATCTTCAAACGAAGGCCAGTCGACTTTTAAATTTTTCTGTGCGTTGGCATCGTAAGTAACATACACATCTAATTTAGTTTGCTCCCCAATACGGATCTTACTCGAATCTAAAACTGCATTCACTCTTATCTGTTGCGATTTAAGTGAAGTGCAAATTACTACACAGGCTAATAAAAAAATATGTTTTAGATTCAATTTCATTATCTGCGTTTAAATAAATTCATTAACGGTTTTATGTAGCCTTCATGCGTGTAGATATCGCAATAATCCACACCACATTTATTAAATTTATCTTTCATGCCTTGCTCACGCTTTAGCACATTTACTTTAAATTGCTTTTGAAAGTCTTTACTACTAGTATCAGCCCAAACAATTTTTCCGGTTTCGTTATCCTTTAATTTGATTAAACCCACTTTCGGAATTTCTAATTCGGTTTTATCATTAATCTTCAGTGCAATTAAATCGTGTTTCTTGTTCGCAATCTTTAAAGCATCTGTATAATTTTCTTTAGCATAAAAATCCGATAGTAAAAAAACCGTGCTTCTCTTTTTAATAACGTTGGTTAAATATTTTAAAGCCAATTCTAAATCTGTTCCTTTACTCTCTGCTTTAAAATTGATCAACTCACGGATAATACGTAATACGTGAGATTTTCCTTTTTTTGGCGGAATAAACTTTTCAATCTTATCAGAAAAAAATATCACACCAATTTTATCGTTGTTAGTGGAAGCAGAAAAAGCAACAACTGCACACAATTCAGTAATTAAATCTTTTTTGTATTGAGAATGCGTTCCAAAATAACCACTCGCACTTACGTCAACCAACATCACAACACTTAATTCACGTTCTTCTTCAAATACTTTTACATAAGGAGAATTAAATCGTGCGGTTACATTCCAATCAATTGTTCTTACATCATCACCGGGAGTATATTCACGAACTTCAGAAAATGCCATACCTCTTCCCTTAAACGCAGAGTGATATTCACCGGAAAATATCTGGCGACTTAACCCGCGTGTTTTAATTTCAATCTTGCGGACTTTTTTTAAGAGCTCGGCTGTTTCCATTGAGATTTTAAATGTTAAATTTTGAATGTTAAATTTTGAATGCGAAATAATTCAACATTCATAATTCATCATTCAACATTTCTAAGGCACTTCAACTGTATTTAAAATTTCGGTGATGATGTTTTCAGAAGTAATGTTTTCCGCTTCTGCTTCGTAGGTTAAACCAATACGGTGACGCATAACATCTGTACAAATTGCACGTACGTCTTCAGGAATAACATAACCACGTCGTTTAATAAATGCATATGCTTTTGCAGCCAATGCTAAATTTATACTGGCACGAGGTGAACCTCCGTAAGAAATTAAACCATGGAATTTATCCAGTTTATATTCTTTAGGATAACGGGTTGAGAAAACAATATCTACAATATAACGCTCAATTTTTTCATCCATGTAAACATCCTTCACCACTTTGCGTGCTTTAAGAATATCATCAGGCGATAAAATGGCGTTTGGTTTTGGCATTCCTTCAGGGGAAATATTTGAGGTAATAATTTTACGTTCTTCTTCTTTGGTTGGATAACCGATTACCACTTTCAACATGAAACGGTCCATTTGAGCCTCAGGTAAAGGATAAGTTCCTTCTTGTTCAACCGGGTTTTGAGTCGCTAAAACTAAGAACGGGTTTGGTAATTGAAAAGTTTGATCACCAATAGTAACTTGCTTTTCTTGCATCGCCTCTAATAAAGCTGATTGAACCTTTGCCGGAGCACGGTTAATCTCATCAGCTAAAACGAAATTGGCAAAAACCGGACCTTTACGAATAGAAAAAGCCTCTTGTTTTTGGTTATAAATCATGGTTCCAATTAAGTCGGCCGGTAATAGGTCGGGAGTAAACTGAATACGGCTAAAATCGGCATGAATACATTTTGCTAACGTATTAATTGCTAATGTTTTAGCTAATCCTGGAACTCCTTCTAATAAAATATGGCCGTTACTAAGAAGTCCGATTAAAAGACGTTCTACCATGCTTTTTTGACCAACGATAACCTTATCCATTTCATTGGTAAGGAGGTCAACAAACGCGCTTTCGCGTTGAATTTTTTCGTTTAATTCTTTAATATCTACCATAAAATTTGAATGTGTCCAAAAGTAGTAAGGCTAAGGGTTTTACGACTATAATGCGTTGTTAAAAGATGTTAAGCTTAGAATGGGAATTAACGATATTTAAGGGTAGTTAAAGAAGGGCTTAAATTTTAAAAACTGTCTTTCATCATTTTTCCAAAAAATACGTACTTATACGTAGTTGGTTATTACAAATATTTAACTATTTTTGACCCACTAAAAACCTTTAAAAAATTAAACAAATGAAAAAATTAACAATTTTAGCCATTGCAGCTCTAGCGATTAGCTTCGCTTCATGCAAAAAGGACAGAACTTGTACTTGTACAACTACATCTTCTTCAAGTACAACTTCTACAACCAAAACTATCACAATGAAAAAAGTTAAGAAGAAAGATGCTAAAGACGCATGTCAAAAAACTACATGGTCAAACACATCTGGTTCATCAACTAGCAGTGGAACTTCAGACTGTAAATTAAGTTAATTATTAATATTTAAAAAAAACTAAAAAAAATGAAAAAATTATATTTTCCATTAATGATTGTAGCGGTTTTAAGCCTTGCATCATGTCATAAAGCAAAAACTTGTACTTGTACAACTACATCTACATCTTCTTTCGGTGGTGGTAGCACTACTTCTACTTCAGTTAACTCTTGGGAAAACGCTTCTAAACATGAAGCTAACAGTAACTGTATTTCTCGTACAGAAGTTACAACTGTAACTGGTGGTACTTTTACAGATGAAGTTGATTGCAAATTAAGCTAATTTCAAATTAGTATTTTAGAAAAGGCTTCCAATTAAATTGGAGGCCTTTTTTATTTATAGCCTTTTCTCTCCCCTGAGTATTCTCTTTTAAAACTGCTTCATCCCAACATTGTGTTTTAGCTAATTTTTATATTGCTTTATATAAAAAGGCTACCTTTACGGTGGCCTTTTTAATTTATGACAAAAGATAAAATTTTAAAAATAGTTTCGATAGTGCTCAGTGTTTTGATGGGACTACTTTTTATTTATTCGGGCTACACCAAACTTTACCCCATTGAGCCTTTTGAATATACTTTTGTTGATTTAGGAATTGGCAACTGGGCACTCGCTCCTTACATTGCCCGATTTATGATTGGTTTGGAATTTTACATCGGCTTGATGCTAATTTTTAATCTCTATCTTAAAAAATTTACGTTAAAACTAACCGCTGCCCTATTAGTCGTCTTTACTATTTATTTAGGGATTATGATTTTGAATGAAGGCAACAATAGTAATTGCGGTTGTTTCGGTAACGCTATTGCTATGACACCTTTTCAAGCGATTGTAAAAAACATAATCATGCTTGCCATTTGTTTTGTGATTTACAAATTCAACGAAGGCATCACTTTAGGAAAACTTGGCAAAGTATTAAACGTTTCTTTTCTTTTAACCGCATTGGCTATGCCGCACATTTTAAATTATGTGGACTTAGATTACTCACAAGCCTACTTAAATAAACCGGAAAATAATTTTATACTTGAATTAGATACACTCTACAACAATGCATACGAAACTGTTCCGCCAAAAAATTTATCGCAAGGTAAACACGTTTTGGCCTTTATGAGTTTGAGTTGTCAGCACTGCCGTATTGCTGCCAAAAAAATAAGATTGATTCACGAAAAAAATCCGGATATCCATTTCTACTTCATTTTAAATGGTGAAAAAGAAAAAAAGAAATGGTTTTATTTAGATACAAAAACGGAAGACATCCCTTATACAATGCTAAGAGCCCGCCCCTTTGTTTATTTGGCAGGAACAAATCTACCTACCCTTTACTTAGTAAATAATTCTAAGGTTGAACATTGGGTAAATTACATGGAACTCGATCAAAAAGAAATTGAGAATTGGTTATCTATTAAATAGATTTTAGAATTTCTTTCTCCACCTCTTCACTATCCCACTTACTTTCAATGTCAGGCCTTGCCATAATTTTTTGCATGATGGCTTCTTGTCTTTGCCCTTCTTTTAAAGCAGTACTATAACGTATGTGCGGACTGTAAGTCACCATACTGTAAAGCGGAATCCATTTATCAGGATATTTTGAATTGAAGCGAGCTTCTATTTTCTTCTGTAATAAAAATTTCGGATCGGCAGTTTTATCACGCATCTCAATGAAATTGGCGATTGCCAAATCAGCAATAGCATCTCCATCGGGTTTGCGCAATGTTTCGTACTCCGGCATTATTTTATTCCAATCTTCTTTGTGCTTATCAATTAATTCATTCATCACAACACAATCCTCAAAACCACAATTCATACCCTGACCGAAAAACGGAACAATAGCATGTGCTGCATCACCAATCAATCCGATTTTACTATCGAAAGTCCATGGGAAACATTTTACAGTTACCAATGAAGAAACAGGATTTTTTTCAAAGTCTTCTAATAAAGTTGGCATTAAAGGAACCGCATCCGGAAATTCTTCATCAAAAAACTTTTTTACTTGTTCCCTAGTTTTCAAATTCGCAAATGATTTTTCGCCTTCGAATGGAAGAAATAAAGTACAGGTAAAATTTCCATCCATATTTGGTAAAGCTATCATCATGAAACTTCCGCGAGGCCAAATGTGCAGAGCGTTTTTCTCAATTAAAAAAGCACCATCCTTACCGGGAGGAATAATTAATTCTTTGTACCCTGCCGAAATATAATGTTGGTTGTATTCAAATCTATCAGAACTCAACTGCATATTTAAACGTGATGCCGCAAAAGCTCCATCCGAACCAAAAATTAAATCGCTTTTAGCAGAAGATGTTTTTTGTGTTTCTTCATTTATAAATTGAGCTTCTAATGTTTGTCGGTTGATATTGGTACAACGCTCGTTAAAATGAATTTTCACACCGCCTTTCTGTTCTGCTAAATCCATTAAACGCATATTTATTTCGGCACGCGAAACAGAATATATAGCTTGATTATCTTTCCCGTAAGGTTGAAAAGCTGTTGAACTATCTTTATGATGAATAAAACGCCCGTACATAGGAATGGCAATTTTTCTAATCTCATCAGCAATACCAACACCTTCTAAGCCTTTCCAACCACGATCACTTAAAGCGAGATTGATGGATTTGCCTGCGGAAATTTTTGCCGTACGCATATCAGGACGACGCTCGTAAATATTTACTTTATATCCTTTTTTTGCCAAATAGATAGATAATAAAGAACCTACTAATCCGGCGCCAATCATATTTACGTTTTTACTCATAGTTTCAATTTTACCTTACAATTTTACATAAAAACCCGCTTATTACAATTGCTAAAAATCAGTATTTCGCTAATTTCTTTGTTTTTTAGCTAATACTGTCAATTTACTACCTTTACAAGGTGCAGGACAAGCTGAAACAATACATTTCTGAAAATGGTTTATTCACTAAAACCGATAAACTTTTGCTGGCTTTTAGCGGCGGGGTTGATTCGCTTGTGTTAGCTATGCTTTTAAAAGAGGGCGGTTATAATTTTGAACTCGCCCATTGCAATTTTAAATTACGCGGAAAAGAGTCGGATGCAGATGAAAAATTTTGTGTTGACTTCGCCAAAAAAAATAAACTCAAAATCCATAACAAACAATTCAACACAAAAGCTTTTGTAAAAAATACCAAAACATCGGTTCAAATGGCGGCGCGTGAATTGCGTTATACTTGGTTTATGGAATTGGCTAAAAAAAATAAATACAATTTCATTTTAACGGCGCATCATGCTAACGATAATATCGAAACACTTTTGATTAATTTAATCAGAGGAACAGGTATTAACGGATTAAAAGGAATTCCGCATAAGCAAAATTTAATTGCGCGGCCATTATTGTTTGCAAGAAAAGAAGATATTTTATCTTACGCAAAAAAAAATAAATTAAAATACAGAGACGACAGCAGTAATGATGAAGTGAAATACAAACGTAATTATTTACGTCACGAAATTATCCCGGGATTAAAAAAATTAAATCCTGCTTTAGAATCAACATTCGATAATAATATTCGTTTGTTTAGACAAACTGCGGCAGTGGTAAAACAATTTGTGAGTGAAAAACGAAAGGAGATTATTGTTGAAGGGAATGAGTCCTTTAAAATTAATATCAAAAAAATAGTTGCTGAAGAATCAGCCGAGTTGCTTTTGTTTGAGTGGTTATCACCTAAAGGATTTAATAATTCTCAAGTAGAACAGGTTTTTAATAGTCTGAAAGAGAAAACATCAGGTAAATTATTTTTTTCAGAAACCCATCAGGCTCTAATCGACCGTGATTTTATTTTTGTTGAACCTATTGAGGTTAAAACACCAAAAAAAGAATTCTTAATTAAAGAAATTGCGGATTTCAAAAAATTACCTTTTAAATTAAATGCAGATTTAAGTGTCTCTAAAAAAATAATCAGCGGCAAAAAAATTGCACAAATTGATTTTACAAAACCGGTTTTCCCTCTTAAAATAAGGAAATGGAAAGCCGGTGATAAATTTATGCCTTTAGGGATGAATGGATTTAAAAAGATAAGTGATTTCTTAATCAACCAAAAGTTAAACCGTTTTGAAAAAGAAAATATTTGGTTACTCTTAAATAAAAACGAAGTGGTTTGGGTTATTGGTCAGCGTTTAGATGAGCGCTACAAAATAAAACCAAACACAAAAAAAATATTGAAATTAGAGGTTCAGTAAAAAAAATGGAAAACCAATTACTTTTTGAAGAGAAACAATACATGGGCCATAACCGCCTCAGCATATTCTGGCGAATGGTATTGGCTGTGTTTTGTTTTATTGGTTACTATTGGAGTGAGAACCCGAAACCTGTACAAGTAAGTGTATTTTATATTGGCTCTTATCCTATTGATCACATTCCTAATTCGGGAAAAGTTTTCTTTTTGTTGGGATTAATTATTCTTATCATCTCTGCACTTTTAACTTATATACTTCACATTCATACCCGCGTTTATAAAGGTTATATGATTATTGATGGCTTTTTAGGAGCAAGAAAAGTAAAAATTGATTTCAGTACCGTAACATATTTAAGGAAGGGGCGCTATAAATACAATATTTTTAGAAGGGCTGTTTACAATTTACACTCAAAAGGCATTATTAGGTTTTACACAAGCGGACAAGAATTTATAGAGTTAAAAGATAATGCAGGGTTCACGTATCGTATTGGTACTCAGCGTTCAGAGGAGTTGTTGAATCTTATAAAACCTAATGTAAATAGTTAATAAGATTGTGTAACCAAAGGCCTTATTTGGCGTATAATTATGAAAGTTAATCCCAAATCATCCTGCCATGAACACAACGACCTTCGAAAAAATTGAAAAGGAAAATATTTCCGGTTTGAAATTTCCTAATACAGAAGTTTTAGAAGATGCGGAAAAAATTAATGAGCGTAATGCTGATTTAAACCGCGCATTATCACTTGGCAACCTTGAACAAACTAAAATTAAAATTTATTTTGAAGATGAAAGCTCTTGCAAAATGGTGGAGACTACAGTCTGGGGCGTTACCGATAAACGAGTGATTTTAAAACAAGGTGTTGTTATTCCGATTAACAGAGTGCATTACATTAAATTGTAATTAACTCAGCACCCAACTTAAATACAAGTACACAAAAGGAGTAACAAAAATCAGACTATCAAAACGGTCGAGTATACCGCCATGTCCCGGCATAATTTTTCCTGAATCTTTTATACCTGCTTGTCGCTTTAAAAGTGATTCGAATAAATCTCCAAGTGTTCCGAATACCACTACTAAAAGAGAAATCACTAACCAGTGTTTAAATTCAATTTCAGGAAACCATCCTGCGATGAGATAAGATGAAGCCATTGTAAGAACACCACCCCCAATTGTACCTTCCCAAGTTTTACCGGGAGAAATGCGCTCGTATAATTTTCTTTTGCCAATCATGCTTCCCACTAAGTATGCGAAAGAATCGCTGGCCCAGATTAAGAGAATCATGCCAAGAACAATATGAGAATTATAATTAGTAGTCTCCGAAAATCCACTAAAAACTATTTTATTGAGAAAGAAAAAAGGCATTGAACAATAAAAAATTCCAAGAATGGTATAAGCCAGATTTTTTATAGGTTTTTCATTCTTACTAAACAATGCCAAAACAAAAGTCAGAAATATTAAAATCAAAACGGTCTCTAATAATTTCAAAGACACAATGGAAACTCCGAAAAGAATAAACATCGAATTAGATGTCATTAAAAGAATATTTGGAGTTACTGCGCTAGCATAAATCAGAACACAAGCAATAAAACCAATCCATTTAAAAGGCTTTGCTCCTAATAATTCTGCTATCTTAAAAAATTCATGTAATCCCCAAACAGAAACAACAAGGAATAATGTGGCAAATGAATAATAATTCCAACAAATACATGAAAGCAACACCGCCACAAAAACAGCAGCCGTTAAAGTTCGCGTAAGAAGAGTTTTGAAATTTAAAGCCATATATAAAGTAAAATCCCCGCTATTAACGGGGACCTTTTATTATTCTGTGATTTTTACAGCTTCGTAGCATTTAATATCGCCCGCGGCGCCCAGGTATTCGGCATCAATATCAACTAAGCCTACTTTTTTAACCTGCTCCTTAGTTAAAGGTTTTGCAGGATACCAACGGTCTTCAACCAACTTCAATTCAACTTCTTTATTCAGTAATAATTGGTTCAGTTGTTTTTGAGTTAAGAACACAACGCTGTCATCTTCATCCTCATCCACCTCTTCAGCAACAATGATATTACCAACTAATTTAAGCTTCGGAACATCCGGTTTGTACTTAAATTCTAAATCCTCCTGAGTATTAATCTCAATATATTTTATACCAGTTATGTGTATTTCGGCCATTTTCTTTGAAAATTATGGTGCAAGTTTAACCATATTAGCCCCTATCGCCAAAATTATTTTTTAAGACCTTGTCCCTTAAATGTTAATAAATTATACCCTACTGAGAGTAAAAGTGAAGACAGTTCCCTCGTTAACCGTGCTTTTTACGCTAATAGATTTCTGGTGTGCCTCTATGATATGCTTAACAATAGCCAGCCCTAAACCCGTACCACCCTGCTCCCTGCTTCTGCCCTTATCTACCCTGTAAAAGCGTTCGAATAAGCGGGGTAAATGCTCGGGTGAAATACCTATTCCATTATCCTTAATTTCTACAATTACTTCGTCGTTATACAGGTTAAAACTAAGTTCAGTTTCGCCGCCTTCTTTACCGTATTTAATGCTGTTAGTAATTAGGTTTACCAAAACCTGACGGATTCTGAATTTATCGGCCAATACGGTTAAAGGTTTATCGAATTTTTTAGCGAGAGTAAGCGTAATTTTTTTCTTTTTGGCAAGCATATCCAATTGCTCAAAAACATCGCGGCACTGTGCACTGAAATCATATTTCTCGAATTCTAATTCGAGGGAACCGGTTTCGAGTTGAGTGATGGTTTCTAAATCATCAATAATATGAATGATGCGCTCAATACTTTTATCAGCTCGCTTTAAATAATCGAGATTAATTGAAGGGTCGTTTAATCCACCATCAATTAACGTTGAAACATATCCTTGAATATTAAATACGGGTGTTTTTAATTCGTGTGATACATTTCCTAAATATTCTTTACGGTAACTATCTACGTTTTTTAAATGTTCTAATTCCTTCTGGCGTTCAATGGCGATTTTCTTTACTTCTAAATCTAATTGGGTTATAGGATCTATTTCATCTAATTGAAATTTTGTATCAGGAATTTCGTTGTGCGGTAAAATTTTACTGAGTTCAGTTTGAACGTTTTTTATCTTATCGAAAATAAATGGGTTGTAGATAAAGTACAGAACAAAAAACGACGTGACAAAGAAAGCAAAAAATAAAATCAGAACTAGAGCCAAATCAAAACTACTATTCGCAAACCATTGCCATAACACCAATACCATTGCGCACAAAAAAGCATTGAGTACACTTAGCAAAATAATGAATACGGATGTCTTCTGATTTTTCATGCGTAAAAAAATGTTTTTAAAGGTCGCATGGAATATTCATGATTCATACTTATTTTTTTAATGGTATCATGAATATTTCAAATTCCTATTATAACGCCGACAACTGTTCTTCCAACGCTTTTAGTTTGGCTTCAGCATCAGCTTGCTTTTTTCTTTCCAAAGCAATTAATTCAGGCTTAGCATTCGCCACAAATTTTTCGTTCGATAATTTTATCTGAACACTTTTTAGGAAACCTTTGTTGTAATCGATTTCCTTAGCTAAACGGATTTTTTCTTCTTCCACATTAATATTTGAAGAAAGCGGTACAAAAAATTCGGTCGACTTAATCATGAACGAAAATGCACCTTCTACTTTTTCTTTCTTGTATGTGAGTGAACTTAAATTCGCCAACTTCATTACCAATTCATCAAAATACGAATGTTGCGCATCTGATTTTTCAATCAATTCTAATTTTTCTTTTGGCGATAATTGCTTTTGTGCGCGGATATTTCTAATCATCGCTACAATTTCTTTGCATACTTCAAATGCACCTAATTGTTGAGCGTCTGTCTTTTTTACTTCAGGCCAAGCAGCAACAATAATGCAATCCTTTTTATCACGTTCTTTAATTAAGTGCCAGATTTCTTCAGTAATAAACGGCATCCAGGGATGCATAATTTTTAATAAACTTTCTAAATAACCAATCGTTGCATCGTAAGTAGCTTTATCTATTGGTTGCGCTTTTCCGTCTACAAAATCAGGTTTAATTGCTTCTAAATACCAAGCGCAGAAATCATCCCAAACTAATTTATAGGTTGCCATTAACGCATCACTCATTCTGTATTTTGAATAATGATCATTAATAATTTCTAATTGCTCGCTTAATTTATTGTCGAACCAAGTGATAGCTGTTTTTTGAGCGCCACTTTGTTTTACATCTGCAACTTCAAATCCTTTTACTAATCTAAATGCATTCCAAACTTTATTCCAAAAATTACGTCCTTGTTCACAATGCGATTCATCAAACATTAAATCATTTCCGGCAGGAGAACACAATAACATTCCAACACGAACACCATCAGCACCGTACTTGGTAATTAACTCTAAAGGTTCCGGACTATTCCCCAAACTCTTACTCATTTTACGTCCCAACTTATCGCGAACGATACCGGTTAAGTAAACATTGGTGAAAGGTTTTTGTCCTGTATATTCGTAACCCGCAATCATCATACGCGCTACCCAGAAAAATAAAATTTCGGGTGCAGTTACTAAATCATTAGTTGGATAATAATATTTTAAATCTGCATTCGCATTCTCCCAACCATTCTTAATTGCTTTAGGATCAAAAACAGTTATTGGCCAGAGCCATGATGAGAACCACGTATCTAAAACATCTTCATCCTGTTTTACATCTTCAGTCTTTAATAATTTGATTGCCTCTTCTTTAGTTTTACAAACAACAGTATTTCCTTTTCCATCATACCAAGCAGGAATTCTTTGTCCCCACCATAACTGGCGGCTAATACACCAATCGTGTACATTTTCCATCCAGTGTTTGTAGGTATTGATGAATTTTTCGGGAATTAATTTAACGTTGTTGTTTAATACATTTTCTAAAGCAGGCTTACTAATCTTATCCATTTTCAAAAACCACTGCATGGATAATTTTGGTTCTATAACTGCATCCGTTCTCTCGCTGTAACCAACTTTATTTTTAATCTCTTCTATTTTCTCAACTAAACCTTGCTCTTGTAAATCTTTTATAATTTGTTTACGGCAAGCGAAACGATCCATGCCAACATAAGCACCCGCTGCTTCCGAAATTTTTCCATCAGCTGTTAATGCATCAATTACAGGAAGTTTATGTTTTTGTCCGAGGTTAAAGTCATTAATATCATGAGCGGGTGTAACTTTTAAAGCGCCCGTTCCAAATTCCAAATCAATATAATCGTCAAAAATTACAGGAACAACTCTATTTACAATCGGAACGATTACATTTTTTCCTTTTAGGTGTTTGTAACGTTCATCATTTGGATGTACACAAACAGCGGTATCGCCCATAATAGTTTCGGGACGAGTTGTTGCAACGGTTACAAAATCATTCGTTCCTTCAATTTTATATTTTACAAAAACTAATTTGCTATTTGCTTCTTTATGTATTACTTCTTCATCACTTACAGCGGTTAATCCTTGCGGATCCCAATTCACCATTCTAACACCGCGATAAATTTCTCCTTTATTATATAAATCAATAAACACATCAATTACCGCTTCGCTTAAATCAGCTTCCATGGTAAAGCGTGTGCGATCCCAATCACAACTGGCACCTAATTTTTTTAATTGTTCTAAAATAATGCCACCGTATTTTTCTTTCCAGTCCCAAGCATGTTTTAAAAATTCATCTCTGCTTAAATCTGCTTTCTTAATTCCTTTATCTGCTAATAATTTTACAACCTTAGCTTCAGTTGCAATACTTGCATGATCAGTTCCCGGAATCCAGCAGGCATTATAACCTAACATGCGGGCGCGGCGAATTAATACATCTTGAATTGTATTATTAAGCATGTGCCCCATGTGCAATACACCTGTAACATTTGGCGGAGGAATAACTATTGTGTATGGTTTTTTTGTTGCATCGACTTGCGATTTAAAAAATTTCTTATCGAGCCAATATTGGTACCATTTATCTTCCGCTTCCTTGGGGCTATATGTTTTTGCAATTTCCATTACAGTATTCAAATTTTTGTTAAATTTCGCAAAAATACTCGAACTATGGCATAGGTATGCTATCTTTGGTATGATTTTAGATGTTTATTTAAACAAAAACAATAACACATGAAAAAGCTCATTTTAACTTTAGGTTTAGTAGCAGGTTTGACCGCACTAACAAACGCACAAGAAGTGCACTCAGCAGGCGATGGTCATAACCATGATGCCGCAACTCAAACAACCACTCCTGCTAGCTTAGCTGATATTAAGCTGGACAAAATGGTTCACGATTACGGGAACATTAAACAAGGTGATAATGGTGAATGTGAGTTCAAATTTATTAATAACGGTAAAGAGCCATTAGTTATCTCTAATTGTATGGGAAGTTGTGGTTGTACAGTTCCTCAGTGTCCGAAAGAACCAATTTTACCGGGTAAAAGCGGTGTAATTAAGGTAAAATATGACACTCAACGTGTTGGACCAATTTACAAAACAGTTACAATTAACTCTAATGCTAAATCGGGCACTCAAACTATCTCAATTAAAGGTAGCATTGAAGCGAAACCGGTTGAAGTAGCTTTCCCACCGAACGAGCCGTCTAAAGGTGCTCCGGTTGAGAAAAAAGGTTAATCATCCTTCGTCCTGAGCTTGTCGAAGGATCGAATGACAAATAAATTTTAGACTAAATTATATGAAAAAAATTACAGCAATAGTTGCTTTATTGTCGATGTTCGCATTGGCTGGTAATGCACAGGAATCAGTTGTACCAAATACCGATCCTAATGCACCGGAAATTAAAATTGAAAACGAAGTGTTAGATTATGGCACTATTGATTTTGATGCTAATGGTGTTCGTGAATTTAAATTCAAAAATACCGGAAAATCTCCGTTAACAATTAGCAGCGTTCAGGGTGAATGCGGTTGTACATCAACTACAATTGATGGTAAACCGGGCTGGCCTCAAGAACCAATTTTACCTGGTAAAGGTGGTGTTATTAAAGTTAAATACGACACTAAACGTGTTGGTCGCTTTGATAAAAACGTAACCATTACTTCTAACGGAAAATTAGCAACTGTTAAAGTTAAAATTAAAGGTGAAATTAAAGCCGCACCTACAACAACTGCAACTCCGGATGCTCCAAAGCAACCATAATATTAGAACTTCAAAAAATCCTCCCAACAGTACTGTTGGGAGGATTTTTTATTTAAAGTCGTTTGTAATTCTTTTACTCTTGACCTTAAATTTCAATGCTCAATCACAAGCCAAACTAAAATTTACAGAAGCCAAAAAAGATTTGGGCAAAGTAAAAAAAGGAGATATTGTTAGTGCTGATTACGAATTTAAAAACGAAGGTGATCAACCTCTTATTATTACAAATTTTGAAGTGGAGTGTTCGTGTACCACAGTCGACTTTCCGAAACAACCTATTGCGCCCGGACAAAGCAGTAAATTAACGGTAAAGTTTGACACCAAAAGTGCTTACGACAGACAAGACCGGAAGGTTGTTATTATTTCGAATGCAAAAAATTCGGCATCGGTAAGAATAAAATGTTTTGTGCAAAAACCTTAATCTTTTAATTGTCTGAAAAATTCAGAGCAGATAATTGCTGTTGCCATTGCTGCATTTAATGATTCCGTATTGCTATTTGATGCAGATGGGATTGTTAAAGGATTCGTAATGAACTTATAATTTTTCTCATTAATACCATTGGCTTCATTCCCAATAATAATTAAACCGTTTTGCAATTGAGTTTTGTAAACATTTTCGCCATCCAAAACTGCACCATAAACAAGAATATCCTTTTTAGCCACTTCGTACAGATCGCAATAATGAACTTTCACTCTTAAAAAAGAACCCATTGCCGATTGTATGGTTTTTGGATTATAAACATCGGTGCTTTGCTTCGAACAAAAAACTTCTTCAATTCCATACCAATCCGCCAAGCGTAAAATAGTTCCTAAATTACCCGGGTCGCGAATATCATCTAAATAAAAACTGAATTGTTTCGTTAAATCAGTTTCAGGAATTGAGTCTTCAAAATAATGACAAACCGCTAAAGCATTATTTGGTTGTGCCTGTGCGCTTATTTTCTTTAAATCTTCCTCGCTAATTGTGATGTATTCCACTTTAGTATTGAGCAAGGCATTGGATTCACCTTGCAAATAGCTTTCGGTCACAAACAATTGATGAATAATTTCGGGATTAGTAGTGATGATTTCGTTAACCACCTTAATACCTTCGGCAATAAACATGTTTTCCTCGTCTCTGAATTTCTTCAGATGCAGGGCTTTAACCTGTTTTATTTGATTCTTACTAATCATAATTTAGCTAAATTCGTAGGGATTAAAATTAACCATTATTGGGCACTTATTTACATATACATTTAAAAGAGCGTTTTATCCGCTTAGTGTTATGTACATGTCTTTTATTTGCAGCTTTTTCCTGTAACACTACTAAACATTTAAAAGAGAACGAATATCTGGTTGGGGGTAACAAAATTTTAGGCTATCAAAATACCAAAATTGCACACGAAGAGATTGAAGCTTTTATAAGACAAAAGCCGAACCGCAAAATTTTATTTGTATTCCCCTTTAACCTGTGGCTATACAATCAGGTGAATCAAGAAAAATTAGTGAAGAAAAAAGAAAAGCGTGACGCCCGTTTCGACCGCATTAACGAAAAGCGAATTGTAAAGAATAATCTGAAAAACGAGAAACGGATAAAAAAAGGCAAGCCTACCAAAGAACCTAAATTAAAAAGCAAAGACAAACCCACGTTCCGCGAAAGTTTGTTAGATATAGCTGAAGAACCGGTTATTTACGATTCAGCTATTACCAAACAAACCACTTTACAAATGTCGAGATACCTTTTTTCGAAAGGCTATTTTTATGCGAAAGTAACTGATAGCGTTGGATACAATAAGCGTAAAAAGAAAGCTAAAGTGTTTTATCATCTTTTCCCCGGTCAACAATATTTCATTAACAACCTTAAGTACAACATAAAAGATGAAGAATTAAGTTATTATATTTTTGGCGACAGCACGAATTGCAAACTAAAATCCGGAGCTCCTTTTGATGCAGATGTTATGAAGCAAGAAAGAGAGAGAATTACTGCTAACTTATTAAATAACGGTTACTACTTTTTTGAGTCGGATTACATTTATTTTGATGTGGATTCGGGTTTAGTAGATCATAAAATAGACATTACTATATCAGCAAAAAAATTTCCTGCTTTTGCCAATGCACAGAAAGATTCTATCTCTTACATCAATCATCCCCGTTATTATGTCAATAACATTTATGTTATTACTGAAAATATCCGCGGCTCTTATAAGGATGAGTATTTTTATGATTCCATTTACCACGAAGATTTAATTTTTATGGTAAAAGAAAAGCTTCATTACAAGTACAGCCTGATAACGCATAACGTTGAGTTTTTTAAAGGTCAAGTATTTCAAAAAAATCTTGCCGAAAAATCCTATAAGCGATTGCTCAACCTTGGTGTTTTCAGAACGGTTTTAATTCAATATGTAAAAAATCCCAAATATAATGACCAATTGGATTGTTATATTATTTGTCAGCCCATAGTTAAACAAGCTATCAGTGTTGAAACCGAAGGCACAAACACATCTGGTAACCTTGGGATTGATGGAAGTATTTTATATCAAAACAAAAATTTATTAAGAGGGGCCGAGTTGCTGGAGTTTAGTTTAAACGGCGCCTTAATTGCACAACGACAACTTAACGACAATAGTGAAACAGATTTAACCAACGTACAAAGTACATTCAATACTATTCAGTTTGGACCTTCACTTAAGTTTTCGGTGCCGCGTGCGGCATTTCCGTTTTCTTATTTGCCCTTTAAAAAAGATGCTTTTCCAAGAACGTTTATCAGCACCTCCTTAAACTATCAATCGCGACCTGAGTTTAACAGAACCATCACCAACGTTAATTACGGATTTAGTTTTAAGAGTCATAAACTAAAAGTAAAACACGATATTATTCCGGTAGAGGTTTATATGGTGAAAGCTAAACTAACCGACAATTTTAGAAATGATTTGATTAACATTAACGACTTCTTTTTACTAAACTCTTTTCAAGATCACATTACCACACTCTCAAAATACACCATTACTTATAATAATCAATCCATATCAAATGGCGTGAATACATCGCGGAAAGCTATAAGTTTTATTAAAGTAAATGTGGCTTCATCAGGTAATATCTTAAGAGGTGTTTATGATGCAACAGGGCAACCAAAAGATTCATTAGGACGCTATCTTATTTTAGGAACACCTTTTGCTCAATTTGTGAAACTGGATTTTGATTACCGTTTATATATTCCCATTCGGAAAAAAAGCCGTCTGGTATACAGAACTGCCATTGGTGTTGGTAAGCCATTAAAAAACTTAAATGTATTACCTTACGAACAAAGTTATTTTAGCGGAGGCCCGAACAGCGTTAGAGCCTGGCGTGCACGTACACTTGGTCCGGGTGGTTACGACCAACCTGAAAATGTATCTGCTAAGTATGATAAGATTGGTGATTTATTAATTGAAGGAAATTTTGAATACAGATTTCATATTTTCCGTTCATTTTATGGTGCTGCGTTTATTGATGTTGGTAATATTTGGTTATTACATGAAGAAAGAGGAAAACCGGGAGGCGATTTTGAATTGAATAAATTTTATAAAGAATTTGCAGTTGGCGGTGGATTAGGAATTCGTTGGGACTTAAACTTTTTTGTATTGCGCTTAGACTTTGCAGCTCCAATTGTTGACCCTTCCTACCCTGAGGGCGACAGATGGTTGTTTGGTAAAGGGCCATTAAGGCGTACCATATTAAATTTTGGAATTGGTTATCCGTTTTAAGAACAGTATTTTTATAATATGAAAGTAACAGGCTTCACCATAATAAGAAACGCCATCAAGTATGATTATCCTGTTGTGGAAGCTATAACTTCAGTACTTCCTGTTTGTGATGAATTTTTAGTGAGTGTTGGAAATTCGGAAGACGGAACTTTAGAATTAATAAAAAGCATCAACTCTCCTAAAATAAAAATAATGGAGAGTATTTGGGATGATAATTTACGTGAAGGCGGAAAATTATTATCTATAGAAACCAACAAAGCATTTGATGCGATAGATAATTCAACTGATTGGTGTTTTTACATTCAGAGCGATGAAGTGATTCACGAAAAATATCATGACGCTATTCGTGAAGGAATGAAGAAATATAAAGATGACAAATTGGTTGATGGTTTACTTTTTAAGTATACACACTTTTACGGGAGCTATAATTATATTGGGAATTCAAGAAATTGGTATAGAAATGAAATTCGGATTATCAGAAATGATAAAAAAATACGCTCATATAAAGACGCACAAGGCTTTCGTAAAACAGATGACAGTAAATTAAATGTAAAAGCTATTGACGCTTCAGTTTACCATTACGGTTGGGTAAAACCACCAAAAGCCCAACAAGCCAAACAAGAAAATTTTCATAAGATGTGGCACGATGATGCCTGGATGAAAAAGAATATTGCTACTGTTGACGAATTTGATTACAGTAAAATTGATAGTCTGGAAGAATTTAAAGACACCCACCCCAAAGTTATGCAAGAACGTGTTTCAAAACAAAACTGGGATTTTAATTTCGATGCCTCAAAAATAAAACTTAGTCTGAAGAATAAATTTCTATTAATGATTGAGAAAGCTACAGGATGGAGACCGGGAGAGTATAAGAATTATAAGATACTTTAATTGCAATTATTTGCCCTGAGCTTTTTTCTTCGCTTCCTGTTCTGCAATTTTCTTTTTAGCTTCTTCCAGTTTTTTAAACTCTTCCAAATGTAATTGATTTATATCTTTCTTATATAAACTGTACGATTTCCAAATAGGAGGTTTAGTGGCGAAACAATCTAAAAACATGTATAGCGGAGAAATTTTAAACGAATACAACGGCGATAACCATCTATACCCTACTCCAATTGATTCAGTTTCGTTTTTAACAGCGTGCCAGTAAAATGGAGGGTTCCATAAAACATCACCCGGTTTTAAATGCACTGAATAGCCATCAATATATTTATATAATTCAAATGGATAATCGTAATCCGGTTCAAAAGGATTAAACGGCCCGGTTTCTCTTTTACCCGGTGCACTGCGATACACATTACTGATTGGATGCGGATCAATTACCGGTGAATAATAATGTGAATATAAAACCCACTCCTTCTCGCCATACACCTGAACAAATAAATTAGATTGATTAGCATTATGCAAAGCGGTATAAGAACCTTTTGGTCCGATAAAAACCTGAAAGGCATCAAACCAACTTAATGGATTACGGCGTGCCTTTAACCACTTATAATCAAAATCATTAATACACTCCGGATGTCTAGCTAACAATGGATAGAAGCGATAATATTTACTTCCGCCACCATTAATATTATCAATTACATCAGCGAGTGTTGTTAATTCGTAAGGGTATCCGGGAATAGTCTGATCAACTAATACAATTTCATCTTTACCATATTCCTTTTTAAAATAATCGAGCGACCATTTTTTTACGCAAGGCCAATCGGCGGCGGCGCCTTCTAAAACAACAGGAATTCCTTTTTTTACATAGTGATTTTTAAATTCCTCTAGGCTCAAATCTTTACGGCGTTCAATTGGCATGATGCGTCCTTCGCCGCGCTTTGGCATGTTTTCATTGAGCTTCTTGTAATATTCAGATCTATCTTTAAAAAAAGTTTTACGGCCAAAAAAATGATCTAAAATCTGAAACGTATTGTATTTAAACCGTTCGCCGAATGATAAAGTCTTTATAAAATCACGGTGCTCTTCCATAACCAAATTTTAATAAAGATATAAAATTAAACGAAAATTAAATATGAATTTCATCAACAACTTGTTTAGTAACAGGCAACAAGTATCCGTTTTTATTTTGGGTTAGATTATAGATAACCCTGAAGGTCTTTATTTTTCCGAGAGATTTTAACTCGTCACCTAAAACACAATTATTTAAATGATGCGGTGGTCTTAATTTACCCAAGAAAAAATTAGTGCTTTGGATTTCATTTTTATTGTTAAAATAGGTCTTTATGAAACTATTAAATTTCTGATACTTTAAACTATCGAAATGATTAATGCCATATTTAGCTTGAAGCCAAGGTATGGTTTCAATTAAAGCTGTATCCAGCCGTGCCTTTAAACGATATTGGTTAGTATAACCGAAACCGCTTACCGGTAAACATTTTTTATTTACCAAAAACAAAAACCGGTCGTATTGAAACCATTGATGATATGGATTTAATTCGTTTTTGGAAACCTCAGCAATTTTCCCGTTTTCATCTTCCGCTTCATAGGTAAAATACTGATTAACTTTTGTGTCGAACCAACCAATTGTATATGGCCGTAACCAAATAACAGAGCTGAAAATAATTAGAACAGAAGTGGTGAACATTTTCTTTTTGAAAAACAGTTCTTCGAAATATTTTTTCTTCCGCCACAAAACAATTGCTAAAACCAAATCCATCACCATCCATTTCCAAAATAACATACTACCGGCTAAAAATATGCCGAAATGCATTAAACACAATAAAACTAATAGCCCAATACATAAACGAATGTTTTTCAAAAGAATAAGTGCTGATAATTCTAACACTAATATTATGCTTTGGAGTAAAACACTATTGTCATTTAAAAAATTACTAATGCTTCTAATCGTTTCTTCAGTGTAATCGCATAACCAACCGCGTGCATGAACATTTAAAAACAAGTCGGAAAGATTATTATTTAAAAGCCATTCATAACCGCGGGGTGACATAGTTATTTTTGAAACGCCGCTGATAAAGTAATTGGATGCGATAATACACAAGACCAGATAAACAAAATGAATATTCGCTTTTTTGAAATAGATTTTTACATACGCTAAAGCCACATACATCAATAAGACATCAAATAAAAGTCGTTTATCAAATAATTCAAACCCATCAACAGGATAATTAAATTGCGAGCGGTATACCATGGCAAATCCAACATACAGTGGAGTTAGAATAGGAAATCGCCAAATCAAGAACGGAAGAATTATGAGTAAAAGTCTATCGAAGTAAAAAGCACTATTCAAAAAATAATTGTAATCATAAGTACATAACTCCCACGACAAAATAAATGATGCCGCGAAAACAATTACTTTGTCGTGCTTCAAAAATAAATCCTTGCCAAAATTCACATATTGTTTTTTGTAAAATACCGGGAGATAAATTATTATAAGAGCCAACAAAAATAATGGGTGAATAAGGGCTGCTAAACAAATAGAAAAAGAATGGTACGGGACAAATAAAAGAATTTCGCCAAAAAAAGATTGGGGATTTAACACCTCAGCAATTTTTGAAAAATTAAGGATGAATCCGTTGTAAAAGGTAAACGCTGAAATTAGTCTTAATGCCAAAAAACACATTAAAACAAAAACGTAACCCGAATATTTTTTTTCAGAGAATTGAATGAATGTCGCTTTCAAAACCCCCATCAAAATCAGGTTTTGGTTTTAGGAATCATTAGCAATAAAATAAATCCAATTGCAAAAAAGGCCACTAAAGCTAATACTGCGGGGCGCATGCCGCCAACACATTCGCTAATAATTCCGAAGGAAACTGTACCGATAATCATTCCCATTTTTTCCATCACATCAAAAAAACTGAAGAAGCTTGCATGATCATCTGTCTCGGGTAAAAATTTACTATATGTACTGCGCGATAAGGCTTGAATACCACCCATTACAAATCCAACCAAAAAGGCTACAATGTAAAAGTGATAGGGTTCACGAACTACCTGGTAAGTGAAAGCACAAATGAATATCCAAATTGAAATGGCGAAACCCAGAGCTTTTACGTTTCCAAACATTCGCGATATTTTTGAAAAAATAAAAGAGCCTGCAATACCTACAAACTGAATAATTAAAATACTTATGATTAAGGATGTGGTTTTACTTTTCTCGTCAGGCCAAACAATTTCGTTGCGGGCAAATAAAACGGCCACTACCATAACGGTTTGCACACCCATGTTATAAAAGAAATAGCTGTACAAGAAGCGCTTCAATTGTTTTAAATGAACAACTTGCTTTGCTACTTTTCGGAGCTCTTTAAATCCTTTTGATATTAACCCTTTTCTATCAGAGCCATGTGGTGCATGATTTTGGTTAGGGAGATGTTTAAAAGTGTATTGGGCAAAACCAAGCCACCACAATCCTGTTAATAAAAACGAATACTTAACTTTAAAAAAACCGCTGGTCACCAAAACACCGTCAACCATTTTCTCTTCATATTTAAATACCATTATTCCTATTAGACAAATGATAAGTAATAATGAGCTTCCGAAATAACCCATTGCAAATCCTCTGGCACTTACCTTATCTTGATTCTCAACGCTGGCTATTTCCGGTAAATAAGAATTGTAATACACCAAACTTCCCCAAAAACCAATTGTTGCTGTAACGAATGGCACAAAACTTAATTCGAGATGATCTCTTGTGAAAAAGAACAAACACATACAAGAAATAGATCCTAAATAGCAGAAAAATTGGAGAAAGCGTTTTTTATTTCCAAGATAATCGGCAACACCGCTTAATATAGGTGCAATCATTACAACTATGAATAAAGCAAAGGCATAAACAAATGAGTAAATATTTTGGTTTTCGAATTGCATTCCAAAAAACTCAACTGTTTTTCCAATAAATACATCGTTGGCGTCGTGGGTAGTTTTATAATCATAGAAATTCGGAAATATGGCCGATGTTATGACTAATGGAAATACTGAATTAGCCCAATCGTAAAATGTCCAGGCTTTAATAGTTTGGGCATGATCTTTTTTAATTTCCATAATTAGTTATAATAATTAATAACGCTTCAAAACTAACCATTACAACCGTCGAATTAACGAATTGCCCAATTAGTTCTTTATGATTTCAAATTCAACCCGTCGGTTTTTTGCCATACCCTCGTCAGTGTCGTTACTCGCAACAGGTTGTGAACTGCCATAACCTTTAAAGTACATTTTATTTTGAACGCCTTTTTTAATTAGATACTCAAATACTTCGCGGGCGCGTAATTCAGATAACCGTTGATTTTTATTTTTGCTGCCATTATTATCGCTATGGCCGTTAATTTGAATTTGCATTTGCGGTGTGCGTATTAAATACTGCGCAAGTTTATTTAATTCCTGATAAGATTCAGGTAACAAATAATATTTTCCGTTTTCGAAAAATATATTTTTGAGGGCTACTTTCTCTCCTACCTTAATATCTTTCCGAACTGTTAAAATGGAATCCTCTTCATTATTCTTCACACTGCCAACATATTCAACAGCCACTTTCTCCTCAGGTTCTTTAGCTTTATATAAACTAATTTCATCCACAAAATAATAAGCTTCTCTAAACCCCAATTTAAAAATATTAATTCGGAGCATGTCCTTTTCAATTTTGGGGAAGAAGTTACCGATGGTGATATACTTCTCACCACCATCAGCTTTATATTTTCCTTTAATAGTGAACCATTGATAATTATTTATGAAACCGCCTTTTTTACAAATACTGTCTATAATATTCGCTTTAACCGCATCGCCCTGACTATGATAACCTCCTTTAGTAAATAACACGCCAAAAGATTTTACTAGAGCATTACTCCAATATGCCAAACGGACATGCATTTCAAATTCATAAACAGTTCCGCGATGAAGCGCCTCTGCCAATCGCACCTGTGCAAATTCTTTATATCGTTTCTGAAATCTTAATCCGGCATAACAATCACTGTAGTAACCTCCACGAACATGACAGGTATCTTCTCCAACAGGTGCCTGATAAAAATCTACCGATCCAATTTGGGTCCAGGGTATGGCTTGTTTTATGCTTCCCGATTTTTTTCGGAAGTTTTCAAAACTACCGTTTGGAACAAGATTTTTTTGAACAGGGGTTATAGTTTGAGCCTTTAAAAACCCACATCCTGCAATACAAAAGACCAAAAAAGTGGTTTTTAACCTGTTCATACTAAAACAAATATAGTTTTTACAGCCATTTAAGCATCAACCTATTAATAATTGTTTTTAACAGTTGTATATTCAAAAAATAATGTATATTTGCACTCCCAATTTTGGGCAAGACATTAAAAAGTAAAAGAATGGCAAATCATAAGTCATCAATTAAGCGAATTCGTTCAAACAATGCAAAGCGTTTGCAAAACCGTTATTACGCAAAAACTGCTCGTACAGCTTTAAAAACCTTACGTGCTGCAACAGCTAAAAAGGAAGCTGAAGCTTTATTACCTAAGGTATCTGCTATGTTAGATAAGTTAGCTAAACGTAATGTTATTCATAAAAACAAAGCTGCTAACCTTAAATCGAAACTAAGCAAAAAGGTTAACGCTTTAGCAAAGTAATAAACTATTGTTTATCAGTATTTTAGCCCTGTATTTTCGGGGCTTTTTTATTTTTAACAAAAATCGAAAAAATGCTTGGGCTTTATCAAATATTTTATATTTTTGCTCAGCGTGTTTAAACTAAAACCACCAACAATTATGAATTCAAAATTATTAAGGACTTTAGGCGCAAGTTTATCAGTAGCAGTTATATTAACTGGCTGTAACGGACTTGGCAAAATGATCAAAAAACAAAAAGACATCAACTACAGCGCAACACCAAATCCAATTGAGATGCATGGTGATAGCGTACAGTTTAGCGTTAGCGGAAAATTCAATCCAAAATTATTTGGCAAGAAAATAACAATGACTATTACTCCGGTTGTAAAATATACAGGTGGAGAAAAAGCAATGAAACCAGTTGTTTTAGTTGGTGACAAAGCTACGGGAAGCGGTCAAAAAATCAGCTTCGATAAAGGGGGTACATTCAGCTACACTTCAGATAAGTTTGTTTACGAACCAGGTATGAAAGTTGCGAAAATCGAACTTCGTGCTCAAGGTCAGGTGAAGAAAAAAATCAAAGACTTTACGCCGGTAGAAATCGCTGATGGTACTATCATCACTCCACTTTTAGTTCGTAACGACGAAAAAGGAATTTATGGTAAAGACGCGTTTGTTAAAGTTACTCCGGTTAACCAAACCGCTCACATTTACTATACAATTAATAACTCTACAGTTCGTCCTGCTGAAATGAAAAGCGAAGAAGTGAAGAACACTTTAGCTTTCATTCAAACAAACATTAACAGCGTATGGTACGAATTCAAAGGTATCAACGTTAATGCTTATGCTTCTCCGGACGGTGAAACTGATAAGAATGAGAATTTAGCTATGGATCGTGCAAAAAGTGGTTCTGCTGCTTTCATGAACGAATTCAAAAAGAATAAGAACAAAGACAATAAGTTCGGTAAAGAAAAAGAACAATATGTTGTTGGTACAACTAAAGAAGACTGGGAAGGTTTCAAGTCTTTGATGGAAGCTTCTACAATGGCTGACAAAGATCTTATCTTACGTGTTTTAACAATGTATTCTGATCCTAATCAACGTCGTACTGAGATTAAAAACTTATCTAAGACCTACAAAGAATTAGCTGAGAAAATTTTACCAAAATTACGTCGTTCTGAGATTGTCATTAACGTTGACAAAAAATCACGTACTGACGAAATGATCTCTGCTTTAGCGACATCTCATCCTGATAGTTTATCAGTAGAAGAATTATTATACGGCGCTACTTTAACTAACGACATTAACACTAAAGTTCAGATTTACACAGCTGCTGAAAAACAGTATGCAACTGATTGGAGAACTTCAAACAATTTAGGTGTTGCTTTATTAACTCAAAACAAAGTTGCTGAAGCAGGTGAAGCATTTAAACGTGCTGATGCTAATGGTGCTGGTAACCCTATCATTGCAAATAACCTTGGCACTATTCAATCTAAAAACGGTAACCGTGTTGCTGCTATGGAATTATATAACAAAGCAAATGGTGCTGGTCCTGAAGTTGGTTACAACAAAGGTATCATCCAAATCCGTGATGGTAAATACAGCGACGCTGTATCTAGCTTTGGAGATTCAAAAAGCTTCAATAAAGCTTTAGCTCAATTATTAGCCGGTAATGCTGGTGAAGTTGGTGCTACAATTGACGCAGGAAACGAAAAAGACATGGCTTTAAGCTATTACTTAAAAGCAGTTTCTGCAGCACGCAGAAGCAGCACAGCTGATGTTATCAGCAACTTAAAAACAGCTATTGAAAAAGATGGTACTTTAAAAGCAGCAGCTAAAGATGATGCAGAATTCATCAAATTAAAAGCTGATGCAGGATTTACTGCTTTAGTAAACTAGTATTAATATATCTCATTTAAAACCCCTGAAGTTTCCATACTTCAGGGGTTTTTTGTTTGTTTTCATTCACTCAATCACCAATTTGAGTAAAGTACCCCTATTTTCTAGTCAAGTCGCCTAAACAGTTATTTAGATTTTCTTGCGTCTGTGTCTTATAGTCTATATTTGTACTGTAAAATTTAAACAATGAAAAAAATCCTTTTATCAGCCGCTTTATTAAGCTTATCGACATTATTAATATCTCAGTCTAAAAGTCCTATCGACTCTTTAGCCGGTTTTGATTTTATCGGTTCTGCAAGTCATGCTAAACATGCTAAAACTGATCAGCAGAAAAACCTAATGATGCAAGCCGCCAAACGCGCTTATATTGATAGAAAATTCAATCTGCATAACCAAAACCAGCAAACCAATCCGAATGGAGAAAGAAGTAGTGCTGAGTTTTATAACAACTTAAAAAACGGTAACGCTAATAAAGGACCCGGGAACAACACTTTATCTCAAGGTGCTCAACCCGTAGGTTGTAATAATATTGATTTCGAATTAAACAGTACTTCGACTTGGTCTGTAACAGGTGATTTTGCCATTATGAATGGAGGTACAGATCCTTTTGGAAATTTCCCTTGTGTATATCCTGGTGGAGGTAATTTTTCTTTACGTTTAAATGACAACAACACGAGTTGTACAAACCCTGGCAGAAAAGTAAACTTTAAAGCAGCAGCATCAAGAACTGTGGCTGTTACTCCTTTAAACAATGAGTTTCAATTACACTTTGCAGCTGTTATTTTAAATTTCCCTCATCCTGCAAATGATGCAGCTAATTTTCAAATCAATTTTTATGATCAAAATGGTATTAAGTTAGCTTGTCCAACTTATTCTTGCTATTACGCTTCTCCTCCAAATGCCTTTGTTGGTTTACCTCCTGGAGTTGCTCAAAATTCAGCTTTACAAGGTGCACAAATTTGTAGTACTGTAGGTAACTATCCTGTTACTTATGTGCCTTGGCAAACTGTAGCGGTAGATTTAAGTCCATACAATTTCACTACCATCACAATTAAAATTACTTGCGACTGGTGCCGATACGATTATGATTGGGGTTATTGCTATATTGATGCTGATTGTGGTCCTCCGCAGCCAACAACACCAATTACATCTTGTACAGGTTTATTAACTGGCCCTCCGGGTATGGTGAGTTACACTTGGACTCCACCGGTTGGACCAACAGTAACAACTCCAACTCTTATGGCAACAACACCGGGAACTTATATTTGTGCTTCAACCGGATTCATTACTTGTCAAGCTGGAAAAACTTATACATACATTGTTAAGCCTTCTCCAATTGCAGCATTTACAAATAATACATCTTGTTTAACCTCTCCTACTTCTTTCACAAGTACAACAAATCTTAATAACGGTTCAGGTATCACTAACTACAATTGGACTTGGGGCGATGCAAGTGCAAATAGTATTGGGGCAAACTTAAATATGCCGCAACACACCTATGCCTCCGCCGGAACTCTGCCCGTCCAACTCGTCGTCACAAATGCCGATGGTTGTAAGGATAGTATAACGCAAAACGTAACTGTAAATGGTTTACCGGTTGTTGACTTTAGCTTCAATAATATTTGTGAAGGAGCTTCCACTAATTTTAATAATACTACTAATGCAAATGGTAATACTATGACCAATTGGTATTGGGATTTCACTACCAATGGTTCCGTAGATAATACAACGCAATCGCCTACCTTAACTTATCCTACAAGTGGTAATTTTAATGTGACTTTAATTGGTGTTACCAGTGTTGGTTGTTCTGATACAATTGTAAAAACTGTAAATGTTTATTCTAATCCAATTGCACGTTTTGGATACACAAAAACTTGTTTAGGTGATTTAACAAACTATTGGGATAATTCTTACACAATTGGAAATAACGGTGTAATTAATTTATGGGAGTGGGATTTAGATGGTAATACAACTATAGATGCTACCGGACCAAGTGCAACGAATTTATTTAATACTACAGGTAATCATCAGGTAGGATTAACAGTAACTACAACTTATGGTTGTAAGAATTCAACTACGGTAAATGTATACGTAAATGCAATTCCGGTTGTTGATTTTGTTGCAGACAAAGTTCAGGGTTGTGAAAAGTTACCGGTTATTTTTACAAACAACTCTTTCATCACTTTGGGAAGTATAGCAACTTACTCTTGGAGTGTTGGTGATGGTGTTACTGGACAAAACTTTGATCTTACTCACACTTATCCTGCAGGAACTTACACTGTAAAGTTAACTGCAATTTCAGATAGCGGCTGTGTGGCTACCAAAATTAAACCTAACTATATCACTGCATGGCCAACTCCTGTAGCAGATTATTTTGCTAACCCTCAAACAGCTGATGTATTGGAACCAATTGTAAATTTCAATAACACAAGTGGTGGTCCGTACAATAAATTCTGGTGGTATTTTGGAGACAAGAGCCCTGTTGATACAACAAACATTCATCCAACACATATGTATAGTGATGAGTATGCAACAAGCTATATGACTACTTTAATTGTACAAAACAGTTATGGTTGTTCTGATACAACACAACGTTTAGTAGTAATTAATCCTAATTATGTAATCTATATACCAAATGCGTTTACTCCAAATGGTGATGGGTTAAATGATATCTTCCAAGCTAAAGGTTATTACATCCAAAAATTCGATATGCAGATATTTGATCGTTGGGGTGAGCAAATCTTTACATCGAACGATATTAATAAAGGATGGGATGGTACTATAAAAGGTAAAATAATTGAAAACTCAGTTTATGTTTGGAAAGTAACTGTAATTGATACTCAGAAAAAACGACACGAGTTAACAGGACATGTTACCTTGATGAAATAAAATTCAAATCCATTAAATAAAAAAACCGATACAATGTGTATCGGTTTTTTTTGTGCCTGTAAATTAGAAACACAAAATATTTTCTGCATAAAAAAAGCCCTCAAAAATTGAGGGCTTGTGTAGCGGAGGG